>JAHHQS010000007.1 GCA_020026285.1 Parabacteroides sp. | reverse complement strand
CGTTTGTAGAAAAGCTTTGGCCTTTTTTTTAAAAGCTTTGACCTTTTCACAAAAAGCTTTGACCTTTTTGTCTACATGTTTCTATGAATATTTTGTTCTGAATATTAATTAGTTAGAAATCTTGCTTTCAAAGTTATATGTACCTGATGCAACTTCCAGACAACAGAAACCATCAGTTTCACCCATCACTTTGATATTAGAATCTTGCGAAACTGATTTTCCATTTTCTTTGATCTGGTTACTAGAGGATGGAATATAAACTTTGGCTTTCGTATTAGCTGGAATTGTGACAGAAAGTTTATAAACGCCATTTTCCACTTTCCAGTTGCTGACAATCTTTCCTCTGACAGAATTGTAAGAACATTTTGTCCATTTCAAATCTTTAGCAGGCTGAGGCTTGATGATAATTTCCTTAAATCCGGGAGCTCCAGATTTGATACCTCCTAATGACTGATACATCCATTCACCGACACTTCCAAACATCGGATGGTTTTGAGAATAAGTATTATCAGAATATTTCCAGGTTTCCCAAATTGTTGTAGCGCCTGAATTGATCATATGTCCCCAGCCTGGAAAATCCTTTTGTGTAACAATTTTATAAGCGATGTCATTTCTGTTCAAGTCACTTAATACAGTAAGCAGGACAGGAGTTCCGAATATACCTGAAGTGATATGATAATCTCGTTCGGCTATGGAAGCATAAAGTTGTTCGATTACTTTATCTTTTAATCCATCAGGAATAAGTCCGTAGAAAATACCAAATGCCTGTTCCGCTGGTGTACGATTACCAATACATCCGTTTTGAGTATTTACAAAATTCTTGATAAAGGCATTTTTGATGTTTTTAGCAAGTTGGTCATACTTCTGAAAATCGTTTTTCAGATTACAGATCTGAGCGAATTCTCTGATAAGAATAGCATGATGGTAGAAATGTGCTGTTGCAAACAAAGCGGGAATTCTTTTGTCCAGACTTTCGTGATCGTTGATACAGCGGTCGATAATGAAATCTTTTGATTCGGAAGTAAGATATTCTACTTGTTTTTTTAATAATGGATAATAGTCGGTAACAATACGTTTATCACCATAATAATCATAAAGCTGTTTCTGTAAAAATCCGAAAGCCAATTGCCATCCGATAGGACCTACACCTTTTGCACCTGTACCAAAATCACCAATACCATTATACGGAGCAGTTTCAGTGAAACCTCCAGAAGGACGTTGGTCGTTACCAAAGTCGCGAATTGCCTTTGTATAGAAATTACGCATGTTATAGAAGTAGCAATATGTACGAGAAACTCCTACAATATCTCCACCATATCCGAATTTTTCCCGAGCCGGACAATCAGATTCAACACTGAATACATTACTCAAGAAAGTATAATCGATCATTTTGTGAAGTTTGTTCAATAGTTCGTTTGAACTGGAGAAATCTCCGGTAGGTTCCAAATCAGAGCAAAGACGTAATCCTTCAATATTATCCAAGGTTGGTCTGCCAGGCCAGCCGGTGATTTCTACATATCTGAATCCATGGAAGGTAAAACGAGGAGACCATATTTCATCTCCTTCACCTTTTAAAACATAAGAATCTTCCTGCCAGGCTGTTTGAGGCGCTCCCGGTTTTTCCTGATTAGCATTCCAGACCGTTTTATGTTGTCCGGCAACAGAAGTCATAACATTCAAACTTCCATCAGAATAAACATCTTCACCATAGCGAAGAGTGATTCTGGTTCCCTTCGGACCTTTTACTTTGATTCTGGCAACTCCGGCAAAGTTCTGCCCCATATCGATAACGAATTCACCTCTTCGGGTTTCGGTCATTCTTTTAGGATGAATCACCTCACGTATACGGATAGGAGGTTGCATCTGTGTTCTTAAAACACCTTTAGGAGGATTTACAACTAAAATTGCCTGTTTCCAGTTATTGTCATTGTATTCAGTAGTATTCCATCCTGTTAATTCTTCTCGGGCGTCATAGCGTTCTCCGAAATAAACGTTATTACGAATGATAGGGCCATAATTGAATTTCCAGCTTTCATCCGTATAGATGGTTTCCTGTTTTCCGTTCTGATAAGTAATTAATAATTGAGCTTTCAGACAAGGTTGTCCAATAGTCAGAAAGTCACGAAGTCTTTTAAAGATTGGCATTGGCTGTGGGTTATAGAATCCATTACCAAGAATAACACCAATACAATTGTTGCCACTTTTCAGTTGTTTAGTGACGTCGTATGTACTATAGAGAATTTCCTTATCATAATTAGTCCATCCAGGATCCAAAACATGGTCTCCAATTTTTTCACCATTCAGACTTGCTTCATAATAACCAATTCCTGCAATATATAATCTGGCACTTTTTATCTTCTGATCTACATTAAAAGTCTTACGGAATTGAGGTGCCGGATTGTCTTTATAAAAATCATCTTCATTTTCCGGAGCTTTACTTCCATCGAAAATCCATTCTGCTTTCCAGTCCTCCGCTTTTAACATGGATGTTTCCCACCAGGCAATATCGCTCCATTCAGAAACTTCGTTATTCTGATTATACGCTCTGACTTTCCAGTAATATCTGGTAAAAGGTTTCAACTTTCTTCCCGAATATGGGATGAACAGACTTTCATCACTTTTTACATACCCACTTTTCCAGACAAGAGCCTTGCCCTGTAAAAGCTTTTGTGCATCAGTCGAAACCATGATTTCATAAGCTTTTTGGTATTGATTCTTTTCATTCGAATCCAGTTGCCAGCTTAAAAGCGGATTTTCTTTGTCTACACCTAAAGGATTGGTGTTCTCTTCACAGGTTAAATTAACGACTTTCAGTGGAAGAGCTTGCGAAAGATTAATTAAAATGAATAGTAAGAAACTTGTTAATTTGATTTTCTTCATAACGTATGTGTCTTTTACAAATATTAGTATCTACAAAATAAATAAAAATAATAGAATGGCATATTGTAAAAATGATATAAAGATTTTGGTTTTTGATATGTATGCCTTATAAAAAGCAAAAAGAGGATTTAAATAAACCCTCTTTTTGCCAACAATCTATTTACTAATCTTACTTATTTAATGGTAAGGTCTAAAGTTTTCAAATCTTTATCTGCTGAAGATTTTCCATAAAGAACCTGATATTTTCCAGGACGAACTTCCATTGTCTGAGTTTCGTCGTTAAATGACCAGAATGCTTTTGGTTCTAATTCAAAACTAACAGATTCACTGGCTCCTGCTTTTACATGAACTCGTTTGAAACCTTTCAAGCTCTTAAGAGGACCTTTAGGGTCGTTAGGATTCTTGATATAGATCTGAGCAACTTCATCACCATCGGTTTTACCTGTGTTTTGGATGTCTAATGTAACTGTTACAGATTCATCTTTACCTATAGTTCCTTTTGATAATTTAGCATTCTTATAATCGAATGTTGTATAACTTAAACCATATCCAAATGGATAAAGAGGAGTTTCAGTCATATATCTGTAAGTACGTCCTTTCATGCTGTAATCTTCAAAATCTGGTAGCTGATCTGCAGATTTGTAGAATGTAATAGGAAGACGTCCTCCAGGATTATAATCACCGAACAAAATATCAGCAACAGCTGTACCTGCTTCCTGACCACCATACCAGGCGTTCAGAATAGCATCCAAATTTTCATCTTCCCAGTTCAAAGCTAAAGCACTACCTGTACAAAGAACGTAGATGACAGGTTTACCTGTAGCTTTTAAAGCTTTAACCATTTCTTTTTGAACCTTAGGAATTTCAATATTCAAACGGTCTCCACTTCTAAATCCTTCTACTTTAACCGGCATTTCTTCACCTTCAAGTCTTGGAGAAAGACCTCCGACAAAGATAATAGCATCTGCATCTTTTACTTGATTAGCAGTTGCAGTATAGTTTATTTTCTCGCGGATACCAATTACCAGATTCAGGTGGGCATCACCTTCAAGCTGATTATATTCAATCTTAACCGGATATTTTTGTCCTTTGTTAGCTTTTAAGATATAAGTTTTCTTATCAACATTTCCTTCAATAACTTTATTGTCACCAATAAATAATTTATAGTTATCATCACCTTCAAGATTAAATTCGACTTCACCAGTTACGGGAGATGTAAATTCGCCAACGAATCTTGCTGAGAAATTCTTTAGATTAACATTTGGTGCAAATTGAGTATTTCCTCCTGTAGTGAAATGGATATCTTTGTTTAAACCTGAATGTACAGGTTCTCCTTTGAGTTCTGGATTGTTAAAGAATTCTGATTTAAATCCTTCTCCTTTATCCGAAGTGATACATTGTGCTAATTCTTTGAGCAGATAGTCATTTGTGTGATTACATCCCAAAGTATAAACAACTTCTGCATCAGGAATCTTATTTTTAATACCTTCAAGAATAGTTACTGTATGAGTAGGGAAACCATTATAATTAGCCCATAACATAGTTGAGTCATTCGCATTTGGACCAACAATAGCAATTTTCTTCAAATTCTTCTTGAGAGGAAGTGTATTATTCTTGTTCTTTAAAAGAACCATACTTTGACGAGCCATATCCAATGCTTTGTCAGCATGTTTTTTACTACTGACTACACTATAAGGTATTTTTGAAAATGGTACACGTTCGTCAGGATCGAACATACCTAATTCGATACGTGATCTGATCAAACGGCGAAGTGATACATCTAATTGAGATTCTTTGATTTTTCCTTCTTTCAATGCTTTAATCAAACCTTGATAAGATCCACCACATTCCAAGTCTGTTCCATGTAGTACTGCATCAGAAGAAGCACTTTCTGGACTATCATGGGTTTCGTGTCTACCTTCTCTCCAAAAATCGTCGATCGCTCCACAATCTGAAAGAATGATTTCATCATAATTCCAGGAATTACGAAGAATATCAATCAGCAGTTTGTCACTACCACAACAAGGCTGACCTTCAAAACGATTGTAAGCACACATTACTTCTTGAACCTTACCTTCTTTTACTAAAGTTTCAAAAGCAGGAAGATAAGTTGTCCATAAATCTCTAGGAGAAACTTCTGCATTATACTGGTGTCTGTTCCATTCTGGTCCACTATGTACTGCATAATGCTTAGCACAAGCATGAGATTTAAAATATTTAGGATCGTTACCTTGAAGACCTTTTACAACAGCAAGTCCCATGCGCGAAGTTAGATAAGGATCTTCACCATAAGTTTCCATTCCGCGCCCCCATCTTGGATCTCTAAAAATATTAATATTAGGAGTCCAGAAAGTTAATCCTTTGTAGCGGTCATATTCTTTGTCTCTTTGGTATTGGTGATATTTAGCACGTGCTTCATCACTGACAATATCAAAAGTTTCATGAACTGCATTATCATCAAAAGTTGCGGCTAAAGCAATTGCTTGAGGAAAGACTGTTGCTTTTCCTGCACGGGCGACACCATGTAAAGCTTCATTCCACCAATCATATTCAGGTATTCCTAAACGTGCAATAGCAGGAGTCGTATTCATCATTTGTCCTACTTTTTCTTCAGGAGTCAATCTTCCAAGTAAGTCTTCGACGCGTTCTTCTATAGGAAGATCTGGATTTCTGAATGGATATTCCTTCTTGTTTTCTGAACAAGAAGAAACTGCCATAATTGTGATGGCAGCCATTGTTAAGTGTTTAATATTCATTTTTTTATTATATTTGTATCTGGTACATAAAGTATTTACGTACAAATATATTATATTTGAATTATTCTTCCAAATATATGAAGTACCTTTTCTTGAAAAAAGACAGGAGGTTCAAACTGTAATTTTATATAATTTCTTAGAAAGGATAACCAACGGCAAAGTGCCAGGCGAAATTTCCATTGTGGGTTCTGAAATTGGGATTTTTAATAGCCCATCTGTCCGAGCCTCTTTGTTGAGGATCGTATGCCTTCATACCAGTATCAAAACGAAGCAGGAAGAAATCGAAATCCAGACGGATACCTAACCCATAAGAAACAGCTATTTCTTTATAGAAACGAGAAAAATCAAAATTTCCATTTGGGTGGGATGGATCAGAATGGAAAAGCCAGATATTACCTGCATCTATATAAGCAGCCAATTCGAATTTCCAGAATAATTTAGTTCTGTATTCCAAATTTAAATCAAGACGAATATCACCAATCTGATCGGCAAAAGTATTGGCATATTCCAATCCCATACTTCCTGGACCTAATGATCTGACAGACCATCCTCTTACACTGTTCGCTCCTCCTGAGAAGTAACTTCGTTCGAATGGAAGCTTTTTGGTATTTCCAAAAGGATAGCCAACTCCTACACCAATATGATATGCAACTTTGTTTTTGTAATCAATAGCCATGCTTTTACTGAAGTCAAAATCTACTTTGGTAAACTGAGAATAGGGGATACCAAACAATTCGTACATACCATCTTTGTTCTTTCCTTGTTTAGTCAGTTTAGAAATTCCATAAAGAAGATTTCCTGCCATTTCAAAAGAGAAACGTAATGAATGAGTGTTACGAAACTTGTTTTGAGGTGTATAATTACTGAAAGCATATGTATAACCTGTTCCTAAAATAAACTGGTCTGTGAAATTATACAGACGGGTTGATTCAGGAAGACTGTCAGCAAATGCTTTATCCATCTTAGGCAAATGAACATAATTGATATCAATCATTTTAAAGATATGTCGTGCCTGCGTATTATTTCTATCCTGCCAGATGTAATTCCATCCACCGGAAAGAATAGCCCTTTGATATTCCGGTCTAGTCTGGAAACTATAGCTGGCTTTAAATTCAGTAGTTGCTTTTAAACGTTTAGCTACATTCTTATTGACAAAAGGAAATAAAAATCGAGGGAAGGTAATGCCAGTTTCAGCTCCGATTTCCCAATAATTGCCAATACTATTATCGTGAGAGCCCAATGATTCATAAGCGCCTCTGATTTTAGCAGTAAAATTCTCTGATCCTTTAAACAGGTTTCGGTGCTGATAGTTTAAACTGGAAGCGAAACCTAAATCTCCGGCAGAGTTTGTTCCTTCTATATCAATACCAAATCCTTGGGTTTTACTTGGACTTGTTTGAATAATACAATTTAATTTCAGCGTGTCATTTTCTTCAAAATCATCGAAAATAAGATTTGTGTTTTTTAACGCACTGAATCTGGTAAAAGAAGAATATGTCTGTTCCACTTCTTTCTCACTATATTTTTGGTTTGGATTTAAATAGACAGATCTGGCGAGAATAGAAGGACGGATGAATCGTTGATTCTTTCTATAAACAATGTCTATATTATCTACTGTTATAGTATCCGTCAACAGAGATTCATTATAACTCTTTGGTTGTAACGGATCGTAATTAGCCAGAATCGTAATTTTATTCAGATAATATGGCTTATGTTTTGATTCAACCATTTTCCCATTTTTATCTGATTTTCTAAAAGGTTTTAAGTACATCTCCAAATCAACCACATTTTGGTTGAAAGAACTATCAGCCAGATAGGTCAGATAATCCTTATTAAATCCATAATAACCATGTTCTCTAAATATCTTGGTAAGTCTGTTACGTTCCATATCTAAAACATCACGGTCGAACAAGGCACTATCTTTTACCAAAGAGTTGTAATCTTCAGTAACAGGGCGAAAGGCTGTTGAAAGCCAGGAATGCTTTTGAGGTTTTATTTTAGCAATACTGTCTAAATGTGTATCTGCCAACCTCATATTATAATTCCTTATTCTATAAGGGGCCCCTGTTTTAATATGATAAGTTACAGTTGCCTTTTTATGTTTGCTGGTATCTACATTGTGTGTGACCTCCGCATGCATATAGCCTTTATTCAATAGGAAACGTTTCAGCTCTTTTTCAGATTCTTCAATCAGAAGGGTATCTAAGACAACCGGAGCTTCGCCCATTCGTCGTAACTGTTTGTTAATCCAGTTCTTTTCATTTTTCCCAGACCAGTTATATAGATATAGCTGCCATTTCATTAATCCGAAGACTTTAAAGTTTGGACGTTGTTGCAAATAGTCTTTTAATTCAGAAGATTTAAAATCCTTGTTGTCTGTTATGATTTCAACTTTATCTAACAAATAATCGTTTTCTGGAACAAACTTAGTCGAACTACAGCCACTGAATAAAAGTATGTTGGCGGTTATATATATAATATATCGTAAGAAGTCCTTCATTCATATATGTTTTATAAGTTACAAATTTAGACGAATTTGGAGAATAATATATACTTTTGTCAAAGTAAAAATCAATAAAGATGTTAAGTAAGAATAAAATCAAATATATTCATTCTTTGGAACTAAAGAAAAACCGATCGGCAGAGCATGTTTTTGTCGCAGAAGGAAATAAACTTGTATCAGACATGCTGCCTTTTTACAAGTGTAAGTTATTGTTGGCAAAACCCTGTTGGATGGCAACTCAGGGAGATATTAATGCAGAAGAACTTTTGGTCGCAGAAGATGATGATATCAGAAAGGCCAGCTTTCTGAAAACTCCTCAAGATGTTTTGGCTGTTTTCTATGTCCCTGAATGGAAACTGGAGGATGTTCATCCTGAGAAAGAATTGGTCTTGGTTCTTGATGGAATTCAGGACCCAGGTAATATGGGAACAATCATTCGTTTGGCCGATTGGTTTGGAATAGAGCATATTGTTTGCAGTCAAGATACAGTCGATTTATTTAATCCGAAAGTCGTTCAGGCAACGATGGGAGCATTAGCTCATGTAAAAGTGTTTTATACAGATCTTATTCCTTTCATACAAGCTCAAAAGGAAAATAAGGTCCCTGTTTATGGAACATTCCTGAATGGAGATAATATGTATGATCGGGAATTATCTGATAATGGCTTGCTTATTATGGGGAATGAAGGAAATGGTGTACGTTCTGAAGTTGAAGCTTTGGTGAATGAAAAATTATATATACCCAATTTCCCGGAATTAAGAGAAACTTCAGAATCTTTAAATGTGGCAATTGCTACGGCTGTGATCAGTGCAGAGTTCAGACGCCGTCAACGGATTCATTCTGATTTGAAATAAACGTACGGATTCTTCTCTTGAAAATAAAGGTAGTTCAATCCTGTTGATTGTCTGGAATAAAGAAGGATAATCAATGGGATTTTCTTTTTGGATCTCCTTCCAGAGATTTTCCCATTGCTTTTGTCTGGATTGGGAAACAGGAATGATTAATCCATCAAAAAATGCAGTTCCCGCAATTTCTTCAGTTAAAGGGGATATTGCTTTAACAAAACCTCTTTCGTCCAATTCAATAAAATGAATTTTATAAGCTTTTTGTCCTAAAATGTAGTGAGAAGCAATACGTCTCATAGCGAGAAGATAGATATATGATAATTATTTCTTACTGATCTCTAATTTTTTAGTGCTTGACGGATCTGATTTCTTTTCGAATCCAAACGATTTATAATTATATCTCATCAGGGAAATACTGTCAGTGTAAATAGTATAATTATCCATGTCTTTATTATTCAGATGGATAAATCCATAAACTCGTTTTACACGTTTGGTGGCAAGACTCCTCAGTGTTGTCTGATGATAACCATCATGCAGAATTTTATCATTAACGATGATAGTGGTATCCCCTTGATCAACACAAATCTTGATTTCCGGTTTATGTTTCATTTGAGGATTCATTCCCCAAACATTCATACCCAAAGTAAAGGTACTTCCTGAAGGATAGGACTTTTTGGGAGTGATGTTAAATGTAGTTCCGTTAAATGCAGCTTTAGGAGAAAATGTCAAATGATTACGTCGCGACCAGATATCAATGGAATCTTTCTTCATCGTATGAAGATCTGTTTTTTCGACATCTCCCAAGTCACTGATACGTTTCTCTAAATCTTTATCTACCAAATTATATACGCGCATATAGATATCCAGATTTTTGGCATACCAGTTTAAGGAACTGTCATATTTGGCTTGGGTAATATTATGTTTACGAAAAACTGATTCATATAAGGCTAGCTTTTTAGCTTCATCTTTATATGTAGTCATATCTGCATATATCATGGCTTCTGCTATTTGCATATCAGTTAAAACTGTACGCATTTCGTTCTGTGAAAGATATTCACTTGGAACAGGATTACAAGCTGATAATACCAACATTGAAGTCAAACCGTATATGAACCAATTTTTATGCATAAAAATTTATTTTTCTTCGCCCCCCAGGCTTTTAGATAAAGTGTTTCTATAAAATATTAAAAGAAGAAAAACACCTACGCAGATTGCTGAATCTGCTAAATTAAAAATAGGTCGGAAGAATATAAATTCCTGTCCTCCCCAAATAGGCATCCAGTCTGGCCAAGTTGTTTCAATTAGCGGGAAGTAAAACATATCTACGACTTTCCCATGTAACCAACCAGCATATCCTCCGTTTTCAGGAAAAAGTGTTGCTACTTGTCCAAAGCTATGATCAAATATTACTCCGTAGAAAACAGAATCAATGATATTACCGATCGCTCCAGCCAGCACGAGAGAAATACATGCTATAAAGCCGAACTGATAATTCTTTTTGACTAATTGGTATAAATAATACCCGATAAATCCAACTGCTATGATGCGGAATATGGATAGAAACAATTTGCCTATTACTTCAATACCGAAAGCCATTCCTGGATTTTCAGTAAAGCACAAATAGAACCATGAAGTTATTTTGATACTTTCGTGTAACTCCAGATTTGTTTTGATCCATATCTTTAAAATTTGGTCTAAAAGAAGGAGCAGCATTACGATTAACACTGCTCCTTGCCCCTTTGAGATTCTCATTTATTTTGCGCCTCCTTGTTTAGCTTCAATACTAAGAGTAGCATGAGGTACAGCACGAAGTCTTTCTTTAGGAATTAATTTACCAGTCTCTCGACAAATACCGTAGGTCTTATTTTCGATACGGACTAAAGCTGCTTGCAAATTCTGAATGAATTTCATTTGTCTTTGTGCCAAACGACCGGCTTCTTCCTTTGAAAGAGTTGTTGCTCCTTCTTCAAGAACTTTGAATGTAGGAGATGTATCTGCTACATCATTTCCATCAGAATTAGTCACCCCTGCTCTCAACATTTCATAATCACGCTTAGCTATTTCTAGCTTTTCTAATATAATAGCTCGAAATTCTTCGAGTTCTGCATCAGAGTATCTTGTCTTTTCTGCCATGGTTGGTTAAAATTATAAGTTTAACATATAAATATTAATAGTTGAAAATAGGTTATAATTATCTGAAACTATAACCTATTTCAACTTTATTATGGACAAAGATAATATAATTATTAATTATCTATAACTTTTTTTGAAAAATCAATATTGATATTGACAATTGTTTTATAACAGTTGATAGCTTTTTATTTTATTTCAGCTTATGCTTTTTCAATTTTTACAGAAAGTTTGAAATCTTCGAAGTCAAACTCTGTAGCATTATCGATAGCTTCAGTTGATATAATAATATCGTTAGCCAATACCTGATTTGAAATATATTCTTTGTAGTCGGCAATTGCTTCGTCCATTTCTTTAGAAGAAGCAACAGTGATTATTACTTTATCAGTAATGTCAAAGCCACTGCTCTTTCTTAAGTTCTGGATTCTATTAACCATTTCACGTGCAAGACCTTCTTTCTTCAAGTCTTCGGTAACAGTAATATCCAAAGCAACAGTCAAACGACCTTCGTTAGCAACCAACCAACCTGGAATATCTTCTGAAATGATTTCGACATCAGATCTTTCGATAACAGCATCCTGGCCATTTACTTGCAAAGTGAAAGTTCCAGTCTTTTCGAATTCGTTAATTTCATCTTGATTCATCTGCTGAATAGCTGCAGCTAGCATTTTCATAATCTTACCGTAACGCGGGCCTAATTTCTTGAAATCAGGTTTAATACGTTTAACTAAAATTCCAGCAGTATTATCAACAAACTTCAAATCCTTGACGTTCACTTCATTTAGGATGAGAGACTTGACTGCTTCGATGCTTTCTTTCTGGTGTTCATCCAATACAGGAACCATCAATACGTGAAGTGGTTGACGAACTTTGATATTGACTTTTCTACGTAAAGCCAAAACCATAGAAGAAATACTCTGTGCCATCTGCATTCTTTCTTCCAGATTTTTGTCAATCAACTCTTCGTGGCATTCTGGATAATTAGATAAGTGAACAGAAGCTACTGTTTCGCGATTTGTAACAGCAATCAAATCACCGAATAATTTATCAGCATAGAATGGAGCGATAGGAGCCATCAGTTTCGCTATTGTTTCCAAACATACGTATAAAGTCTGATATGCAGATAATTTATCTTCAGTCAAACCACCACCCCAGAAACGACGGCGATTCAAACGAACATACCAGTTACTCAAATTATCGTTGACGAAATCAGAAATTGCGCGTCCGGCACGTGTTGGCTCGAAATTTTCCAAGTAATTATCTACATCTTTAATCAATGTATTCAGTAAGGAAATAATCCAACGGTCAATTTCAGGACGTTTGTTCCATTCAACTTCTGGCTGAGAATAATCGAAACCATCCACATTTGCATATAAAGCAAAGAATGAATAAGTATTATATAATGTTCCAAAGAATTTACGACGAACTTCTTCAACACCTTCAATATCGAACTTTAAGTTATCCCATGGAGATGCATTTGTAATCATGTACCAGCGCAATGGGTCAGAACCATATTTTTCAATAGTAGAGAATGGATCTACTGCGTTTCCAAGACGTTTAGACATTTTGTTACCGTTCTTATCCAAAACCAGACCGTTAGAAACGACTGCTTTGTAAGCAACGCTGTCAAAAATCATAGTAGCGATTGCATGAAGTGTAAAGAACCATCCACGAGTCTGGTCAACACCTTCTGCAATGAAGTTTGCTGGATAATAAGTTCTATTGTCAACTAGTTCCTTATTCTCGAACGGATAGTGAAGTTGAGCATAAGGCATCGCACCAGAATCGAACCAAACGTCAATCAAGTCGCTTTCTCGTTTCATCTTCTTTCCTGTAGGAGAAACCAGGAAGATATCATCTACATATGGACGGTGTAAATCAATCTTATCGTAGTTCTCTTTATTGTAAACGCCTGGCTGGAAATTCAATTTTTTGTATGGATTTTCAGTCATGAATCCGGCAGCGATTGATTTTTCGATTTCGTTATATAATTCTTCAACAGAACCGATACATATTTCTTCGCCATCTTCACTACGCCAGATTGGTAATGGAGTACCCCAGTAACGAGAACGGCTTAAGTTCCAGTCATTCAGATTTTCCAACCATTTGCCGAAACGTCCTGTACCTGTTGATTCTGGTTTCCAGTTAATAGTCTTGTTCAATTCAATCATTCTGTCTTTGCAAGCAGTAGAGCGGATGAACCAGCTGTCAAGCGGATAATATAATACAGGTTTATCTGTACGCCAACAATGAGGATAGTTGTGAACATGCTTTTCAATCTTGAATGCCAGATTATTCATTTTCATCTTCATACAGATGTAGATATCTAGAGATTCTGCAGATTGAGCAGCTTTTTCGTCGTATTTGCCATCAATAGTGAACTGAGGATCGTAAGCATTCTTAACCCAGCGACCTTCATATTCTTTATAACTATCAACATCTACACATTCTTTTACGAATTCTTCGTCCAATTCGTTCAACAAATAGAACTTACCGGTCAAATCGACCATAGGACGAGTTTCACCTTTCTTGTTGATCATGAACAAAGAAGGAATACCTGCAGCTTTCGCTACATTCGCATCGTCAGCACCAAAGGTTGGAGCGATGTGAACGATACCAGTACCATCTTCTGTCGTAACATAATCTCCAGGAATTACACGGAATGCTTTACTTGAAGCTTCTTTCCATCCACCGTCTTCAGTTGCTTCTACAGGTTTAACCCAAGGGATTAATTGTTCGTATTCCATTCCGACCAAATCTGTACCCTTATATTCGCCCACAACCTTAAATGGAACAAGTTTGTCACCTGGCTTGTAATCTTCAAGAGCGATACCTTCAGCTTTTTTATTGAAGTGAGCATATAAAAGAGATTTAGCCAAAACGACAGTCATCTTTTCTCCTGTATAGCCATTGTATGTCTGAACAGCTACATATTCAATTTTCGGACCAACACAAAGAGCCGTGTTTGAAGGCAAAGTCCAAGGGGTAGTTGTCCAGGCAATGAAGTAAGGAGTTCCCCATTCAGCCATTTCTGGTTTCGGGTTCTTCATTTTGAACTGTCCGACAACTGTAGTATCCTTCACGTCACGATAACATCCCGGCTGATTCAATTCGTGTGAACTCAAACCAGTTCCGGCTGCAGGAGAGTACGGCTGGATAGTGTAACCTTTATAAAGCAGACCTTTGTTGTAAAGTTGTTTCAAAAGCCACCATAAAGTTTCAATATAGCGGTTGTCGTAAGTGATATATGGATTCTCAAGATCAACCCAATATCCCATCTTTTCAGTAAGGTCTGTCCATTCTTTCGTGAACTTCATTACATCTTTACGACAAGCAGAATTGTATTCAGAAACAGAAATTGTTTTACCGATGTCTTCTTTTGTGATTCCCAAAGATTTTTCTACACCAAGTTCAACAGGAAGTCCGTGAGTATCCCAACCGGCTTTACGATTTACTTTAAAGCCTTTCATTGTTTTGTAACGGCAGAAAATATCTTTGATTGAACGAGCAATCACATGGTGAATACCTGGCATACCGTTTGCAGAAGGAGGTCCTTCATAGAAAACAAAAGAAGGATGACCTTCACGAATTTCAAGACTTTTGTGGAAGATGTCGCCATCCTTCCACCGCTTCAATACTTCCTTATTCACATTCGACAAGTCGAATTTAGAATATTCGGCAAATTTCTTATTCATATCGTGATTCTTATTTTTTATTTTTTATCGTCAAAATTTACGCGCGCAAAGGTAGTCATTAAATTTTAATTTGGCAACGAACTGAATTCCATTGTGCTCTGAATAATGCTGATAAAGGAAACAAATAGACGATTTTATCTTCTTAGTGTTGGCCTGACAGTATACATCAATGTTTAATTTTGAACGAATAGAAAGGAACAGATATCCTTTTAAGTCGTTTGCGTTGATTTTTACTGACATTTTATTTAAATCGAGATTAATATCATTCAGAGTATTATTTTTATTGATTTGTTAAAATTATGATCTCTTTAGAATAGGCAATTGATCAAAAAATACGTAAAAACTTATTGTAATGAAGAATATATGTTTAGTGCGCAAACAATAAGGCAAAAGTCTTTTATCCTATTAAATATCTGTTAAATTGTTTGGCTGGAGAAAAACATGTTTTTTACCTTTGCAGCCTGAAATGAATTTTTGTGAAAAAATGAATAATAAGAGTAGTTTGTTCGGGCACTTTGTGTGTTTTACAGTTTATGCGATATTTGGTTTTAATATAGTTGTCTGTAAAGATCTTACAGCCGATAGTCCTCTTTCGCCAGTAGCATTGTTTTGTCTGCGTTCATTGGTTGCCGGGAGTTTGTTCTGGTTGACATCTCTGTTTTTGCCGAAAGAAAAGGTGGAGAAGAAAGATTTTATTAAGATTTTTGCAGCCTCTTTTTTAGGTTTCTTTCTGACTCAGATTTCATTTCTGATGGCGATACCAAACATTACTCCGATGGATTGTTCTATCATAACTTCCATGTCTCCTATATTTACTATGTTTACTGCGGCAATTGTACTTAAAGAGCCTATTACGTTAAAAAAAGCAGGAGGTGTATTGTTAAGTTTCAGCGGAATCATTTATTTAATTCTGAATGGAGTAGGATCCGTTTCTGGTGTTACTGTGACTAAACCTGTCGGAGTTTTGCTGATGTTAGTGAATAGTTTGAGCTTCTCTCTTTATCTGGGAATATTCAAACCTCTTATTTCTAAATATTCTGCTATCACTTTTGTAAAATGGATCTTTTTATTTTCATCCCTTTTATCTTTACCTCTTGTTGGAAAGGAAATAGTCAGTGTAAACTATTTCGATTTACCAACCACTTTTTTGTTGGAACTTTCATATCTGATCTTTGCTGCTACATATATTACCTATTTCATGTTGCCTCTCGGACAGAAACGTATTCGTCCTACGCTCGTAAGTATGTATAATTATCTGCAACCGATAATAGCAACGGGAGTCAGTATTTATATAGGTATGGATACATTGAGCTGGCAGAAGATAGCAGCAGCCATTATGGTCTTTGGAGGCGTTGTTGTTGTAAGTTATAGTAAGAGCGCCAAAGATGTAAAACAAGAATGAGATAGTTTGAATTTTAAAAGAATGTACCATAAAAATGAGAGGAAACTATTTCACAACAGCTTCCTCTCCAAACCAAAACCTTAACTATGAAAAAATTTACGTTTTTCAGAAACAAATGTATCTAAGTATTTTTAACTGGCAAATTAATTAATATTGTTTAACTTGTTATACCCCGGAAATCTTAATTCTGTTTTGTATTCATTCTATAGATTTTCCTATAAAATTTAAGGCTAAATTAAAATCCGCCTCTATTCTTTATTTATCTTTGTAATGTTATGAGCAAAAGTAATAAGATTAAAGCTGTATTTTTTGATATCGATGGAACGTTGGTTAGTTTTAAAACACATCAGGTATCTACTCCCGTAATTCGTGCAATACATGAACTTCGTAAAAAAGGAGTCAAGATTTTTATTGCTACAGGTCGTCATTATAAGTGGATAAACAATCTTGATGATTTGGAGATTGATGGTTATGTAACTTTGAACGGAGGATTTTGCCTGACAGGAGAAGGGGAAGTTATTTATAGACACTTTATCCCTCACGAAGACTTTTTATCGATGCTGGATTATCAGAGAAATATAAAGTCATTTCCCTGTGTATGTGTTACCGAAGATTCTGTCTTTTTGAATTATAAGAATGAAACAGTTGAGAAGTTGTATCAGCAAGTAAATATGAAAGTTCCGGACTTGGGACCGATTGAAAACTTGACAGACAAGAACGTGTATCAGTTGGTGGCTTTTTTTACTGTTGAAGAAGAATCGGAAATCATGTCGCAGTTACCTGGCTGTATTTCCTCTCGTTGGAGTCCGTGTTTCTCGGATGTGGTGGCAAAAGGTTGTTCAAAAGCGGTAGGAATAGATCGTATTATCGAACATTATGGGATTTCATTAGACGAGACAATGGCTTTTGGTGATGGTGGTAATGATACTGCCATGATTCAACACGCCGCTATTGGAGTTGCTATGGGAAATGCAAGTGACGATGTGAAGGAAAAAGCGGATTTTGTGACTAGATCGGTCGATGAAGATGGTATTGTGTATGCATTAAAGCATTATGATTTGCTTTAATTGATTCTTATTATTGTAATAAGGATTTTTTATTTTGTGAAAAATTGTCGATTTTGGATAATTAACGTATTGTATAGTTAAAAATAGCAATAAAGGAATTATTTTCTTATGTTATTTAGCATATATCAGAAAAAATATCTATCTTTGCACTCGAAAGGTAAAAAGATTGTTTAGGTTTAATTAAAAAATTGTTTAACGAGTCTCAAGCGTGAGACTATTAATAACCAAAATGCGTATGTTTGAAAAGAATGATGATTTGAAAAAAACATTGGAAATGTTACGTTATCAAGTAAAACGTTATCAGTTAATGAAAGACGGATTAATGTGTCAGAAATTGAATACTCAAATCCGTAATTTGGAAAAAACTTTGTAATTAATTGAATGTAGCCGAAAAAGAGGCTACGGTTTGTCAAGTCAATAGATGTTGACAACTCTTACCGCCAAACGGGCAGGTGAGAGGATGTATGGATGGGACTTTTCAGCTGAATGGAAGCTGGATGAAGTCCTTTTTTATTTATAAGAAGTTGCTGTTCACGCGTTTTTTTGTAGTTTTGTGTAATAATAAAATAATAACACAAATATTTATGAAACGGAAAATCGCTTTATTTACTCTTTCGTTATTTGCCGGTACTATAGTTTGGGCTCAAAATCCTGAAAAGAAAGGTTTACAATCTATCAATCGTTTAACAGCAGAAGCTCACATTGAATTTTTAGCTAAAGATGAACTAAAAGGTCGTGAAGCCGGATTCCCTGGAGGTAAAATAGCCGGACACTATATTGTTTCAGTTTTGAAGGCACTTGGTATTCAGCCGTTAGGTGATTCTTATTATCATCCTTTCGATGTTTATCATGCTGAACGTCAGATTAAAGGTAAACGTTGGCAGGTTGAACCAGATTCAATTGCTAAATTGAAAGACAAAGTTCATGAAAAATTATCATTGAATAATATTTTGGGAATGATTCCGGGAAAGAATCCGAATGAATATGTTATTGTTGGTGCTCATTATGACCATATTGGTTTTGATCCGATGTTGGATGGTGATCAGATTTATAATGGAGCCGACGATAATGCTTCAGGCGTTTCAGCTGTCCTTCAGATAGCAAGAGCATTCCTGGCAACAGGTACACAGCCGGAAAGAAATGTGATTTTTGCTTTTTGGGATGGTGAAGAAAAAGGGTTGCTTGGTTCCAGATTTTTTGTTCAGAATTTTTCTGATATAAATAAGGTAAAAGGTTATTTGAACTTTGATATGATTGGTCGTAATAATAATGAATCAAATCCTCAGCATGTGGTTTATTTCTATACAAAATCTCATCCGGCTTTCGGAAAATGGTTGAAAGACGATATTAAGAAATATGATTTGAAATTGAAACCTAATTATCGTGCTTGGGATAAACCAATCGGTGGAAGTGATAATTCTTCATTTGCCAAGTTGAATATTCCAATTATCTGGTATCATACAGATGGCCATCCAGATTATCATCAGCCAACCGATCATGCAGACCGTTTGAACTGGGAGAAAATTGTTGAAATCACTAAAGCTTCTTTCTTGAATATGTGGAATTTAGCTAACGAAAAGAATTTCTAATCAGTAAATTCAATTTACTGTTTTATATAAGGCGGTGTATTTGAGTCTTTCAGATACACCGCTTCTTTGTTTGTCAAGCGGATAAAAATAGATACTATCAATAAATTCATGGAGTTGTAGTATTGTTTTTATCTTTCCACCTTGGTGGAACACTCTTTCCACTAAGGTGGAAAAGATGAACCACCTGAGTGGAAAAGTCGTTCCACTTGGGTGGAAAGATAAAAAAGTCCAATGGAAGGATTTGTTGATTGAGAGATTTGAGGAATAATTGGTAAGTTTGGAATGTCTTTTATGAGCCTTGCGAAATATTACAGGTCTGAGAATATAAAAGGAGATAAATTATTTAATTGGTAGGAAGTTTGTTTTATATAAAAAAGGAAGAATGATATCATTCTTCCTTTCATTATTTATAATACGGTTCGTTTTATCGTATCTCATTTTTAGCTAAAAGCTCAAGAAGCATTTGCAAGGCTGTTTCTGCAGAAGTTTCTATATTCCCTGCTCTGTCAAAAGAAAAATGATAACAAGAGGAAATAACCTGATCTTTGTAGGCTGCGGCGATCCATACTGTACCAATAGGTTTCCCTGGCACAGCTCCGGTAGGACCGGCAATCCCTGAAGTGGCAACGGCACAATCACAATCCAGAACTCTGATAGCTCCTAAGGCCATTTGTTCGACGACCGGTTGACTAACTGCACCGAATTCCTGAAGATCGGACTCAGATACTCCTAAAACGTGATGTTTTACTTCGTTACAATAGGATACAATACCTCCTTTGAAATAGGAGGAACTGCCTGGAAGCGATGTAATCTTGTTTGCAATTCTTCCTCCTGTACAACTTTCAGCAGTACCCATGGTTAATTGATGCTGCTTTAGAATATCCGCTAATTCGTTGATCATATCTGAACCCTTGAAAAAGGTGCAACATCCACTGAACAGAAATCTTTGTCCATGTATTTATAATAACCGGTAATGGCTACCATTCCTGCATTATCGGTTGTGAACGAGAACTTAGGGATATGTACTTTCCATCCGTAGCGTTTTGCATGATCCAAAAAAGCATCGCGCAGACCTGAATTTGCTGAAACACCTCCGGCAACAGCTACTTCTTTAATGTTTAGATCCTTGGCAGCCATTCTTAATTTCTTCATCAGAATGTCAATCACGGTTGCTTGAAGAGATGCACACAGATCTTTCTTGTTCTTCTCAATAAAATCAGGATCTTTTTCCAGTTCATCTCTCAGTGTGTAAAGGAAGGATGTCTTTAATCCACTGAATGAATAGTCATATCCTGCAATATGAGGCTTACTGAAAGAGAAAGCTTTCGGGTTACCTTCGTTGGCCAGCTTGTTTACGACTGGACCGCCAGGATACCCCAATCCCATTACTTTGGCACACTTATCAAAAGCTTCACCGGCAGCATCATCGATGGTTTGTCCGATTACTTCCATCTTATTGTAGGCGCTTACTTTGATAATCTGAGAATTTCCCCCAGAAACCAAAAGGCATAAAAATGGAAAAGAAGGAGCATGATTGTCGTCGGCCGATTCTTTAATAAAATGAGCCATAACATGTGCCTGAAGGTGATTGATCTCAATCATCGGAACACCTAATGATGTAGCAAAACCTTTGGCAAAAGAAGTTCCTACAAGCAGTGAACCTAATAACCCCGGACCGCGTGTAAAGGCAATAGCATCGATGTCTGATTTTTTTAATCCTGCTCTTTTAATCGCTTCGGAAACAACAGGTATGATATTTTGCTGATGTGCACGTGAAGCTAGTTCAGGAACAACTCCACCGTAAGCTTCGTGTACAGCCTGGCTGGCAATAACATTTGATAGTATGACACCATCTTTGATGATTGCTGCTGAAGTATCATCACAAGATGATTCGATTCCAAGTATTGTTATACTCATAATAACGTATTTTTTATGCAAAATAACAAAATCTATTGCGATATTGTTATATTTTTGTAGTTAAAATTAATTGGTAAAGTTATTAGAGGTTTAAAATACATAGTAATATTCCTGCTTTCCTTATTTTGGATCTTTTATGCAGTTCCCAGTTTGGTTGTGATTATACCGCCCGTTCAGACTCGAATAGCGAAAATTGCAACGGAAGAATTATCGAAAAAATTAGGCGTTCCGGTTAAAATTAATCGAGTGAATATTAAATGGTTTAATCGCTTTATTATAGAAGATCTGTATTTGGAGGACCAGAATGGAAAAGTTCTTTTCAGCGCTAATCATGTAGCTGCAGGTTTTGAAATTTTACCTTTGTTTGAAGGAAAACTGACTTTCAATGCAGTTCGTTTGTTTGGTCCGAAGGTGAAGCTGAACAGGAAAAGTATGGCTGACCCTTTAAATCTGAAGTTTGTTATTGATGCCTTTGCTCCGAAAGATTCTGTTCCGAAAAAGAAACTGGATATCAATTTTCGTTTCAAGACAATTCTGATAACGGATGGACATTTTAGTTATGATGTAGATGATGCGGATAGCACTCCCGGTAAATTCAATGCCAAGCATGTCGATGTAAAAGATTTAAAAGCTAAAATTTCAATAAAGACTTTACAGAAAGACAGTATTTATGCTCAGATAAAGAAATTGTCTTTGTTTGAGAAATCAGGCTTTTCTCTAAACAAACTGTCGCTTACTTTTGCAGGAAGCATGGACAGCCTGTTTGTGAAGGATCTGAATGTAAAGCTGGCTCATACTGATTTGAAAATTCCTTCAGCAAAGATTAATCTGCTGGATAAGGATAGTTCGCACGTTTCTTTTCTGGATCGTGCAGTTATGTCTTTACAGATAAATCCATCTATAGTCTGCCTGCAGGATATTGCTCCATTCGTCCCTGTTCTCTCCAATTTTTCTGATACAATTGAAATATTTGCTCATGCAGATGGCCGTGTGAATGATATGAAGCTCCATAATCTGACCTTGAATTATTCGGACAAGATGCGGCTGATTGGTAAAATGGCTTTAAAAGAAATAACGGAACCTCAAAAAGCATTCGTGCAAGGAGAGGTGGAAGATATGTTTGTGACACCTGAAGCGTTGAACTATATAATCAATAGTTTCAGCAAGAAGCCGTTTGCCATGCCTGCTCCGTTAGTGAAGTTGGGAACTATTAATTTTTCAGGAAAACTTTCAGGCCACTTTGATCGTTTAAAGGCTGCCGGCTTTTTATCAACTAATGTAGGAACCGTCCAGACGGATATCCTTTTTGGAAAAGATAAGAAAAGAAATATTGATGCTTTTCTGAAGGGGCATGTTGGTACCAGTGAAATAGAATTGGGACAGTTGTTAGGTGAAAAAACGAAATTAGGGAAAGCTCAATGTCAGATTGATATTGATGCCGTCCGTCCGGTTAATGGTGTTTTGTCTGGAAATGTGAATGCTAATATAGCTCGTCTTGATTTTAAGGATTATTCCTATCAGGATATTAAACTGATTGGTAAATTCAAAGGAAAGTCGTTTGATGGACATTTTCAGATAGACGATGAATACGTTGCCTTGACTGCAGATGGTCTGTTTGACGATAAAAAGGAAAATTCGGTAGTAAATCTATCGGTCAAAGTAGATCGTTTTATGCCGGATAAGTTGAATCTGTTCAATAAATACGAAGATCCGAATCTCTCGTTTGCATTGAATGCCAGCTTGAGAGGTAATAATGTGGATAATCTGGTGGGAAATCTGGATATTAATGATATATCTATCTATACCAAGCCGTCAAGTTTCTACCTGGATAATTTACATTTGAGTTCGACTTCCGAAAATGATTACCGAAATTTGAAGATTAAATCGAATCTCATAAATGGCGAAATTAAAGGAGCCTTCACGTTTGCATCATTGGTTTCGAACGTGATGAATACATTAGATATATATCTTCCAACAGTGGTTGGTTCGACCAGGCATAGTGAGAAGATGCAGAAACAACCCGTTTTACCTTCATCGGATATTTCTCTCTTCTTTACAATTCAGAATACCGATAGTCTAAGTAATACGTTGAAACTTCCAATTTCTTTCATTCATCCGGCAAGAATAATAGGTGCATACAATAGTTTATATAACAAGATTCGTCTGGAAGCTTATCTGCCGAAGTTCCGTGTAGGAAAAACTTTTATGGATGGAGGATATGTCCAATGTTATAATCCGGGTGATAAGATGGATCTGACGGTAAGAACGACCCAGTACAATACTAAAGGCATGAGAAATTATCTGGATTTGCATTTAGATGCAGCCCATGATTGTATTGGTACTTTGATAGAGTGGCATAATAATAAAGAACGTGAATTTAGTGCCAAGATATCGGCCAATGCTTGTTTCTTTAAAGAAATAGACTTCGATGAAAAGGAGGAATCTGTTTTACGTACAGAAATATCTTTGAATCAGACTCCTATTGTAATCAATGATACGCTCTGGAATCTGCTCCCATCGGATATTACTCTCAGAAAGGGAAAAATAGGAGTCAGAGATTTCAAGATAGAAAGAGATGATCAGTTTATTCATTTGGATGGAGTTGTATCGAAAGAGGTGACTGATTCTTTATTCCTGAATCTGAACAAAGTGGAATTAGGCTATCTGTTTGATATCTTGAATATTGATGTGGTTAAATTCTCCGGTGAGGCTACTGGTAAATTTAATATCAGCGATGTTTATGGTAAAAAGATGCTAAATACCAATCTTCATGTGAGTGATTTTGCTTTTAATAAAGTTGCTTTGGGAAAATTGGATCTTTATAGCGAGTGGGATAACGAAAAGATGGGTATCAGTATGGATGGACTAATCTATAAGAATGATACGGTAAACACTAAAGTGGATGGATATATCTATCCTGTCCGTACAGCTCTTCGTAGTGATGGTTTGTCTTTGAAATTTGATGCCCGGGATTTGGATGTCGGATTCATATACCCATTTGTTCAGAAAATCTTTGATCGTGTTCAAGGTCGTGGATTTGGCAAGGTACATTTGTTTGGCCCTTTCAAGCAGCTGACGGTTGTTGGAGATGCTTTTGTGAAAGATGGGGGATTAGGTGTAGGCTTTCTAAATACTAACTATACATTTTCTGATTCTATTCACATGGATACGACACGTATTCAGGTGAATAATCTGAAGATATCTGATAAATATAACAATACAGGAACTGTTGATCTGACTTTCAATCATCGCTACTTCAAGGATTTTGACTATCATGTCAATATCAATACAGATAAAATGTTGATGTATGATGTTTCGGAAAAACAGAACTCATTGATTTATGGAACTATTTTTGCGGGTGGAACAGCCAATGTAGAAGGTAATACGGAAAATTCAGATTTTGCTATTAATATGCGGAGTATGCCAAAAACTCATGTTTATCTGAATTTTATGGGTAACTCGTCGGCTTCAGAATATGATTTCATCACTTTCATAGATAAGGAAAAACTTAAGCAGGAAGCGATGCAACATGAAGAGGCTGTTCGTGATTCTATATCCCGACAGCTTTTCCGTACAGAAGGAGCCGATCTGAATATGAACTTCTCGTTGGATGTGACTCCGGATGCAGAGATAGAATTGATTATCGATCCGAATGCTGGCGATCGTATTAAAGGATATGGTGAAGGAAATCTTACAGTGAATTATGGTAACAGGCAGGATGTCCGCATATTTGGTAAGTTGGGAATTCTGAGTGGAATTTATAATTTCAGTCTGCAACAGTTGATCCATAAAGATTTTAAGATTCGTGAAGGTAGTACTATTGACTTTAATGGAGATCCGTTTAATGCAAATATGGATATCAATGCGATTTATAATCTGACTGCAAACTTGAGTGATTTGGATCAGAATCTGGCTTTAGAAAGTGCTAGAACAAATGTCCCAGTCAATTGCGTATTGAATTTGAACGGTATGCTTCGTCAGCCTCAGATTTCATTTGGTCTGGAATTGCCTGGCTCGAATGAAGAATTGGAAAGACAGATGCGAAGTCTGATAGATACGGATGATATGATGATGCGACAGATTGTTTATTTGCTGGTATTGAATAAGTTCTATACTCCTGAATATACAGGAACACCTCGTTCGAATGATTTCACGGCAGTGGCTTCATCGGCTTTGTCCTCACAACTTTCAAGTCTTTTGAATAATATTACCGACAAGGTTCAGATTGGAACTAATATCAGAGCTAGCCAGGATGGAATAACAGATACTGAAGTGGAAATGTTATTGTCCAGTCAGTTGTTGAACAATCGATTATTATTTAACGGGAACTTTGGTTACAAGAATAATCCGACTCAGAAGAATGCCTTTATTGGTGAGTTTGATCTGGAATATAAGTTGACCCGATCAGGAGAAATTCGTTTGAAAGCTTATAATCATGCGAATGATATGTATCAATATCTGAAACAGGCATTGACAACGCAAGGTGTTGGTGTTATGTTTAAAAAGGATTTTACCCGATTCTCAGATTTATTCCAGCGTCGAAAGGTCCGTTTGCCACGAATTCCTTTGAACAATCCAGAATCGGTAACTGCTCCGACCGATTCCATTAAAAAACATAAGCATAAAAAATAAAATAGTTTTGTTACTTTTGCAAGATTAAAATATTTAGATGATGAATAGACTTTTTGTATTAGTAATACTTCTTTTTTGTACTTCTTCTTTATTTGCACAATTAGATAAAAAATTATATTACTCAAATGTTTCTATTGATTCGTTGAATCAAAAGAAGCTTTTGTTCGAATTGGATAATATCAGTTTCTTTAAGGATAATGAATATAAGGCAAGTATTCAGAAGGGGTATTCTTTGCCAGGCTTTTGGTTGCAACCTAAATTGGTTTATTATCCTCTGAAGAATTTGAAATTGGAAGTGGGCGCTCATTTTTTACGCTATTGGGGTGCGTTTAGTTATCCTTATGGTGCATATATGGGTATTGCAGAATGGAATAAGGATCATTATCAAAAAGGATTTCATGCTTTACCTTGGTTGCGGGCTCAAGTCGATTTCGGACAATGGTCTATTGTTTTTGGTAATATTTATGGAAAGAGTAATCATCGATTGATTACTCCTTTATATAGTAATGAATTAAATTTGACAGCTGATCCTGAAGCTGGATTACAAATTCTTCATTCTTCCAAGTATATCGATTTGGATGTCTGGATTGATTGGAAGGATTTTATCTTCCAGCAGGACACGCATCAGGAAGTCTTTTTTGTTGCACTATCTTCCCGTTTTAAATTCAATGAAGAAGAAAAGCCATTTCATTTTTATGCTCCTTTGCAAGTGATAGCCCAGCATCGAGGAGGAGAAATAGATACGATCGTGACAAATTCGGTTCAAACATTAATTAATGGAGCAGTTGGTGTAGGTGGTGTATGGAATGTAAATCATCGGATATTAAAGCGAGTGGGAGTGGAAGCCGATTTTACATGTTCTTTTCAGCAGGCCGGTCATTTGTGGCCTTGCGATTCTGGAACAGGATATTTGATAAATGCTTATAGTGATTTGAGAGATTTTCGAGTAAAAGCTGCTTGGTGGATGAATCGTGATTTTATTTCGTTGATGGGAAATCCTTTTTATAGTGCATTGTCTTCAAATGATAAATCAACTTTATTTCATTCTCCTGAAATGTGTTATGTCGGTTTGGAATATGCTAAAACAATAGCCAAAGGTTTTTCTATTGGAGCCGATTTTGATTTCTTTCTGCATCTTCCATTTGATCATATTCAGCCAAATGGAGAACGAAAACATGAATCATTGACTAATAGTTTTTCTGCTGGAGCTTATCTTCGTGTCAATCCGTCTATTTTAATAAAAAATTTTCAGAAGAAATAAGCAAAATTCTACAAAAGAAAGAGATTCCCTTTTCAGCCTTTATTTATGAAAAAATGTTTTTTTCCTTGTTTTTATCAGGATAATTCATATCTTGTTGCATAAATCAAAAAAACAACAGATAATAATGAGCTCAAATAATAATATTTTTAAAATTGTTCATAATGATTTACTTCCCCTTCCAGGGAGATTGTTAATATCAGAACCCTTTTTACGAGATGCCTATTTTCAGAGATCTGTTGTTTTGTTAGTTGAACATACTAACGAAAAAGGAAGTTTGGGATTTGTCTTGAATAAGAAGACCGATTTGATAGTCAATGATCTTTTTCCTGAACTAGAAACCTTTCCGGAAATGCCAATTTATTTAGGAGGTCCGGTTGCTTCTAATCGATTGTTCTTTGTGCATTCTTTGGGTAATGACATTATTCCTAATTCTTACAGAATTCATAATAATTTGTTTTTTGATGGAGAATTTGAATCTTTGAAGAATTATATTGTTTCGGGAAATGATATTGAAGGAAAAGTTAAATTCTTCATTGGCTATTCAGGATGGGAAAAAGGACAATTAAAGAATGAAATCAAATCGAATTCATGGGTTGTCGGTCATTCTAATGATAAGGGAGTCTTCGATGAAGCCGATGAAATGTTCTGGAATTTGTCTGTAAGAAATTTGGGCGAACAATATAAACAATGGACACGCTTCCCGAAAGATCCTATTCTGAATTAATTATTTTGTTGGATGTTGAATAACTGCATAATAATGACATCTGAATATCCATCTGAAGTCTGAATCCAATCTTTCAAAGTTCCTGCTTTTTGAAATCCTGCTTTTTGAAATAATTGTATGCTTGCTTTATTTCTTTCAGGAATATGTGCATAAAGTTGATGCATTTTTAAAAAAGAAAATGCATATTCTTTGAGTAAATTCAAAGTCTGTGTTCCGAATCCTTTTCTCTGATAATCTGGTGAGATGAGAATACCTACTGCCGCTCTTTTATGTTGAGGTTCAAAATCAAAAAGATCAATTAATCCGATAGCCTGACGATTTTGTTTGTTTTCAATAATGAGTCGAAGTTGTTTGATGTCAAAAATATCTCGATGTGACTCTGATATATATTCACGAAGAATGTACTTGGAATAAGGAGCTAATGTATTTCCAACAGTCCACAGACTGGAGTCGTTTTCCCAAATATAGAGAATGTCTAGATCTTCAGGCTCTAAAGCTCGCAATTTGATATTTTGATTAAAAAGATATTGCATCGTGATTATTTACTAGGTGAAACAAGTAATTTATGTTCTGAATGCCAAATATGATAGATCATCTTTTTGTTTGGCATTATATCCATTAGCAGAAACATTTGTTCGAAACGAGTGTCGGGATGAACAAATACAATATCTGTGAATTTGTTCATCTGATTCTTTCGGCAGACTGCAGCAGTAATTCGTTCTTTATTCAGATTCCATAAATTGATATATTCCGTTTTCTTGAATTTCTTTTTCATGATCTTTCTAACCTCGTCAAAGGATTCCTCTCTACAGACAATTAAAATACGACGATGTTTAGGCGATTTTTGATTTCTACTGAAGAAATTAGAAACGGATGAAATTCCTGCTCGTAAGATAACAGCCATTTTTACTCCGATATTCAATAAGGCAGAGGAATGATTGTAATGCTTCTTATAAAAGATAAGCATGGCTCCATAAAAACTTTTCAAGAATTTATAAGAAACCTTCTTTGTACTTTCTCCTTTATAATGAATCATTCGTTCAGGAATATAATAATTTTTATATCCTCCTTTGATGAATCGGTAAGACAGGTCAATATCTTCGCCGTACATGAAGAAATCTTCATCAAGTAAACCTATTTTATTAAGAGCATCATGTCTCATCAACATAAATGCTCCGCAAAGAACATCTACTTGGTGTTGCTCGTCTGCAGACAAGTATGGAAGAGCGTAACTAGCATATTTGGGTGAGTCTGGAAACAATTTTGACAAACCGAATAGTTTGCAGAATGAATTCCAGAGAGTCGGGAAGGAACGTTTACTTTCCGGTAGAAACACTCCGTTTCCATTTATCATTTTCAAGCCCAATGAACCAGCCTCTGGATGTTCTTCCATAAAGAAATATAAACTTCGAAGAGATTCTTCACCGATGACTGTATCGGGATTCAACATTAGTACATACTCGCCCTTACAGATTCTGAAAGCCTGATTGTTTGCTTTGGCAAAACCTGTATTATCCTTATTCTCTATAAAGTTTACTTCAGGAAACAACGGCTTCAAGTATTCAATTGAATGATCTGTCGAGTTATTATCAACTACATAAACGTCTGTTTCTATACCTTGTGTAGCTGCTCGCACTGAATACAAACATTGTTCAACGAAGTGCTTTACATTATAATTAACAATAACAATGGATATTTGAGTTTCGTACATAAGAATATAAATTATAGTTTGATAGAATCATTGAAACTTGTTCTGTTCAAAATAGAACGTCCTAAAGTAACTTCATCCGCATATTCAATTTCGTCACCAATAGAAACTCCTCTAGCGATAACACTTACTTTCACATTTAACGGAGCAAGTTTCCGATAGATGAAGAAG
The DNA here is from genome assembly GCA_020026285.1 of Parabacteroides sp. The sequence goes on along the minus strand of JAHHQS010000007.1, from coordinate 20,180 downwards.
TTTGTTGTATCACCTTCCATGGTTGTACTTAATGCAAGAATAACCTCTTTCACTTCACCTCCTTTTACTCTTTCAATCAGACTTTCTATTTCCAGATCACCTGGTCCGATACCATCCATTGGAGAAATGATTCCTCCTAGAACATGATAAACTCCTCTGAATTGGCTTGTATTCTCAATAGCCATTACTTCCTTGATATTTTCGACAACACAAACCAAGGAATGGTCTCTGCTTGGATTATTACAAATAGAGCAAATATCGTCATCGCAGATATTATGGCAAACCTTGCAATATTTAATGTCGCGTCTTAAATCAACAATTGCTTTAGCGAATGTTTCAGTATAGTTCAAATCGCGTCGTAGAATATGTAAAGCAAGGCGTAAAGCTGTTTTTCTTCCAATTCCAGGCAGCGTAGCCAATTCATTAACAGCATTTTCCAATAATACGGAAGGATATTTATTATTCATGTAATAAGAGGCAAAAGAGTAATATAAAATCAATCATTACTTTCTTATACTCTTTTGAGTCAAGAAAGTAATGATTGGATAATAAAAGTGTAAGGATAATTATTTCATCCCTTCTGTAGTAACTTCTTTGCTGATTTTTTTAACAAGTCCCTGAAGAACAGAACCCGGACCTAATTCTACGAAGTGAGTGGCACCGTCAGCAATCATGTTTTGAACAGACTGAGTCCAACGTACAGGAGAAGTCAACTGAGAAATTAAATTAGCTTTAATTGTTTCAGGACAAGTTTCACCTATTGTGCTGACGTTCTGATAAATCGGACAGTTTGGTTTGCTGAAAGTAGTAGCTTCGATAGCAGCAGCCAGTTCTTCGCGAGCAGGTTCCATTAACGGAGAGTGGAAAGCACCACCAACTTTTAGCTTAAGAGCACGTTTTGCTCCAGCAGCTAACATCTTTTCACAAGCAGCGTCAATTCCTGGAATAGAACCGGAAATAACAATCTGTCCCGGACAATTGTAGTTAGCACAAACAACAACTTCATCTTTGATATTTGCACAGATTTCTTCAACAGTAGCATCTGGCAATGCTAAAACAGCAGCCATTGTTGAAGGAGTTTTTTCACATGCTTTTTGCATAGCCATAGCACGTTTTGATACTAGAACTAAGCCATCTTCGAAAGACAAGGCTCCGGCAGCAACTAATGCTGAGAATTCTCCTAAAGAATGACCTGCAACCATATCTGGTTTAAAATCATCACCTAATGTTTTAGCCAAGATAACTGAGTGTAGGAATATAGCAGGCTGAGTAACTTTAGTTTGTTTTAAATCTTCGTCAGTACCGGCAAACATAAGGTCCGTAATACGGAAACCAAGAATTTCGTTAGCCTTTTCAAACATCTCTTTAGCAAGAGGATTATTGTCGTACAAGTCTTTACCCATACCGACAAATTGCGCGCCCTGACCGGGGAATACATACGCTTTCATCTTTCTTCTATTTTTTGTATTTTTAGTTTTTTAGATGGTACAAAGGTAATAAATTTCGAATAATGTGGCGAAAATTCAATTCAAATAGTATCTTTGTGCCGAAAATATGATTTTTATTAATTTTTTAATATGATAATATCATGAACAGTTTATTATTTATTGGAAATTTAGGAACAGGCGAAATCATCATTATCGCTTTAATTGTACTTTTATTGTTTGGTGGTAAAAAAATCCCGGAATTAATGAAAGGTTTGGGTAAAGGGGTAAAGAACTTTAAAGATGGTGTTAAAGGTTTAGAAGACGATATCAAATTAGACGATCCTGAAAAGGATAAGAAAGAATAATAAAAAATAAAGATGGAACAACAAGATGAAATGTCATTCTGGGATCACCTGGAAGAACTTCGTTGGACCTTGTTTCGTATAATTTTAGCGCTCTTAGTTTTTGCTTTAGCCGGATTTGCGGTGATGCCATGGTTGTTCGATAATGTAGTCATGGCTCCATGTTATTCTGATTTCATCTTATATAAGGAGATGTGTAAAATCAGTTCGGTATTTTCTGTTCTACCTGACTTTTGTAATGACAATTTTCATGTAAACATTGTGAATATCAAATTGGCATCGCAGTTCTTTACTCACATGACGACTTCTTTCTGGTTGGCGTTGTTGCTAACATTTCCATACACAATGTATGAAGTTTGGAAGTTTGTAAGTCCAGCCTTATATGAGAACGAGAAGAAGAATGTTCGTTGGGTCTTTTTATGTGGAACAGTTATGTTCTTTATTGGTTGTGCTGTAGGTTATTTCCTTGTCTTCCCTATGACATTGAGATTCCTTGCTACTTACGAATTGAGTGCAGCCATTACAGAACAGGTTTCATTAGATTCTTATATGGACAATTTCCTGATGTTGATCTTTGTGATGGGAATAGTTTTTGAAATGCCTTTGGTTTCCTGGTTATTATCTCAGGTTGGTATTTTGAATCGTTCTTTTTTCCATCAGTACAGACGTCATGCAATTGTTGCATTGCTAGTTGCAGCGGCATTTATTACACCAAGTAGCGATCCGTTTACTTTAAGCGTTGTGTTCTTCCCTCTATATGGGCTCTATGAATTGAGTGCTTTCTTTGTCAAGAAGGCTCCACCTGAAGAAGAGGACGATGATGATGAGGACGACGATGGTGAAGTGGAAAAAGAAGAGGCTTGAAAATAGGTCTTTGTAGAAGAAATTTATAAAAAAAGTGTATGATCATAATTCATGATTGTACACTTTTTTATTTTTTTGGAAAATCTTTTAATTTTGTAATTAAGAATATAATAAATATAGAAACATGAAATACCATTTTTCAATTTTATGCGCTCTGTGTTTGCTTGGAGGTGTGTCTTGTACTTCCAGACAGGAAAAGAGTTATGAGGCAGGATTAATACAATATATCAATCCTATGATAGGAACAGATTTTACTGGAAATACATATCCGGGAGCGCAGGTCCCTTTCGGTATGGTTCAGTTAAGTCCTGATAATGGTTTACCTGGTTGGGATCGTATCTCTGGTTATTTTTATCCGGATTCTACTATTGCCGGATTTAGTCATACGCATCTTTCCGGAACAGGAGCGGGAGATTTATATGATATCTCTTTCATGCCGGTTACCAATCCTTATAAAGTAGGAGACGAACCATTGGGCGTTTATTCTTCTTTCTCTCATAATGATGAATTTTCATCTGCTGGTTATTATCGTGTTCTGTTGAAAGATTATAATATCAATGTGGAACTGACGGCAACAGAACGTTGCGGTATTCAGCGTTATACATTCCCCGAAGCCGAATCTTCAATTATTTTGAATTTAAAGAAAGCCATGAACTGGGATTTTACATTGGATACACACATCGAAGTAGTCGATTCTTGTACAATTCGCGGCTATCGTCATTCCCAGGGGTGGTCTCCTAAGCAGCATCTTTATTTCCAGACACGTTTCTCTCGTCCTTTCGAAGCATTTCATTTAGATACGACTGCTATAATAATGAAGGATAAGGGAAGAATAGGAACTGCAGCTGTAGCTCGTTTTGATTTTAAAACAAAGCAGAATGATGAGATTCTGGTTACAACGGCATTGTCTGGAACAAGTATGGAAGGTGCAGCTCGAAATATGTTAGCAGAGGCTCCGAAAGATGATTTTGATTACTATCATCAGAAAGCTGAAGAAACATGGAATAAAGAGTTGGGTAAAATTGAAGTGGAATCAGAAGATGCAGACTTGAAGACTGTTTTCTATACAGCCATGTATCATTCAATGTTGGCTCCAACCATTTATTCTGATGTAGATGGTAAATATTTCGGTCCGGATAGCATGGTTCATCAGGCTAACGGTTGGACAAACTATTCTACTTTCTCTCTGTGGGATACATTCCGTGCCGCTCATCCTTTGTATACTTATATTCAGCCGGAAAGAGTGGGCGATATGATTGAGTGCTTCCTGAATTTCTATGATCAGAGTGGAGCTCTTCCTTTATGGAATCTGTATGGATGGGAAACTAATATGATGATCGGTTATCATGCCGTACCGGTTATTGCAGATGCATATCTGAAAGGTATAGGAAATTTTGATCCTGTCAAAGCTTTGGAAGCATGTGTCAGTACAGCTAACAGAGATAATTATCGTTCTATCGGATTTTATAAGGAACACGGATATGCGGCTTATGATAAGGAGCATTGGGCAATGTCTTTAACCATGGAATATGCATATGATGATTATTGTATTGCACGAATGGCAGAAAAGATGGGCAATAAGGAAATTGCTGACGAATTCTATAAGCGTTCGGCTAATTATCGGAATGTATTTAATCCGGAAACATCGTTTATGCAGCCACGTGATTCGAAAGGGAATTTTATTCCTGATTATGATCCGGAGAATTATATTCAACCTATTTGCGAAAGTAATGGATGGCAGTATTATTGGCATGTACAGCATAATGTGAATGATCTGATTCAACTGACAGGTGGAATAGATCGTTTCGCTGAACGTCTGGATAGTATGTTTACATTCGAGACAAAAGATAAGAGTAAGTTGCCTTTATTCAGTACGGGTATGATTGGACAATATGCTCATGGAAACGAACCTGGCCATCATATTATCTATTTGTTTAATGCTGCCAATCAGCCATGGAAGACTCAGAAATATGCGGCTCAGGTAATGCATACTTTCTATAAGAATACTCCAGACGGACTTTGTGGCAATGAAGATTGTGGACAGATGTCGGCATGGTTTGTCTTTAGTGCTATGGGATTTTATCCTGTCGATCCTGTCAGTGGACGATATGAAATTGGTTCTCCTATATTCCCTGAAGTCAGAATGCACTTGAATAATGGAAAAACTTTTACTGTCTTTGCCGATAATGTAAGTAAGGAGAATATTTATATCCAGTCGATAGAGGTAAATGGGGTACCATATGACAAGAGTTATATTACTCATGAAATGATAATGGAAGGAGCTACGGTTCATTTTGTAATGGGTAATCAACCGGGACCTGTTTGGTATGCTGAATAAGATTTACAGATAGTAATTATAAAATGTAATCTATGTTGGATTTAGTATTTTTAATAGGAGGATTGGTACTGATTCTGGTAGGCGCCAACATGCTTACGGATGGTGCGGCTGCTGTGGCCAAGAAATTTCAAATTTCTGATTTGGTGATTGGCTTGACAATTGTGGCTTTTGGAACTTCTGCTCCAGAATTAGTAATCAGTATAATTTCTGCACTCAACGGAAGTGCAGAAATGGCAATTGGTAATGTGGTCGGTAGTAATATTTTTAATGTGCTAATGATTATCGGTTGCACGGCTTTGGTTTTACCTATGAAGGTAGGACAGGGAACTATGAGTAAAGAGATTCCTTTGGTTATACTGTCATCCTTTGTCTTTGCATTCTTTGCCAACGATATTTTATTAGACGGAGGTAAGGAAAATGTCATCAGTCGTATTGATGGATTGGTGCTGCTTGGATTCTTTTTGATATTCATGCGATACACTTTTGCCATTGCTCATAATGGAAATGAAGCCGAATCGGTTTCAGAAGAACAGAAAATCAAAGAAATGGCAGGTTGGAAATCTGCTTTGTTCATTTTAGTCGGTTTGGCTGGTCTTGTTGGTGGTGGCCAATTGTTTGTTGATGGTGCAAGTGGAATAGCTCGTTCGTTAGGAGTGAGTGATTCAATCATAGGTTTGACTTTGGTTGCGGGAGGAACATCTCTGCCTGAACTGGCAACGTCAATCACAGCTGCATTGAAGAAAAATCCAGGTATTGCCATTGGCAATGTGATAGGCAGTAACTTGTTTAATATCTTCTTTGTATTGGGTTGTAGTGCAACTATTATTCCATTACCAATGGGGAATATAAATAATGTAGATATTGCTGTATTGATTGGTTCTGCTCTGTTATTCTGGGTGGTTGGATGGTTTTTCAAGAAACGTACCATCACTCGTATAGAAGGCGCTTTGTTAGTAGCCTGCTATATTGCATATACAGCTTATCTGATTTCGCAGCAAGCTGTTGACTGATAGATGTTTATGAAATCAGCTTATGGTATATACAAAAGATTCCGCCTTTTTTAAAAAAAGTCTAATGTTTTGCGAGAAAAGTCAAAGCTTTTTGAGAAAAGGTCAAAGCTTTTGGTGGAAAGAATGTATTTCTTTTGATAAAAGAAATAGAATTTTAGATTTATATTAAAAACGACCTCTTTAGCATGTTAAGAATCATCTGAAGAGGTCGTTTATTTTAACTATTCAGTTCGGAATATTATTTCTTATTCTTGTTCTCTTCCAGATATTTATAATATTCGTTTATGTATTCAAGCGGAGTAGTATGCCATTCGTGGATTCTTGTAACTCCTTTCATGTTACTTAATCTCATCGTACTTTCAAGGAGTTGTCGGATATCTTGTTTTACTACCAGTTTTCCGTCCTGTTCTTCCATGGCCCCGCGTTTGCCCGTAATTTCTCCTTTGGCAATATCAAGAACAGCATAATCTATCTGCATTTTTACGGAAATGACTCGTGTCAGCAGGCTAGGATAGTCTTTAACAGCCTTTTGAGCTTTCTCAAGAATAGCATAATATTTATCAATCATTTCTTCTGTCAGGAATGTATTCCGCTGATCCCATGGACGACCAAAGATACTTAATGTGGCGCCGGTAGATTCCATTGTGTCATGCATCAGATCGATGTATTCACGAATGTATTTCCCTGCAGGACCATAATATCCTTGTAAGAAATCATCGATGATAGGATCCAGATCCTGATATGGATTCCATAAAAGTTTAGCTAGAATATATGTTCTAAGCTCACAGAATTCACCACCTGTTTCGCGATTTCCTTGTTCGAACATAGACTTGACACCATTCTTATGGAGAAATTGCAGATTCGGTTGAAGAACTCGCAGGTTAGGGAATGGTGCTATCAGATTAGCGAACTGAATGACATAATCCCAGATGATGAAATTGTCATGTATCTTATGCCATGCCTTGATATCGGCCGTGAAAGTTGAATCACCTTCTTCAATTGGAATATGACGGGGACTACCAATATTACATAACATGATATTGACATTTTTTTCAATCTTGATTCCTTTGGGCGGACGGGTTGAATACCAGTAAGACAAGGTCGAAATTGTTTTGTCAGGGAATTTACGTGCCATTTTATTAATGAATGGAATGATCATTCCTTGTGTGCTTCTGGCTTCTTCAACTGCTTTTTGGCATTTTGGGCAGCGACAATAATTGGCATTGTCTTGCTGACTGACAGACCAGTAATGAGGTTTAGGATTCTGTTCTATCTGTTTCTTAAGACTCTCGTAGGCAATATTGAAAACTTCTTCGTTCGACCAGCAGATGTCTCCTACATTAGGTTTATCTGGACTACAGATACGTTTTCCGTTTACAAGACTATAATATTCAGGGTGAGTCTTTGCATATTTTGCTGGAGGAACCAGATTATGAGTCGTATGACACCAAGATCCCCAATCGGCTGTTTCATAACAATCGGAATGATGTTTCCCTAATCCGTGCCATTCCATAAATTCAGGATCATAAGCATCTTTATATAAGATGTCACGATATTCGAATACCGGAATTTCTTTTACATGAATATCATTCAAAGCGATATTAAACTGGGCCGGAATGATGGATACTTTGGATGTATATTTTCTGCAACCTAAATATTTCTCCAGAAAACCGTAAACTCCGTATAAAGTACCTTTGTTAGAACCTCCGGCAATAAATAAATGATTACCGTTTGTCTGAATAATATATCCATCTCTTTGCAACTCTTTAAAATCAATTTTTTCTATTTCAGGACGATTAACTTTTCCGATATGAATATCGTTTGCTTTTGCCGGGAAATCATCTGTTACAATTTCAAAATTGACTCCTGTAATTTGTTTCAAATAGTTTTGGAGCACGACAGATGAGTGTTTTTCTATATCTGTCGGAGTCGTTGAAATTACAATTCTTGATACGGCTTTCCCTTCCTTACAGATTACAATATCATCTTTTTGGCACGAAAAAAATAATGGTATTGATAATAAAATTGCCGTTAGAAACTTGAATTCCTTCATTTTTACTTTCATGATATATTTGTTTAGAGTGTTTGTTTATTATATAGAATATTCTTTTTGAGGGAAGAACAGGATATGGATTAAAACTCTCCCGACTTTTGTACTTGATTCATGACTCGGAAGAAATTACCTCCCCAGATTTTACGGATATCTTCTTCAGAATATCCTTCCTCCAAGAGTTTTACTGTTATATTAATCAAATCATTATCCCCGTTACAGCCGGGAACTCCTCCACCGCCATCAAAATCGGAACCAATTCCTACATGGTCGATACCTGCAATTTTTACAATATGATTGATGTGTCGGATAATATCCAGAATAGAAGCTTCCTTTTTGTTTCTATTCAGAAAGCTTGAATAAAAACATACTTGAACAACTCCGCCATTCTTCGCTAAAGCCCGAAGTTGTTCGTCTGTCAGATTTCGATCATGGAAGCGACAAGCCTTGGCACTTGAATGAGATGCAATGATAGGTTGTGTTGATAGTTGGATAACATCCCAGAATGTACCTTCACTTACATGTGAAATATCGACCATGATACCTAATCTATTCATTTCTTTTACTACTTTTCGTCCAAAAGGAGTCAGCCCTTTACTGGCATCAGCGGTTTTTGATGAAGAATTACAAATGTCATTATCACTAGTGTGGCAAAGTGTTATGTAGTTTACGCCTAGTTTCTTAAATTTAGCAATATTGGCAATATCTTTTCCAATACCATATCCATTCTCTATACCGATAAAGAAAGCCTTTTTCCCTTCTTTCTTAAGCTTGATTAAATCCTCTTCGGTACGAGCTAGTCCGCAATATGCAGAATATTTTTTTATATCATTATGAATGGCATAAAGTAATCCAAATGTTTTGTCTACCGCTTTCTGAAGAGAAACAGAATCTCTTTCCTTTTGAGAAAGAAATGCTGCCAGGAACTGAGCGTCCAGTTTTCCTTCTTCCATTTTCTGAATAGACACTCTATTATCTTTACGTAGTCCTATACTATAACCTTTATGATACCACATAGGAGCATCGGTATGAGTGTCGATAGAAAGAATACGTTCATGAATATTCTTGGCTAAACGGAAAGTATCTGCTTTATTGATTAGGAATTTGAAGAACTTAAGCATCAGAGTATCGCCATTCCCTGTAAAAATCTCTGGATGAAATTGTACACCCAGTATAGGATAAAGGGGATATGATTCAATAATTTCAGGCATTCCGTCAGGCGCTTTACCCGTAATTTTCAAACCGGGGGCCAGTTGCTTGATTCCTTGATGATGAAAACTGTTTACTTTTATATTTGCTCTCTTGACTATTTCGTATGCTTTACTGTTTGGCAGGACTGTTACAGAATGAATAGGTTCTTTTCCATCACCATTCTGACGATGTTGAACATCAGAAGGTTTTTGCGACGGTATGTCTTGGTAAAGAGTTCCTCCCATAGCTACATTGATAAGTTGTAGTCCGCGGCATATACCTAAAATAGGAATATTTCTATCTTTAGCCAGTTTGAATAACAGAAAATCATAGTTGTCCCGCAATGGATTCAACTCTTCCAATTTCGGATGTTTTTCTTCTGAATAGAATTTGGGTTGAATGTCTTCACCTCCGGTAAAGAGAATGCCATCCAACTGTGAAACAATTTGTTTAAGAGTTTCCATTTCTTCAGTAACAGGAATTAAATAAGGAATACCTCCTGCTTTGATAACGGAATTAACATAATCATTATTTACTGTATTTTTATTTGGATTAACTCCAAGAGAAATACCTATTGTCGGTTTTTGTATGACAGATAGTTTATTTTGAGAATCAATCTTGTTGAAAAAGATATTCAATTCAGGTGCACATGGAGATGTAAGTTTCCATTGAGCATTTATATAGGTACAGCAGAAAGTTATTAGAAAAATAAAAAGTATCTGTTTCTTCATATTATTATTGTTAAAATGTTTTTCAAATGTATAAAATAGGAAAGTGGTTTGCAAGGAATCTTTTATTATTATGTAGGTGGAAATAAGTAAAATAAATGATTTTATGACTTTATGTCTTATATTGTGGCATTTTGTCTACTCAAATGTTTGCAAAGGTTTAAAATCAGGGTGTGAATGTGTAACGCAAGTTAAAAAAAACACCTTTTGCTGACTGGCATAAAGTTTGTCACTTTATAAGTGAATCGCGAAAGCGATGAAGATAAAGACAAACAATTAATTTAATAATAGGAGGTTACAATTATGATGCCGATTAGAAGAAACAATCAAGAATGGTTACCAAATATCTTCAATGATTTCTTTGATAACGATTGGGTATTAAGGACAAACACTACTGCTCCTGCAATCAATGTTATTGAAAATGATACGGATTATAAAGTAGAAGTAGCAGCTCCGGGAATGACTAAAGAAGACTTCAACGTACACTTGACTGAAGATAATCAGTTGGTGATATCAATGGAGAAAAAAAATGAAACAAAGGATGACAACAGAAAGTATCTGCGTCGTGAGTTTTCTTATTCTAAATTCCAGCAGACATTGATCTTGCCTGACGACGTAGAGAAAGATCGTATCAATGCATCTGTAAATGATGGCGTTTTGACAATTGATTTGCCAAAGAAAACTCAGGAAGAGAAGGCTAAGGAATGCAAAGTGATAGAAATTAAATAAGTTTTCTTATTAAGAATAAAGGGTCAGTACTGATGTGCTGGCCCTTTGTTTTTTTATATGGACTTGATTTATAAACAAAGAGTCGGTAAATGGTTATGAGGAATAATTTTGATTTGTATTATATATGAATCAATAAATTTATAATAAAAGTAAAAGTGATGATTCTACTGAATTCAAACAGAAAAGGAGAGTCAAAAAAGAATTCGTATAAAATGAAAAAAGGTTGTCTCACGACAACCCAATCTCAATTGTTAACCTTAAATCTAATACCATGAAAAACACGATGCAAATATAGCGATTTTATGTTATACAGCATTATTTACCCCGAAAAAATGTCCTTATTTAACGTTATTTAAACTTTTTATGTTTTATAACATAAAGACAAGGGGCTTTTCCTATAATTATAATTACATTATATATGCAAATTTTTTACTTCTCTTTTGCCTCCGTAAATAAATCTTGTTTCTTTCTCATCTGTTTGTTTTTATATCCTATGTATCAGGATAGGGGGATATGAACTATGTTAGAGGTTACAGGGGATAGTCCGAAAGTACTTAACTTTATTTAATAATCACAATGAATACATTTCTAAATAACTAGACGAATTTATCTCTGCTTTTTTATTATTTTTCATGCGTAAAGAACTCGTTTTAATTTAGTATATTGTATGTGAGTGAAATCGTTAATATCGTATATTCTCAAGTATGTTGATGGTGTAAGGTGTAGTTGATTCTTGTAATGTTTTTTAATCTTTGTGTTATTCGTGATAAATAAAATCAATTATATAATAATAGCAATTAGATAATGAAAGAAAAATTTAAACAGTTTCTCCAGTCATGGCGAGAACTGCCTGTTTTATACCCGGTAGAAATAGGATTATCAGTTCTGTTTGTTGTTTGTACTATTGTGGATTTTGAAAAGGAAGCTCCAATAGCGGCTCGTATATTGCATTATGCTCCAATTTTGTTTTTCCTTACTTTTTCTTTGAATATCTGGCAAAAGAGTCGGGATTCAAAACTTTGGAAACGTATCGTCTATCTTTTGTCGTTACTGACATTTATTCCTGTAGGACTATTAACAGGAGAAATACATTCAATGTCGTTTTCCACCTCCTATATGGTGACGTTATTTATTTTATTGTTGTTGTCTATTATCTGTTCCAGACCACAAGATAACAAGATGTTCATGCAACGGATCTATCGGTTGTTAGGATCGGCATTATCGGCTTTTGTCCTTTCAGGCATTACCTATCTGTTGATTGTCAGCATTTATCAAGCTATTTATTCCCTGTTCGATCTTCAGAGTTTCGCCTCGCAAACAAGTCGTGTCTACACTTATGCTGCCGGATTTGTTTTAGGAGGGTGGATGGTGAACCTTTTTCTTTTTTTTAATAGTAAAGAAGATTTGTTCTCTGGTAAATATAAGGTGATGGATATCTTGTTCCGTTTTATTCTTATGCCAGCATTACTCATCTATACCTTTGTTTTTTATCTGTATATTGTTCGTATAGTAGTAAATTGGTCTTTGCCTCAAGGTAATATCTGTTATATGGCTACGGCCTTTATCTTTTCTTCTTACCTGCTAAAAGGTATGAAGCAGTTACAGCTGCATGATTCTTACGAATTTTATTTTCGGTATATTTCATGGATTAACCTGCCTACATTATTTCTTTATTGGTTTAGTGCTTTCTATCGAATTAACGATTATGGATGGACGGAAGCCAGGGTTTATTTGGTTGTCTTTGGATTGATTATGACTTGTCTTGTTATTCTTTTTTTACGTGATAGAGAACATCAGTTTATGCAGTCAGGGTGTGTTGCTATCGTTTTGTTATCGATGGTGACTTATATACCAGGTATTAGTGCTAAAGATATAGAGAGGGCTTCACAGACGGCACGAGGTGAATATCCTATAAAAGAAGTGAATCCGGAGAATATTCATGTTACTCTTTTTGATCATAATGAAGTTTGGAATATTAAAGATTATAAGTCTTTCCAGATTCTTTTTTCAAGTTATTCCGAAAATAATAGTGACAGTGTCTCTTTCAGCCGTGGTGATTCTGTGGTTCTGTCTTTTTCTAAAACGGAATTAGTGAAGCATCAGTTGGAAAAAATCGGACTTGATGAGAAGAGTGTTATTCCCAAAAAGGTTTATCCTGCTTTTTTGAAATGGGAAACAGATTCGACTCTAGTCCTTTTTGAACATATCGGACTCTATCGGAAGACTGAAAATGAAAAATTGGATATAAAGTTTTATGGAAGTGCCTATTATTTTAAAAAATGAATGCTGGTATAAAAGGATATTTAGATATGGCTGTCTATATTGATGCAGTTGATTTGTTCCTTTTTTCTGTATAAGTAGAGAAGTCGATAAATTATCTACTTCATAGTAGAGTTTAGAGATTATATTTTAAAAATTATAGTGTTATGAGCATAAAATCATTATTATTATTGCTGGTTTTAATACCGTGTTCGTTGTTTTCCCAAGAAGTGACAGACCGTTATGTCGAAGTGACAGGCACATCCGAAATAGAAATCGTGCCAGATAAAATCCATTATATCATTGAAATAAAAGAGTATTTCAAAGAAGAATTTGATGGAAAGTCAAAACCTGAAGAATATCGTACAAAGGTACCTTTAAATCAAATTGAACAAAATTTAAGGCTGGCATTAGGCAAAGCAGGTGTTACCCAGGATGATATTCGTACACAAGAAATAGGTGATTACTGGCGTAAACAGGGACAAGATTTTTTAGTATCCAAGCAGTTTGATATTACTTTGTCCGATTTTAAACAAATCGATGAATTTGTTAAATTGGTTGATACGAAGGGTATCAGCACCATGCGTATTGGTGAATTGGAGAATAAGGATATTCTGATGTATCAGCAAAAAGGGAAAATAGATGCCCTGAAGGCAGCAAAAAAGAAAGCTACTTATCTGGTAGAAGCGTTGGATAAGAAATTAGGTGATGTCATTCGTATTGTGGAGAATGGAAGTTCTAATCCTCTTTCGCTTTTACAAAGTAACGTAATGGTTTCAAATGCCACTTCATTCGATGGCTTCCGGACCATCAAGAAGAACTATTCTATATTGGTACGATTTGAAATCGTCGATTAACATACAAAACGGATAGAAGGGAATCCTTATGTATTTTCTTTCTATCCGTTTTTATTTGATTCTTTTTCTGCAGACAAATGCACGAATCCTCTAAAGATAACTTAGGCTGTAACCTCCGAAAAAACGGAAATCACAGCCTAAACTAATAATTATAATTATACTTCGTTATGCTTCTTCAACAGCAGCCTGTGCCGCAGCCAAACGAGCGATTGGTACGCGGAAAGGAGAACAAGAAACATAGTTCAAACCTACACGATGGCAGAATTTAACGGATGATGGTTCACCTCCATGTTCACCACAGATACCACATTTCAATTCAGGACGGACAGAACGACCTTTGTCTACAGCCATTTTTACTAATTGTCCAACACCGTTTTGGTCAAGAACCTGGAAAGGATCCACTTTCAAAATCTTCTTTTCCAAATATACAGGTAAGAAGGAAGCAATATCGTCACGAGAATAACCGAATGTCATTTGGGTCAAGTCATTTGTTCCGAATGAGAAGTATTCAGCACGACTAGCAATACGATTTGCAGTTAAAGCTGCACGAGGGATTTCAATCATTGTACCAACTTTAAATGGAACTTCCACTCCTGCTTCTTCAAATACTTTTGCTGCAGTTTCTCTGATTATCTTTTCCTGAGCTTCAAATTCATACAAAATACCTGTTAGAGGAACCATGATTTCAGGATGAGGATCAAGTCCTTCTTTCTTTAATTCAACTGCTGCACCCAAAATTGCACGTGTCTGCATAGCTGTAATTTCTGGGTATGTATTTCCTAAACGACAACCACGGTGACCTAACATCGGATTGTGTTCACATAAACTTTCTACACGTTGCTGAATGTATTCAACTGTTACACCCATTGCTTCAGCCATTTCCTGTTGACCTTTCAAATCATGAGGAACAAATTCATGCAAAGGAGGATCTAATAGACGAACATTAACAGGTAGTCCATCCATAGCTCTGAATATTCCTTTAAAGTCAGCTTTCTGATAAGGTAATAATTTTGCCAACGCCTTTTCACGACCGGCTGCATCAGGTGAAAGAATCATTTCACGCATAGCAACGATCTTCTCTGCATCGAAAAACATATGTTCAGTACGGCAAAGACCGATACCTTTAGCACCGAAGTTACGAGCTACTTCTGCATCGTGAGGTGTATCAGCATTGGTACGAACCAATAATTTACTGTATTTGCTACATAAGTCCATCAATGCTGCAAAATCACCAGATACTTCTGCTGCTTTTGTTTCTACTTGTCCTTCATATACTTCACCAGTTGAACCATTTAATGAAATGTAATCACCTTCTTTCAAGATTGTTCCATCAATCTCTACTGTACGGGCTTTGTAATCTACGTTAATTGCGCCAGCTCCAGATACACAACATTTACCCATACCGCGAGCAACGACAGCAGCGTGAGAAGTCATACCTCCACGGGCGGTCAAAATACCTTGAGCAACAGCCATACCAGCCAAGTCTTCAGGAGAAGTTTCAATACGAACCATAATCACTTTATGTCCGTCGGCAGCCCATTTGGCAGCATCTTCAGCAAAGAATACAATTTGACCCGTAGCCGCACCTGGAGAAGCAGGCAAACCGCGAGTTAAAGTTTTTGCTAATTTTAAAGCTGCCTTATCAAATACAGGATGAAGAAGTTCATCCAATTTATTTGGTTCACAACGTAGCAAAGCTGTCTTTTCATCGATCATACCTTGGCGTAACAGATCCATTGCAATCTTCACCATTGCAGAACCAGTACGCTTTCCGTTACGAGTCTGCAAGAACCACAATTTACCTTCTTGAACAGTAAATTCCATATCCTGCATATCGCGATAATGGTTTTCCAGTTTTGTTTGAAGATCATCTAATTCTTTATAAATGTCCGGCATGGCTTCTTCCATAGAAGGATATTTTGAAACACGTTCTTCCTCTGAAATGCCAGCACGTTCAGCCCAACGTTGAGAACCTATTTTAGTAATCTGTTGTGGTGTACGAATTCCTGCAACAACATCTTCTCCTTGGGCATTGATCAAATATTCACCATTGAATAAATCTTCACCATTACCTGCATCACGAGAGAAACAAACACCAGTTGCAGAAGTATCTCCCATATTTCCGAATACCATTGCCTGAACGGAAACTGCGGTTCCCCATTCTGCTGGAATACCTTCCATCTTACGATAAAGGATGGCACGTTCATTCATCCATGAATCGAATACAGCACAAATAGCTCCCCATAATTGTTCGTATGCACAACTAGGAAAATCCTTGCCTGTCTGAGATTTTACAGCTTCTTTGAATCGAACGACAAGTTCTTTTAAATCTTCTACTTCGAGTTCATTATCTAGGCGGACACCTTTTTTCTTTTTTACGTCTTCGATGATAGCTTCGAATGGATCAATATCGTCTTTGTTTGTAGGTTTCATTCCAAGAACGACATCTCCATACATTTGTACGAAACGGCGATATGAATCCCATGCGAATCGTTCGTTACCTGTTTTATGTGCAAGTCCGGTAACGACTTCATCATTTAAACCTAAATTTAAGATTGTATCCATCATACCTGGCATAGAAGCACGAGCTCCTGATCTGACAGATACTAATAAAGGATTTTTAACATCTCCAAATTTAGATTTCATAAGAGTCTCTACACCTTGAATAGACTTTTCGACATCTTCTTTTAATAAAGCAACAACAGCTTCTTTTCCTTTCTCGAAGTATTCGTTACATACTTCAGTTGTAATAGTAAATCCGGGAGGAACAGGTACTCCGATTAAATTCATTTCGGCAAGATTGGCTCCTTTACCCCCTAATAAATTTCTCATATCAGCTTTTCCTTCAGCTGCACCATTACCAAAGGTATAGACTCTTTTCTTTTCCATGACATTAATGTAATTTATCTAATGATTTAAGTTTTGTTCTATTTTTTTTCCTTTTCTGCAAATATAGAGTATTTATTTTTTTAAACAGTTCTGTTTTGTTAAAGAATTTTAGATGTTTTTAAACAATGGATTGTCGCTTTTCAAATAATATGACTATATTTGCGTGCGGAAGTTTGATAGATGTCTATTACTTCCTGCAAAAATTCATCATTTTAGGATATATTTCTTCTGTACAATTGTAGCCTTCCATATATAAATCACGTAATTTTATTGAATCTTTTTCAGTGCGTGTTACTTTAATGGGTTTGATAGGTCTTATTATAATAGCCTTTCCTTCAGCTTCTTGAGCTTCAATGAAATCCATTGTTTTATTATATCTTTTATATCTTGAACGTAATTGTTCCTGTATAGCAGGATATTTATGTAAGATGAAAGGTGGTAAATAAAAATCTTTGTTACTTTTTCGGTATCCCTTATTTCTTGTGAGAACTATTACGTTTTTATTGAATCCATCTTTGATAGCTCTTTTTATTGGTATAGCATCACAAACACCTCCGTCGACCATAGGTGTTTGATCAACGAAAGTAATCGGGCACATTACAGGCAAGGAACAAGAAGCTTTACATATTGTTGTTAAACGATTGTAATCTTCTTTTTCTTCGAAATATTCTGCTTTTCCTGTGAGGCAGTTGCTTGTTACGATTACCAGTCTGTTGGGTACAGCTTTGAATGTATTAAAATCAAAGGGGTAATAATGTTTAGGAAATTCATAAAAAAGAAAATCAAGGTCTATGTAACCTTGACCTTTAAGTATATTTTTGAAACCGATATAGTTATATTGTTTTAGTAAATCGATATCGCTGTAATAGGAACGTCCACGTTGTTTTGAAATATAAGAAAGGCCATTTGTAGCTCCTGCTGAAACTCCTATTGTATAAGGAAATTCAATTTGGTGATCCATAAAGAAATCTAGAACACCAGCCGTAAAGATGCCGCGCATTCCTCCTCCTTCTAAAACTAATCCTGTTTGTAAATCTTCTTTCATAATCAACATTAATATAAAGGAGAATTCTATTTCAATGTTTTCGGAATATTAAAGGTTCTTTGTCTTTGATATTAGTGATGGGAAAATATTTTAAAGTAGAATTCATAAAGTCAAGAAAACGTAAATCGATAGGTCCTGGGACAACTTCAATACGAACACGTGTTATTCCTGATTTAATAAAACCTAAAGAATCTGCAGCGCTCCTTGAAACATCAATGATGCGACTTTTACGACGAGGACCACGGTCGGTAATAGTCACAATAACTTTTTTATTGTTTTTTAGGTTGGTAACTCTTACGTACGTTCCAAAAGGAAGTGTACGATGAGCTGCAACTAAATCATGTTTTTGATGAATTAATCCGCTTGCCGTTTTTCTTCCATGAAATCTGGTATGATAATAGGAGGCTAATCCTTCTTCTTGTGCAGAAAGTTCTGTTGAGAAGAAATACGTTGAGAAAAATAATAATAGCAAGCGGACTATATTCATGATTGAGAATGATTATTTTAAAAGTTCGTTTAACTTTTCATGTAATTTTTCTCCTTTTAAATCACGATCGATAATAACTCCGTCCGGATCTATTAAGAAGTTTGCCGGGATTCCTCTGACTGCATATAAAGCTGGTATTTCTGAATCCCAATATTTTAAATCAGATAGATGTGTCCATGTTAATTGATCGTTATGAATCGCTTTCATCCATCTTTCTTTATCTTTATCCAAAGAAATACCTAGAATTGTAAAGTTTTTGTCTTTGAATTTCTGAAAAGCAGATACAACATTTGGATTTTCACGACGGCATGGAGGACACCATGAGGCCCAGAAATCAATTAATACGTATTTGCCTTTGAAATCAGATAACGAAACTTTTACACCTGCTGTATCAGGAAGAGAAAAAGAAGGAGCTTTTTTACCTATCTGTACGTTCTCAAGTGATGAAATAATCTTATCTAAATCTGTAATGTACGGACAGTTGTTCAAACTGGCAGATAAAAGAGCACGTGTCTCTTTTAATTTGTCTAGAGATAATTGATAAGTGAAGTATCTGTATAGATAAAATGCAGCTGCCGGTGATTCTGAGTTTTCTTTAACGAATTTGGTGATGTCAAATCCTTTTTCGAAAATTTCATCCTGGTTATCTAGAAACAATTGGTTGACTGGAGAATTTTGGATATCCTCAATTTTTCCATCTTCTGCGTCTAGTTTTATTTGTAAAGTCTTGTTCTCAAGAAAAAATTGAGCCGGATAACTCATGTCCTCAGTTGCAAGTCCATATAATAAAGGTTGATCAACTTTCCCTTCAAAGGAGAATTTACCATTAATAATATCGGCAGTGTCTACATCAAAGAACATTTTGTTTCTGAATGATTTCAAATAGATTTTGCCTTCTGTTACATCTTCAACTTCTCCTTCAATTTTATATCCTTCAGGTGAGGTTTGACAACTCATAAGCATTGTCGAAGCCAATAGGGCTGTAAGTCCGATTTTTTTCATTTGATTCAATTTATTAAAGTGAAATTAATATATGTTTGGATTTTTATATCTCCCTTTTTGTCTCGTTAATCTTCCGCATTCAATGGCTTGTACCGGACAACGATGCATACAGGCCGTACATTGAACACATTGGTTACCCCATTCGGGTTTATTATTTTTCATTATTATATTGTCTTCCGGGCAAATCTTAATACATAGTCCGCAAGAAATACATTTATTATTAATCTTGAACTTAGTCTTTCCTCTAATAAAATTCTTAAATAGTGAATAAACTAATCTCGTTTTTAATCCGGCAGCACTTCCCGCATAATACAAGTCTTTAGATTTATTCCCATTTTCAATGGCCTTTATTATTTCAGAAAGACGTCGGGGTGCTTTATCTAATTTTTGCTTTTCAATTTCTTTGGAATCAACATCAAATCCAGGCAGCAGTATATAACTATTGGGCATGGTAATGGAAAAAGTATCAGAAAGAGATAGCCCTTTTTTATGGAATATCTTATTCATTACTTTGTTTGTTTCCCCACAATCATCCCCACAAGTACAAATAGCATAAATGGGTTGGTGTTTATAACCATTTATTTTCAATCGTTCGATAAATGAATACATCGAAAGTGCCGGACCCCACGAATGGACCGGGAAAACAAATAATATAAGAGACGAACCGGAAACATCATATTGATAAGAGCCGGTTTTCAAAGCTTTTGTAACAGATATAAGTGGAAGCTTGAAATGTTCTCCTAATTGTTTAGCTGTCCAAAGGGAATTTCCTGTAGCCGAAAAATAAAATATCATTCTAAGAAATTTGGTGTAAATATATAAAAAAGAAAGATTTTAGTGTATTAAATGGTTTTATTATTATATATAAATAACTTTTTATCTGAGATTTTTAGGTATCAGCCTTTTTTATTAAAAGAAAGAAACCGACTACAGAATATATTC
>JAHHQS010000069.1 GCA_020026285.1 Parabacteroides sp. | reverse complement strand
TGACGAACACGGATGGGATGACGAAGGTGTATTCAACTACGAAGGTGGTTGCTATGCTAAAGTTATCAACTTGGATAAAGAATCAGAACCAGATATCTACAATGCAATCCGTCGTGATGCTTTGTTGGAAAACGTTACTGTTGACACAAATGGTAAGATTGACTTCACAGACAAGAGCGTAACTGAAAACACTCGTGTTTCTTATCCAATCTATCATATCGAAAACATCCAGAAACCTATCTCTAAAGGTCCTCACGCTAAACAAGTAATTTTCTTGTCAGCTGATGCATTCGGTGTATTACCTCCAGTATCTATCTTAACTCCAGAACAGACTCAGTATTACTTCTTGTCTGGTTTCACAGCTAAAGTTGCAGGTACAGAACGTGGTATCACTGAACCAACTCCTACATTCTCTGCTTGTTTCGGTGCTGCTTTCTTAAGCTTACACCCAACAAAATACGGTGAAGAATTGGTTAAGAAGATGAAATTGTCTGGTGCAAAAGCATACTTGGTGAACACTGGTTGGAACGGTACTGGTAAACGTATCTCTATCCGTGATACTCGTGGTATCATCGATGCTATCCTTGACGGTTCTATCAATACAGCTCCTACTAAAAAGATTCCGTATTTCGATTTCGAAGTTCCAACAGAATTACCAGGAGTTGATCCTGCTATCTTAGATCCACGCGATACTTACAAATGTGCTTGCGAATGGGATGCTAAGGCTAAAGAATTGGCTGAATTATTCAACAAGAACTTCCAGAAATTCACTAACAACGAAACTGGTAAGGCTTTGGTTGCAGCAGGTCCAAAATTGTAATTATCAATTTTCCAGAGATAAAAGAGAGCATAGTTTTATGCTCTCTTTTTTTATTATTTTTCAGTTTTTCTTATTATTTCCAGTCTATTTATTCTTTTTTTAAAGAACTTTTAATATCTTTACAGAAAATTTTATTGGTTGAATAATTACCATGCTGAAATATTGGGTATACATATTAATCTTATTTGGTTTAGTAGCTTGCAGTAAAGATAATTCCTATCAAATAGAAGGGGAATTGACCAATCTACAGAATCAGACAGTATATGCAATCTTTGAAGGTAATAATGAGAAAGTAATAGATACAGTAGTATGTGAAAAGGATGGAATCTTCAAGATCAAACAGACTACTGGAGATTTTAATACGGCAACATTATTTCTAAACAACAAAGAGACAAGAGTCATATTATTTCTTAAAAAGGGTAAGGATATAAAAGTAAAAGGTGATATTTCAAATCCGAAACTACTTCAAATAAGTGGAGGAAGTGAAATAAACAGTGACCTTTCTAAGATGAGAAAAAAATCTGCCAATTTATGGAAAGAAAGAAATACTTTACATAAACAAATCAAAGAAAAGGAAAAAAGTCCTATTGAAGAGGCAGATTTACTAGCCAAATTGACAAACGTAAATCACCGTTTAGAAGAAGAGGCTATTACATACATAAAAGAAAATCCAAATAAAGAAGTGTCGCTTGCACTTATATATTATTTCTTTGTAAATCCCGAAGATACCAGGGCTACAGATGAGCTTCTGGCCATAATCTCCCCAAATCTAAAAGATCATTTCATTTATAAAGACTTAGTTGAATATAGCGCTCGCTGCAAAAGGACAAATATTGGTGAAGAGGCTCCAAAATTCAATGTTAAAGACATTAACGGAAATGAATTTAATCTAGACTCTATAGACAATAAATATACATTGTTATCTTTTACTCCATCCTGGACAAAAGAGGTTAGACCAATAGGCCTGCATATGATTCAAATCGCTAAGAAATATCAGGAAAAAGATATTAATATGATTATGATCACTCTTGATGATAATACAGAAAGTCTGCATAACGTTCTGAAAAAAGATAGCATCAAATGGAATCTGGTATGTGACTCTGCAGGTCAGGCCAGTGCACTAATTGATTTATATAATGTCAATGAACTGCCTTTGACATATCTAATCGACAAAGACAAAAAGATCTTGTTAAAATCAGATAATAATCTAGAAATTAAAGATGCTCTAGAAGAATTAGTTAACTAATAAACTACTATCTCATTCAAGGGATGAGATTCATTATATTTTTACCTAAATCACTTAACTATGTTAGTAAAAACTTATGCTGCCGCCGTACAAGGTATATCAGCAACTATTATCACAATAGAAGTAAATTGTAGTAAAGGAATTCAATTTTTTCTAGTAGGTTTGCCTGATAATGCAGTAAGAGAAAGTCATGAGCGTATAATCTCCGCTTTACAAGAGAGTGGTTATAGTTTTCCTCGGCAAAGAATAGTTATCAATATGGCCCCAGCTGATATTCGTAAAGAAGGATCAGCTTACGATCTTCCAATTGCCATTGGCATTTTATCAGGAGCCGGACAAATTAGTTCAGAAAAGCTATCTGATTATTTATTAATGGGAGAATTATCGTTAGATGGCAGTTTGAATCCGATTAAAGGAGTTCTTCCTATTGCTATCAAAGCAAGAGAAGCCGGATTTAAGGGATTCATTCTTCCTCATAAAAACGCCAGAGAAGCTGCTGTAGTAAACAACCTGGAAATATACGGAGCAAACAATATTCTCGAAGTAATCGAATTTATGGATGGGAAAAGAGAATTAGAACAGACAATTGTAGATACCAGGAAAGAGTTTTACGCCAGACAATTTCAATTCAGTTATGATTTTTCAGAAGTCAGAGGACAGGAAAATGTAAAAAGAGCATTAGAAGTTGCCGCTGCGGGCGGACATAATGTAATTATGATCGGTCCCCCGGGAAGTGGAAAATCAATGATGGCAAAACGACTCCCTTCAATCCTTCCACCATTCACCTTACAGGAATCTCTTGAAACCACAAAAATTCATTCTGTAGCAGGGAAATTAAGCCATGACTCAACATTAATGACACAACGTCCATTCCGCTCCCCGCATCATACCATATCGGATGTAGCGATGGTTGGAGGAGGTTCTTTTCCTCAACCAGGAGAAATAAGTTTAGCACACAATGGTATCCTTTTTCTTGACGAGCTTCCTGAATTCAATAGAAGCGTTCTCGAAGTAATGAGACAACCATTGGAAGATCGGAAAATCAGCATATCCAGAGCACGATTCACTGTAGAATATCCAGCAGGTTTTATGTTAGTGGCCTCCATGAATCCTTGTCCATGTGGTTACTATAATCATCCGACCAAACCATGCGTCTGTTCTCCTGGAGCTGTTCAAAAATACATGAACCGTATTTCAGGACCGTTATTAGATAGAATAGACATACAGATAGAAATTGTTCCTGTTCCATTCGAAAAGATTTCGGAACAAGCACCAGCCGAGTCAAGTACTGCAATTCGTGAACGTGTGATAGCTGCTAGAAATATTCAAGAAATACGCTTTAAAGATCATCCCGGCATATATTGTAATGCCCAAATGAACAGTAAATTACTCCACACATATGCCATTCCAGATGCAGCCGGTTTGAAATTACTAAAAAATGCCATGACCAAACTAAATCTTTCAGCCCGAGCATACGATCGAATTTTAAAAGTATCACGAACTATCGCAGATCTGGCAGGAGAAGAGAACATATTGCCAAACCACTTAGCTGAAGCTATTCATTATCGCAATCTGGATAGAGAAGGTTGGGGCAGATAACACTATTTATCCAAATAATAAATAAAAATCAAAGTAAAACTGATATCTTCCTTGATAAAAGGAAAGAATACGTACAATTAATAGGGAATTACTACGTTAAGTATAATGCAAATGATTAAATTTGCATTTCCTTATCGGTAACGATATAAACTTGTATGTAAAATATAAATAATTACTTTAAAAAACTTATGAACAAGTACAAACTAATCAATAACACATTGGGCTGGATTGTTGCTTTTATTGCCACATGTGTTTATTTGATGACAATGGAACCCACCGCCAGTTTTTGGGATTGCGGAGAGTTCATTTCTTCAGCGTTTAAACTTGAAGTCGGTCACCCACCTGGAGCACCATTCTTCATGCTTACTGGTAATTTATTCTCTCAGTTTGCTTCTGATCCATCAACGGTAGCCAAAATGGTTAACACGATGTCTGCTATTTGCAGTGGTATGACTATTCTGTTTCTGTTCTGGAGTATCACTCACATGGTAAAGAAAATAGTTGTAGATGATAATCAGGAAATAACTCTTTCTCAAATTATCACTACTATGGGAGCCGGAGTAGTTGGAGCATTGGCTTATACATTTAGTGATACATTCTGGTTTTCTGCTGTAGAAGGTGAAGTATATGCCTATTCATCCCTGTTTACAGCTTTAGTATTCTGGTTAATATTAAAGTGGGAAGAAGTTGCAGACGCTCCACATGCTGATCGCTGGATTGTATTGATAGCTTATCTGATGGGACTAAGTATTGGTGTTCATCTACTTAACTTGCTATGTATTCCTGCAATAGTATTGGTATATTATTATAAGAAATTTCCTAATCCAACTTTAAAGGGTACATTGATTTCATTACTGATATCATTCGCTATCGTTGGAATTATGCTGTACGGTATCGTTCAAGGTCTGATCGAAATCTGTGGATATTTCGAACTATTCTTTGTAAACACATTAGGAATGCCATACAATACAGGAGTATATGCTTATGCTATTGTATTAACAAGTGTATTGATATGGTCTATATTTGAAACAATGCGTGATGCCATCAATCCTATCAGATTGAAAATATCATTCCTGTTATCAATTATCTTAATCGGTATACCATTCATTGGTGACAATTATCTGGTTCCGATCTTTTTAGTTGCAGCATTAGGAGCATTCCTATACATGAATAAATCAATAAATATCAAATTAATCAATACAATCTTAACCTGCCTGATGGTTATTGTTGTTGGTTATTCTTCATATGCTTTGATTCTTATTCGTGCTACAGCCGATACTCCAATGAACCAGAATGCGCCGAAAGATATCTTTACCTTACGTACATATTTAGCTCGTGAGCAATATGGTCAGACTCCGCTATTTTACGGAAAGACTTATGTTTCTGAAGTAGCGCGTAAGAATGAAGGAGGTACTTGTGTTGCTATAACTGAAGAAGGTTCTCCTGTATGGACTCGTGTTTCTAAAAAGGATCCGAATGAAAAAGATCGTTACTATGTTTCACGCCATAACACTGTTTATAAATATGTTGACGAGTTGAATATGCTATTTCCTCGAATGCATAGTGAAGACAGCCGTCACATCGAGGCCTATAAAGAATGGGCCAATATAAAAGGACAACCTGTAAAATACAATCAGTGTGGAGAGACTAAGTCTGTTATGAAACCGACTTTCGCAGAGAATCTGCGTTTCTTCTTCTCTTACCAGTTGAATTTCATGTATTGGCGTTATTTCATGTGGAATTTCTCTGGTCGTCAGAATGATATTCAAGGTCATGGTGGAATCAATAAAGGGAACTGGATTACAGGTATTAAAGCTATTGATACGATTCTGGTTGGTCCGCAAGATGATCTTCCTTCTGATATCGCCGATAATAAAGGACATAATGTTTACTTCATGTTACCTTTATTGTTAGGTCTGATTGGTTTATTCTACCAGGTTTATGCCGGAAATAAAGGAGTTCAGGGATTCTGGATTACTTTCATGTTGTTCTTCATGACTGGTATAGCGATTGTTCTTTATTTGAATCAGACTCCATATCAACCACGTGAGCGAGATTATGCATATGCAGGATCTTTCTATGCTTTCTGTATATGGATCGGATTCGGAGTTGTAGGATTAGTTAAATTGCTTGAGAAATATGCCAAACTGCCATCAATGGCTGCTGCGACTATAGCAGCTGTAGCCGCTTTGATGATACCAATTCAGATGGCCGCTCAGAACTGGGATGATCACGATCGTTCCGGCCGTTATGTTTGTCGAGATTTTGGAGCGAACTACCTGGAGTCATGTGAACCGAATGCTGTTATCTTCACTAATGGTGATAACGATACTTTCCCTTTATGGTATGCTCAAGAGGTAGAAGGTATACGTACAGACGTGAGAGTTTGTAACACAAGCTATCTACAAACAGACTGGTATGCAGATCAGATGAGAAAGCAGGCTTATAATTCAGCACCTCTACCTATTTCTTGGGATCATGATGTATATGTACAAGGCAAACGTGATTTTGCTTATATATTCCCAATGACAGATGGAGGTATCGATTTGAATACAGCATTAGAATTTGTTCGTAGTGATGATCCTAAGTTCAAGAAGATCCCGAATTTCAGTCAGGCAATAGATTATATTCCTTCTGACAAATTGATTTATCGGGTAGACTCTACAGCATTAGCTAAAAACGGTCTATTGAAAGACATGGATGTTCCACAGCCTGCCAAAGAAATGGTAATCGATTTGAAAGGGAAAGATGCTTTAGGCAAACAGGAATTATTGATATTGAATATGCTTCAGACCAACAACTGGCAACGTCCTATGTACTTTGCCATCACCGTGAGTCCTGATCAGTTCGTTAAACTTGATCCATATTTCCAACAGACAGGTATGGCTTATCAGATAGTACCTATGAAAGTAAAAGGTACAACCAAATCCATCAATGCTGATAAGATGTACGATAATGTCATGAACAAGTTCAAATGGGGAGGTGTTAATAAACCTGGAGTTTATCTGGATGAAAATGTAATGCGTATGTGTAAAAGTTATCGCATGATCATTTTCGGAAAGCTGGCAGCTATTTTAGCCCATGAAGGTAAAAACGACAAAGCTCTGAAGTTGTTAGACAAGTGTATGGAAGTATTGCCTCCTGAAAATGTACCAATGGACTATAGTGCATTAGCAATCGGTGAATTCTACTATAAACTTGGAGAGAAAGAAAAAGGACACAATGTCTTAAAAGCTATTGCCGACAATTCATTACGAAGTTTGAACTGGTTCTTCCGCTTAAACAGTAATCAGTTTGCTTCTGTAGCAGATGATGTAAATGAGAATCTATATGTCTTGCAAGAAGTTATTCAGTTAACAAAAGACAATGATCCTGAATTGATGAAACTTTACAAAGAAGAGTTTGACAACTTCCGCATGGCTCTCGCTTCTTTGAAAAAAGAATAATATATGTTTATAGAACAACCGCCCTGGTTTTACAGGGTTTTGTTCCCAGGGGTGACCTGGAGAATCCCATCAGAAAAGAAATGTGTTTATCTCACATTTGATGATGGACCGATTCCCGAGGTTACCCCTTGGGTTTTAGATATACTTGACAAGTATCATGTCAAAGCGACATTCTTTATGGTCGGTGATAATGTAAGGAAACATCCTGATGTTTTCCGTATGGTGGTTGAAAGAGGGCATCGTATCGGCAATCATACATTCAACCATATTCAGGGACTTCAGTATTTGACCAGGAACTATCTGGCTAATACGAATAAAGCTGCAGAACTAATCCATAGCAATCTGTTTCGTCCGCCTCATGGTCACATGCGTCTGCCCCAAACACTCACTCTTATACAAAAGTATAAAGTGATCATGTGGGATGTAGTAACGCGCGACTATAACTCAAAACTGACACCCGAAAGAGTATTTGAGAATGTTCGCAAATACACCAGAAACGGATCTATCATAGTCTTTCATGATTCATTGAAAGCTGAAAAGAATATGCGTGAAGCTATGCCAAAAGCTATTGAATGGCTTCAGAAAGAAGGATACGAATTCAAGGTATTCGATTAATCCACTTAATGAATGGAAATAAATGCCGAAAACATAAAAAAGAAGGCTTTGGAAATAGGGTTCACAGCCTGTGGTATAGCCAAAATTGAGGAAGTTGAATCTGAAGAGATCAACTTCCTTAATGAATGGCTGCACAAACAATATCAGGCAGAAATGAATTACATGGCAAATCATGTCGACATCAGACGAAATCCGAATGGTCTGGTGGAAGGAGCCAAAAGTATTATTTCCGTTGCGCTAAACTATTATCCTTCTCAATTAAGAGATCCGAAATACCCTCACATTGCCTATTATGCCTATGGGAAGGACTATCACATACTATTAAAAGACAAGTTACGTCTTCTATGGCAGGAGATTCGCTGTCAGTTTCCCGAAGAAGCAAATATAGAAGCAAGAGTCTTCACTGATTCAGCTCCTATATTGGAAAGATACTGGGCTTGGAAGGCAGGACTTGGATGGATCGGGAAAAACACGAATCTTATTATACCCAAGAAAGGTTCATTCTTCTTTCTTGGAGAAATAATATCTACATTACCGGCAGATAAATATGACCAACCGATGAAATCGAAATGCGGCAATTGCAGGAGATGCCTGGATGCATGTCCTACTGGAGCATTGGAAAAAGCTCATGTTTTGAATGCCAACAAATGTATTTCGTACCAGACGATAGAGAATAGAGGGGAAATTCCACCGGAAATCGCATCCAAATTAGGGAACAGAGTATATGGCTGCGATACTTGTCAGCTTGCTTGTCCATGGAATCGATTCGCTACGCCAAATACAGAAAAAGAATTTCAACCCAAAGAAACGTTCCTTCAATTAGACAAAGAAAAACTAAGACATCTGACTCGGGAAGATTACACCATTATTTTTTCCAAATCTGCTATCAAGCGAGCCAAATACGAAGGATTGATGAGAAATATCTCTCTACTGAATAAGGAAGAAATATAAAAAGGGAGTTGTTTATTAAACATAATATCTGCTCAGGAATAAAAAACAAAGAAATACATATTACATTCTGACGTAAATAACATCGTTAAACAGAAAAAATTGAAATCTATTCACCTATAAATAGAAAAACATTTCTTTCGATAGTGATTTTTAATATCTTTGTGACAAGAAACTATTAAATACTTTTATCATGAAACGGAAACTTTACTTATTATGTCTGTCTCTTCTTTGTGTCATGGTTAGTATGGCTGCACAAAGCGAGTTACAAAAGAAATTATCTAAACTTAAAGGAATCTCCCAGATTGAAGCATTGAAGAATGATGTATATTCTGAAAAATATCTTGTGAGAATTACACAACAAATTGACCATAAAGACAAATCGGTAGGGACATTCAAACAAAGAGTGGTCGTTTGTCATGTCGGATTTGATCGTCCAACCCTGATTGTTACAGAAGGTTATGGTGGAGCCTATGCGCTTAACGAAAGATATCAGGAAGAGTTATCGAAGATGTTTAATGCAAATGTTGTATTCGTTGAATATCGTTATTTTCTGGAATCAACCCCTGAACCATTAAACTGGGATTACCTGACTTACGAGAATTCAATGTACGATCTTCATAATATCACAAAAACATTTAAGAAGATCTATAAAGGCAAATGGATCAGCACAGGAATTAGTAAAGGCGGACAGACCACAACTGCCTACAGAGCATACTTTCCAAATGATGTAGACTTCTCAGTTCCTTATGTGGCTCCTTTAAACAGAGGTGTAGAAGATGGACGCCATGAAATATTCTTAAACAATGTAGGAACAGCCCAGGAACGCAAAGCTATTCGTGACTTCCAGATACAGATTCTAAAGAAGAGAAATGAACTGATGCCTATATTCAAAGAATATACAGCAAAGAAAGGATATAAGTTCCGTGTAGATATTAATGAAATTTACGATTATAGTGTATTGGAATATCCTTTTGCCCTATGGCAATGGGGAACACCTGTAAGTACAATTCCTGCACTGGATTCAGATAACCAGGTCCTATTCGACCACTGGATGAAAATTTCAGATCCATCTTATTTCTCTATCGGCCAGAGTACCGAACCTTTCAACGTGCAGGCTGCCCGTGACCTGGGATACTATGGTTACGAAACAGAACCGTTCAAAGATTATCTATATATTAAAAGCAGCAAGGGGTATTTAAACAGAATCATGTTACCTTCTGAATTAAAAGACAAGGTAGAGTTTAATCCTGCTTTATACAACAAGGTGTACAATTTCTTAAAGAACAACGATCCAAAAATCATCTTCATATATGGTGAATATGATCCCTGGAGTGCAACTCACATGCCAGTATTCAAGAACAAGAAGAATGAACAGGTATACTTCCAGCCTAAAGGTTGTCATAGAGCGCGCATCAGTAACATGCCTGATGATATGAAAGAAAAGATTGTGAACCAGATAAAAGTATGGCTTGAAGAATAGTCCTATTCTTTTACAGACTTGCTATTACGATATTCCATAGGACTTATTCCTACATATCGTTTAAAATACTTTCCGAAGAAGGAAACATTATTAAAGTTCAACGAATCTGCTATCTTACTCACTGGCAGGTTCGTTGATTTTAACTGGGCTTTAGCATCCATAATCACCATATTCGAAATGATATCCAAACATGTCTTGCCTGTCGTTTCACGAATAACTGTACTTAAATAAGAAGCCGTAATACCCAGCTTTTCAGCATAAAAGACCACATTCTTTTCCCTGGTATAATTATCCAGCACCAATTGATTAAAATTCTGACTGATTCGCTCTGCCGGAGAAAGATGAACAGTGTCAATCTTTCGCTTGCTATAGAGAGAGCAGATCGTAAAAATCAGACTATAATACAGATGTCCTATAAGCTCACGATTCTCTAAAGGAGAATAATCAAAGGCCCGGATAGCGAGTTTGAAACAATCTTCTACAATAGGGACAATGTCTTCGGGCAGACAGACAATCGGATTATGTTTTATCGTATAAGCTATATCGATTAACGACTTGACAGGATTTATCGTACGCAGGAAATCAGATGAGAATCCGGCAAAATAGATTTCGACATCTCCTTCTATCTTGTTGACTTGCAGAATACTTCCCTGAAGGACTACCAGAAAAGAATTATCAGAGATATGATAATCCACCAGATTAATAGAGGCGTCTATACATCCTTTTTTACATAAAACAAACATCTGCGCCTTTATACGACAAGGATAATGTTCATAAAGTCTTAATATGGTCGAATCATTAAGAACACCTGCCAATATATCTTCAGGCAAGTCTATTTTGGGCAACTCGTTTTCCATTTGCATACTTATTTCGTTCGCAAAGAAACAGAAATAATTGCAAACTTCAAAATATAATCAGCAGACAACTCCCTGCCCAACAGTGTTTGAACTATCCTGCTCTCATCAATCTTTTATTGACAATCCTGCGATAGTTCCTTTTTCGAATATTCTTTACCAGACTATGGGGCAATACAAATTGTATGAAGTCCTTTATCTTTATACGAATCGTTTTTGTAAAAAACCATAATTTCCATTTCAACGTTTCATCAACACCATGGATATGTGCATATTCTCTGTTTACCAGTAAACGATTTCTTGATGACGCACCTTCTTCCGATTCAAATCGAGACACAATCCGGTCAATATATCTGAACTTATACCCTTTCTGATAATAACGATAAAAGAAATCATAATCGGCAGCCAGACGATATTCCTGATTAAATTTCCATTCGCGCATCAAGTCTCCGTAAACAAATACAGACTGATGACAAAAAGCCATCTTCTTCTGCATATATTCTATCTGCTTTGGAAACATCACGACATCACCAAAATCCAAATGAAGTACCGTATTTCCATAAATCACCTTCTCCTCTGAATCAATTGAGGCTTTAAAAATGTCCTCGATAACTTTATCATCAAAAAAGCTATCACCGGAATTCATAAAATTAACCCACGTACCATGCGAAAGGGCTAGCCCTTTATTCATGGCATGATAAATGCCGTTATCCGGTTCACTGATAAAAACAAAACGAACACCCTTCTTTTCAAAACGGGGTTTCATCTCCTCAACAATCAGCTTTGTATGATCGGATGAACCTCCATCTATTATTAAATATTCCAACGAAGGATAAGTCTGATTTAATACAGACTCCATGGTTGAACGAATCGTTTTTTCAGCATTAAAACAAACAGTAATGACTGAAATCAACTGATTAGACATACTATAATAAATGTTTTCTTATAATTTTTTATTGATGACGGTCTGCGTCTTTATCAATATAATATTTTATCAAATTAAAACACTCCTTACGATCGAATCCTCTCACCTCTGCATATGATTCAGCCATGATTTGTAACATGGCTTCAGTTCCCCTTAGCCGATAAAAGTTTTCACAACCTTTATTCATGTCTATCTTCAAAAAAGACAATCTATTCAGATCGATGATTTCAACTTGTATCTCTGGCAAATCATCTCTGAACAGGATATTTCCTCCAGAATAATCCTCATGATAATATCCGGCTTCATGCATCAATGCAGTTGTACGACCAATAGCCTGTAATATCTCTTTCTGCCGAGAGAAGGAACGTCTGGTCAAATCACGATAAGTATAAGGACATTCCGATTTAAGGCATACAAAATAACTCTTATCAAACAAGGCAAACTTTCCTTTCGTAACAAAGCCCACCGGTTCCGGAGAGCCAATTCCATGTTCACGGAACATCCTGGCATAATCGTAAGCCCGCTCAGCCTTCGATTTCCGGAAATAAGCATATACCAGTCGATTAATCAGATGTGGTTGTTTATATGATTTGACTACAACTTCATGATCTCCAAAATTCTGAAGTTTCAATTCATTTCTGCCTTTATAAATACATTCGCCTGTCGTTCCGAAGGTTTCCGGCAAACGTATGATTGTCGATGCAAATTCCTGATATGCCGGATTTACAAAAAATTTAAAGGGGAATATCAATCGGGAGAAGAAATTTATCAACTTCGAATATGACCTCTGATAACGTAAAGGTCCTCCTAATTCCCGGTAAAAGAAATCCGGATAATTTTTATTTAATATGTCAATAACATGTTTCTTCAACAGACGATCAGTTACACGCTTAGATCTATTTCGGATTCTGTAATATAAACCAATATCATCCAAATGAACCACCTTTCCTCCATCCTTCAAGACGGCAATCCAGAAAGCCCAATCTTCTCGAGCTATAATCTGCTCATCATAACCTCCTACTCTTTCCCAATCCGATTTACGGAACATAGCACTAGCCGGAAGCATATTCTTGCGTGCCAGCAATGATATGGAATAAGAAGGTAGACGCCATTCGCCTAAACGGGCTCCAAAGAATTCAGCCTTACAGGTTACGCATTTCACTTCCTCATCCGAAATAAGCACCTGAACAGCTTTACTAATGCAAGTAGTAGATATCTTATCGTCTGAATCTAATGGGAATATAAATAATCCGTTCGATCTGGAAATGGCATTATTCCGAGCATGAGCAACACCTGCATTAACCTGCGAGAAAACTTTTATTGATTTATAATTCTCTGCTAATTGATATGCTTTTTTCAACGAATCATCTGTCGATCCGTCATCCATAATAATAATCTCAATATTGGGATAATCGGAAGACAATACAGAATTGACTGTTTCTTCCAAATATCCTTCCATATTATAAACAGAAATGACGACTGATACTAACGGATAATTTTGCATGTCTTTTTAGATTTTATCCAAACCTTTGGTAAACTTCAACCAATAGTATTTCAACGGATTCGTATATTTCAATTGTTTCCAAGGACGACTGCCATGAGGTCGATGCCATACCGGTAAATTCATACAGAGATAATTTCTGAAACCTTTCTCCAAGGCAACATGTGAGATAGTAACATCAAACCAATTTCTGGTCGGATCCAATGTCTGGAAATCAAAAGCTTTCAGGAAATCTAACGAAAGCAATGAGCAGCAGAAACTGCAATGTTTTTTTACCGGAATAACTTCTTTTGCATAATCAGAAGCATACAAATAAGGATAGTTCACTTTACCCTGTTCATCAACTGTAACTGCTGCAGCAATAGCACAATCCATTTGTTCTGATGCCTCTTTAAATAAATCCTGTAATGTATTTTCTCGAACAATCACATCTGATTCGACGATAAGCAAACCGGCCTCAGCCTCTATAGCCCGCTTCTGAGCCATTTGTAATACCAACAGATAGTTTGGTGAAGGATGAGTTGTGATATCTTTCAGATTCACCAGTTCAAAACCCATTTCACTGGAGGCTTCCTGCAAACGAACCGTATTCTCCTCTGTACTGAAATCATTATAGACCGTATAGACAACAGGAATATCCCAATGAGAAGCCAGAACAGATTTTACCGTTTCAAGAGTCAGATCTATCGAATCTTTTACAGGTGTAAGTATATGGACACATTTCATATTTCTGATTTTATACAAAAAGAATCAAGTAAAATACAAAGGAACGCAATATTTACAGAAGGACAAAATATTTTTAAAACGAACCAAAAACTTCTGCTCAGGAATGATGTAAAAACACCTTTTCCGACAAAATCTGCATTTTCCGCAATACAGAAAAGAATTATTTATTAAAAACAACGGATATATCCCAATGAGAAAGTATCGTACTCGAAATCCTGCAATCCATGACGATAACGGAAAGACAGGATATTCTTCTTCACTTCATAAGCCAAACGGGCACGAAGCAACATCGGACGGTCGCCATTATTCAAATATCCCTTAAATCCGACATAATCCAATTTTGCAGTGAAATTACGACATTTTGCACTGAGAGCCGTTCCATACAGAAAGGCATCATTCTGCCTGTTCATTTCGAGATTGGTCATCCAGCAATAGAAACCAAGCAAACCTTCTAGGCGGACATTGAACTGTCTGTCTTGACTCTCCCACAGATTACGCCCGAAATTAACATCAAACCAATAAGATACGGCATCGGTATAACGGGCATCACACAAACGATTTCCGCTAGCTGTCTTTAAATTGGCACTGGCTACAATATCCATCCATTTCTCATTACTCCATACCTGATAATAGAAATTCAACAGAATATCACCATGACAACCGATAGGAGATTTCACATCAACTGCATGCCGTTCATCTCGTACAGCTTCGGAAGTCTTATACCACTCAGCAATGATCCAGCTGGCATTGACAGCAGCTTTTCCTTTTGCGATAGGAATATAGACACGAGCGAAAATATCTTTAGTCTGATCACCTTTCATAGTATGGTATTCCCCACGCAGTTCCACTTCCCAACGGGAAGGCAATTTTCCTCCCATCAATTCGGGATATGGAAATGCATTTGCTCCAAAATACCGAGGAGAATAAGTCAGAAATTGTCTTTTTTCCCACCAGTCGTCGGCCTGAGCTGTAGAAACGATACAAACAAAAAGAACAATCAAACCTAATATCTTTCTAAAAATTGACATATCAACTATATTATAATTTTACAATTCAACTTGAATATGAGCACAAAAGTACTGAAAATACATCGGAATCGCTTATCTATATTTCAGACTATTTGATGCGAATCGATATTCTTCTCTTTTTGCATTAAAAATCCGGATTGAGATAATCAATGCCTTTTAGATGAAACATCTTGAAATCCTCCTTTTTCATTCCGACATCATTCAGCGGAACAGCCACATTATGATCATTCAAATAGACACGTGGCTTCTCTGTATAGTGTCTATTGACCACCGATAAGGAATCTTTTCTATATACCGTCTGCAAACCGGCAAGATCTAACATGGTATGAAAAAAAGATGAACTTGAAGACACATTTCGTTCTTTATTCTGCTGGGCGACCTCGTAAAAGGCAGGATATTTTTCACGATAACTATCCGACATCCAAATCAAAAACGGCACATGTAACTGATAATAGGTGGGTGATGGTGACGAGTGTAAAAAATGACGACGAGAATCATCAAACAAATCCTCTCCATGATCTGAACAGTAAAGCATAACCGCATCGGTATTCTGCTTTTTCAAAAGACAGATTAACCGCGACAGGAATTCGTCAGTATAACGGATTGTATTATCATAAGCATTCACCAGTTTATCCTTATACTTCACATCTGCATCATAAGGAATATCTGGAGTAAAATATTTCTTGTCGGATGGATAACGCTCACGATAATTAAAATGCGAGCCATAGGTATGAAGCAGGATGAACTGTTTATTATTATTCCGATTCAATTCATCCTCAACCAATGTAAGCAAAGAATTATCCAATGGATTTACTCCATATACTTCAGGTTTCTCTTTTATATAGTCACACTGATCAGCCTCATTTCCAAAATAATCAATAAAAGAACGATTATGTCTTTGATTGGAGAAATAAGCTGTCCGGAAACCAGCCTCTTTAAAAGCAGTCAGAATACTTTTACGATAATAAAGAGAATCAAAATTTGCTGCACTCACAGAGGATATCAGCATCGGCACACTCTTGTAAGTCGTATTTGATTCAGATAAAACACGGCTGAAACAAATAAGCCCCGATTGCCTGGACAAACAAGGATTCGTTTCACGCTCGTAACCGTAAAGAGACCAGCTAGGAGCTCTTGAAGTCTCTCCTATGACCATTATATATACTTCTCGCCGATCATCATCGTGCGAACTTCTGACATAATGCGTAAAACCATTCGAAGTCTCTTCATAATTATTGGTACGATGCGTACGTTCTATAGCCAATCCGACATTATAAAAGACATTAAGAGGGAACAGTTCAGACTTCATCTCGTAACGTTTATCGACCCCGAATGCTATTATCAATGAAATTATCCCCAACGACAATGCATAGAAAGAACGTTTGTGAGATTTGTTCCGGAATTCATCAGACAAAGTACCTTTTTGAACAGATAAATTAATAGCCAGCGTAAACAATGGTATATAAACGACAGCTATGATTATAAATACAGGTATCAGATTGTCTAATAATTCCAGAGCCTCCCCCGGATTGGTCGTAACAATATTCAGAAACATATCCACAGCAATGACCGACTGTCCGAAAATATATAACAGTACCATCTGAAATATACCTAACAACAAAAGAGGAGAAAGGGCCAGAAATGATTTTCCACAATTTTTTGAGCGTGTAAACAGATAATAATAAACAGCTATGGGTAAAACGATATTACAAACTTTTGAAGCTGGTGACATCGGTTCTGTATAACAAAGCGCAATATTGGGAAACATAAAAACAACTATAAACAAATAGCATAAATGTTCCTGCAATCCGATCGTGTTTTTTATAATGTTCAAATATCTCATTCAGATAAAATCTATTTTAATAACAATATTGACATTTTTCCTAAATGCCTAGATTTATCACAATAAATTCTCCATAAAAAAAATAATCACAGATAAGAATATCTCTTATTGAATACTCTTTTATAACAACCTGTTTTTTATAAGGATTGCAAAAATACTGAAAATTCCATACAATAAGAATTATTGCATATAAGATTCATCTCTATTATATTTGTATATAATATCCACTAAATTAATATCAGATGAAAAAACACTTTTTTTTATTTTTATTTACCTGCCTGTGTCAGACTATTTCTTCGCAGGAAATAATATACGTTTCTCCTGATGGAAATAATCATGCTACCGGATCGATACAAGCTCCTTATCCTAACATTCAAGAAGCCTTAAAAGGCAGGGTAGGAAACCGGTTCAGTGACACTCTATTTATCCATGTAAAACCTGGAGATTATTATTTATCTTCTCCTGTTTTAATTGACCAGCCAACAAGCAGACCGATAATCATTCGTTCAACCTCTGCTACAATGCCCCGTCTTCTCGGCGGTTTACAAATCAAAAATTGGGAAACTGCCGGGAATGGAATCTATAAGGCATACATACCAGATGTTAAAGCGAAAGGATTTTATTTTGAACAATTCTATGTCAATGGTAAAAAGGCGACATTAGCACAGACTCCCAACAAAGACTGGTTTGAAGTTGAGAACAGTTCAGAGACGGCCTTTGTAAAAGGATTGCGTGCTCCAGATTTTGCTGTGCAGAAAATATATTTCAAATCTGAGGACCTTTCTACTCTGAATGGGCTGACGGATGATGAATTAAAGCAAGTCAAGCTTCGCTTTTATCACAAATGGGATATAACACAAAAGCATATAGATTTCTTTAAAGCCGATTCAAACTGCTTATTTATAAGTGGAGAAGGCATGAAACCCTGGAATCCGATAACAAAAGGTTCAAGATGTATTATGTCCAATTATCGTACTGCTTTGGATCAGGCAGGAGAATGGTATCTAGACCGAAAAGAAGGTTATATTTATTATAAACCGCTTCCTGGAGAGGATATAAATTCGGCTGAATGTTTTGTTCCAGGCCTACATCAGCTGGTTGTTTTCAAAGGAGAAAGTGGAAATCCTGTTAAAAATATCTGTTTTGAAAATATATCGTTCCAATATTCATCTTATCTAATGCCTCAAGGAGGAGACGAACCAATGCAGGCTGCTGCAGCAAAGGAAGCTGCTCTTGAAATGGATTATGCTGAAAATATTGTATTCAAGAATTGTGAAATTATGCATACCGGAGCTTACGCTTTATGGCTAAGAAGAGAGTGCCATCACAATAAAGTGGAACATTGCCTTATTGCAGATGTAGGTGCTGGTGGTATAAAAATAGGTGAACCTTACTTCAGAAATAATAACAGACAGGTCTCCAGTTTTAATATCGTAGACAATTCTATTATTACTCATGCCGGAACAGAACTTCCATGTGGTGTAGGTGTCGCTATCTTCCATGCTTCAGACAATCAGATTACTCATAATGAAATATCCGACCTCCGTTACTCCGGTGTTTCTATCGGATGGGTCTGGGGATATAATTCCTCTTCAAAAATATGGACAACATGTATGGGTAACAAGGGCAATATAGAGTTCATTCAACGAGAATTAACCAGTCCTGCTGTACGGAATCATATAGAATACAATCATATCCACCACATTGGCTGGGGAGAACTTTCAGATATGGGAGCTGTTTATACATTAGGGGAATCGCATGGTACAACCGTTTCAAACAACGTAATACATGATGTTCTTTCTTATGATTACGGAGGTTGGGGACTCTACACCGACGAAGGATCAACAGGGGTTGAAATGAAGAACAATCTGGTTTATCGTTGTAAAAGTGGTGGTTTTCACCAGCATTATGGAAAAGAGAACCATATTGAAAATAACATCTTTGCTTTCGGACATTATTACCAGGTTCAATTTACTCGTCCAGAGCCGCACTTGTCTTTCCATTTCAAACATAATATCATACTCAAAGATAAGGGCGAGACATTAGCCGGTCCGTGGGATAAAGGGAACATGGATATGGATTATAATCTTTACTGGAATACAAATGGTGATATTGAAATCAACAAAGGCTCTTTTAAAGACTGGAAGAAAATAAAGGATAAACATTCCATTGTGGCTGATCCTCTGTTCAAGGACCCGATGAATGATAATTTCGATTTTAAATCGACAAAGAATGTCCGGAAAATAAAATTCAAACCTTTTGATTTTTCAAAGGCAGGTGTTTATGGTTCTGAGACATGGAAGGCAAAAGCACGTCTGGACGACAAGACCTTATTAGAATTCAAAAAGGCCGCATCCATTCGTCTGACTTGTACGTAAAAAAGTTTACAGTTTATAAAAGTAAAACTTATGCGTAAG
>JAHHQS010000068.1 GCA_020026285.1 Parabacteroides sp. | reverse complement strand
TATGTAGGGATTATTTCTATTGATTTGTATTATTGATGAATTTTTATACCTTTGCAACGCAAAAATTAATCAATAAATACTTATCATACATTTTAATCGTTTAAACACAAAATAGCTCAAACAGTTTAAAAAAAACTAATAATTTTATCATGAAGAGAAAAAATTTATGGTCTGCAGTTGTCATGACTGCGTTTATGTGGTTGGGTAACACATTGAATGCTGATGCCGTACCAACCAATGACCTTGCTGATTATGTTAATCCTTTAGTTGGAACACAATCAACATTTAAGTTGTCAACCGGTAATACATATCCGGCTATTGCTCGTCCTTGGGGTATGAATTTCTGGACTCCTCAGACAGGAAAAATGGGTGACGGCTGGCAGTATGTTTATACTGAGAACAAAATCAGAGGTTTCAAGCAAACTCATCAACCAAGCCCTTGGATTAATGATTATGGCCAGTTCGCAATTATGCCGGTTGTTGGCAAACCTGAATTTGATCAGGATAAACGTGCAAGTTGGTTCTCACATAAAGGTGAAATTGCTAAAGCTTATTATTACAAGGTTTATTTAGCAGAACATGATGTGGTAACAGAGTTCACTCCAACAGATCGTGCTGCTTTGTTCCGTTTCACATTCCCTGAAAATGAACATTCTTATGTTGTAGTTGATGCTATGGATAAGGGCTCTTATGTTAAGGTTATTCCTGAAGAAAATAAGATTATTGGTTACACGACCAAAAATAGCGGTGGTGTTCCTGATAATTTCAAGAATTACTTTATCATTCAGTTTGACAAACCATTTACTTACAAGGCTACTTTCGCAAACGGTTCTTTGAAAGAAGGAAATGTTGAGCAGCAAGCTGACCATGCTGGAGCTGTAATTGGTTTCCAGACAAAGAAAGGTGAACTTGTTCATGCTAAAGTATCATCTTCTTTCATTAGTTACGATCAGGCTGAAGTAAACATGAAAGAATTGGGTAACGATAGTTTCGATACATTAGTACAGAAAGGTAAAGATGCCTGGAATAATGTATTAGGCAAGATTGAAGTAGATGGAGGTGATCTGGATCAGTATCGTACATTCTATTCTTGTCTGTATCGTTCATTGTTGTTCCCTCGTAAGTTCTATGAAATCGATGCATTCGGAAAAGTAGTTCATTACAGTCCGTTTAATGGTCAGGTATTGCCAGGCTTTATGTATACAGACTCTGGTTTCTGGGATACTTTCAGATGTTTGTTCCCATTCTTGAACATGATGTTCCCTTCTGTTAACAAAGAAATGCAGGAAGGTCTGATCAATACATATAAAGAAAGTGGATTCTTCCCTGAATGGGCAAGTCCTGGTCATCGTGGTTGTATGGTTGGTAACAACTCTGCATCTATTTTGGTTGATGCTTATATGAAAGGCGTTAAGGTTGACGATTTGAATGCCTTATATGAAGGTTTGATTCATGGTACTGAAAACGTTCATCCGGAAGTGTCTTCAACAGGTCGTTTAGGCCACGAATATTATAACAAATTAGGTTATATTCCATACGATGTAAATATAAATGAAAATGCAGCTCGTACCTTGGAGTATGCTTACGATGACTGGTGTATCTATAAGATTGCCAAAGAATTGAAACGTCCTAAGAAGGAAATCAATTTGTTTGCTAAGCGTGCCATGAACTATAAGAACTTGTTCGACAAGGAAACAAACCTGATGCGTGGTAAGAACAAGGATGGTAAATTTATGGCTCCATTCTCTCCATTAAAATGGGGTGATGCTTTCACTGAAGGAAACAGCTGGCACTATTCTTGGTCAGTATTCCACGATCCTCAGGGATTGATTGATTTAATGGGTGGTAAGGAAGTATTCGTTCAGATGCTTGATTCTGTATTCTCTGTTCCACCTATCTTTGACGATAGCTATTATGGACAGGTAATTCATGAAATCCGTGAAATGACCGTTATGAACATGGGTAACTATGCTCATGGTAACCAGCCGATTCAGCACATGATTTATATGTATAACTATGCAGGTGCTCCTTGGAAAGCTCAGTACTGGTTGCGTCAGGTAATGAACAGAATGTATACTCCAGGACCTGATGGATATTGTGGTGACGAAGACAATGGTCAGACTTCTGCATGGTATGTATTCTCCGCTTTAGGTTTCTATCCTGTTTGTCCGGGTTCTAATCAATATGTAATGGGTGCTCCTTTGTTTAAGAAAGCAACTATTCATTTTGAAAATGGAAAGAGCCTTCAGATCAATGCTCCTGAAAACAGCGCAGACAATTTCTATATCAAATCCATGAAGTTCAATGGTCAGAATTATACTAAGAATTATCTGGACCACTTCGAAATGATGAAGGGTGGAGTTATTGATGTTGAAATGGATAACGTTCCAAACAAACAGAGAGGTGTTCAGAATTCAGACTTCCCTTATTCTTTCTCTCTGGAAAATAAATAATCAAGAAGAAATAAAATGAAAATGAATAAAGCAACTATGTTGCTAAGTCTTACTGGAACAATGTTGTGCATGGCTTCATGCACAACTGTTCCTGATAAGAAGGAAAATGTAAGTTCACTCGTATCTTATGTTGATCCATACATTGGCTCTGGCGAACACGGTCACGTTTTCGTAGGAGCCAATGTTCCTTTTGGTATGATTCAGGCTGGTCCTCAGAATATTCATAAAGGATGGGACTGGTGTTCCGGTTATCATTATTCTGATAGTATTATTATCGGATTCAGCCATACACACCTTAGTGGAACTGGATGTGCGGATTTAGGAGATATTTTGTTAATGCCATATAGTGGCGAAGTAAAAACCAAAAGAGGTGAACAGGATAATATAGAAGGAGCCGCTTCTTCTTATTATAAGCATGAAAATGAAACTGTTTCTCCTGGATATTATTCTTTATCCATGGATAATGGTGTTAAAGCGGAATTAACTGCAACTGCAAGAGCTGCTATGCATCACTATCAATATCCGGAAGGAGACAAGCGTTTGCTGATTAATCTTCGTGAAGGTAATGGAGACGGTTCTTACGAAACTTATATAAAGCTGATAGACAGGAATACTGTTGAAGGTTATCGTTATTCTAAAGGATGGAGCCCACGTCATAAAGTACATTTCGTGTTGAAATCAGAACAGCCTATTGTTGGTTTTCAGGTTTTCAACGACGATGATCCTGCAGAAGGTCAGTCATTGAAAGGTGAAGGAGTAAAAGGGGTATTGACGTTCGATGCAAAGAAGGATGTTAAAGTTAAGTTGGCCATTTCTTCTGTTAGTTGTGAAAATGCTTTGGCTAACCTGAACGCTGAAATGCAAGGTTGGGATTTTGACAAGGTACATAAAGATGCTGTTGCCAAATGGGAAGACGAGTTGTCTGCCATACAGGTTCAATCGACTAACGAACGTTCCAAGAAGACATTCTATACTGCTTTGTATCATATGTATGTTGCTCCGACATTATATTGTGATGTAAATGGAGAATATCGCGGACATGACGATAAAGTTTACAAGGCTGAAGGATGGAAGAATTATTCCACTTTCTCTTTGTGGGATACCTATAGAACATTGCATCCGTTGATGACAATTCTACAGCCAGAACTTGTACCCGATATGGTTAACTCTATGTTGAGTATTTACGATCAGCAAGGCAAATTACCTATCTGGCCTTTGGTCGGAGGAGAAACCAATCAGATGCCTGGTTACAGTGCCGTTCCTGTTATTGCCGATGCTTATGTAAAGGGATTCAAGGGATTTGATGGCGAAAGAGCTTTGAATGCCATGATTTCTTCATCTACTAATCCAAATCAGAATGGTATTTCTTATGTTTTGGAAAGAGAATATATTCCTGCCGATAAAGTAGGCGAGGCTACTTCTGTGGCTATGGAATATGCTATCGATGACTGGGGAACTGCTTTGATGGCTAAAAAGATGGGTAAGGAAGATGTTTACAAGACATATTTGAAACGAGGTCATTTTTACAAACATTATTTTGATACTACGATCAATTTTGTTCGTCCTAAATTAGATGATGGCTCCTGGAGAACTCCATATAGTCCATTCAAAGCAAAACATGGTGGCTCAGGCGACTTCTGTGAAGGTAACGGATGGCAGTATACTTTCTTTGTCCCTCAGCATCCGGAAGGATTGGTTGAACTGATGGGTGGTGATGCCGTATTCTGTTCCAAACTGGATTCTTTGTTCGTTGCTTCCGGTGATATGAGTGCCGAAGCTTCAGCAGATATCTCTGGCTTGATTGGTATGTATGCTCATGGTAATGAACCAAGTCATCACGTTGTATACATGTATCCTTACGCCGGACAGCAATGGAAGACTGCCGAAAAGGTACGTTTCATTCAGGAGAACTTCTATACTGACAAGCCTGATGGTATTATTGGTAACGAAGACTGCGGACAGATGTCTTCCTGGCATGTTATTTCAGCTTTAGGATTTTATCAGGTAAATCCATCTCACGGTGTATTGGTATTTGGTAGTCCTTTATTCGAAGATGTAAAAATCAGTCTTCCTGGAAACAAAATTTTCGAAGTGGAAGCATTGAATAATAGTAAGGAAAATATCTATATTCAGTCAGTCACTTTGAATGGTAAACCTTACGATAAATCATATATTTTATATGAAGATGTCATGAAAGGTGGTAAGTTGTCATTTGTAATGGGAAATCAACCCAATAAGGATTTTGGCGCTGCACCTTCATCTCGTCCAACAAGTTTATAATATCAAAATGAAACATAATAAATTAAAATCATTCGTAGCAGTAATAGCATCAGTCAGTCTGTTGGCTGCTTGTTCAACAAATACTGTTACAACAGATAATTCAACTAAAACTCCGGCAGAATATGTCAATCCTTATATGGGTAATATCAGTCATCTGCTGGTTCCTACTTTCCCTACAGTGCATTTGCCAAACAGTATGTTGCGTGTTTATCCGGAAAGAGGTGATTTTACAAATGTTCGTATTTACGGACTTCCATTAATTGTTACTTCACACAGAGGTAGTTCTGCCTTTAACTTGAGTCCCCATCAGGGTGATGCAAATGGATTGTACGATGTAATCAGTTATTCTTACGATCAGGAAAAGATTCATCCATATCGTTATCAGGTTTATT
This sequence comes from Parabacteroides sp., assembly GCA_020026285.1. The sequence continues at coordinate 14,649 of JAHHQS010000068.1, read as the reverse complement.
TGGATCAGGAAGAAATTGAAGTGGATTTTGCTCCATCTCATCAGAGTGCTGTCTATAATATCTCTTTCAGTGGAAACAAACCTGCTTATCTTGTTTTCAACAGTCGTAATGGTGCCATGAAAACTTCCGAAAATCATGTAAGCGGTTATCAGTATGTTGATGATAAAACAAGAGTTTATATCTATGCTGAAACCGATCAGACCCCTGTTAAAAGAGGTATGGTGAAAGATGGAAAAGTTCAGTATGGTGATCAGACTGTAGAAGGCGATCATGTTGTTTTAGCCTATGGAGATAAAGTAAAGGACGTTCATGTTCGTTACGGTGTCTCTTTCATTAGTGAAGAACAGGCACAGAAGAATCTGGCTCGTGAAATTAGTTCTTATGATGTTGATGTTGTTGCCAAGAAAGCCATGAGTGTTTGGAATGAAGCTTTGGGTAAAATCAAAGTGGAAGGTAACACGGAAGATAATAAAACGATATTCTATACGTCTTTGTATCGTTATTATGAACGTCCTGTCTGCTTGAGCGAAGATGGCCGTTACTATAGTGCATACGATGGAAAGATACACGAAGATGGTGGTCAGCCATTCTATACTGACGATTGGATTTGGGATACTTATCGTGCAGCTCATCCTTTGAGAGCGATTATTGATGGTAAGACCGAAGGTGACATCATTCAGTCATTCCTGCTGATGGCAGAACAGATGGGTAATAACTGGTTGCCTACATTCCCTGAGGTAACAGGTGACTCACGAAGAATGAATTCTAATCATGGTGTTGCTACAATCATCGATAGTTATCGTAAAGGTGTCAGAGGTTTTGATTTGAAGAAAGCCTACGAAAGTGCTCGTTTAGGTGTAGAAGCCAAAACACTTATTCCTTGGTCAGGTGCTCCAGCTGGATGGTTGGATGAATTCTATAACGAACATGGTTATATTCCGGCATTGAAGGAAGGCGAAAAAGAAACTGTTCCAAATGTAGGTGGTGAAAAGAGACAGCCGGTTGCTGTTACTTTGGGTACTTCATACGACCAGTGGTGTCTTTCTCAGATTGCGAAAGAAATCGGAAACGAAGAAGATGCCAAACATTATTTGAAATGTTCATATAACTATCGGAATATCTTTAATCCGGAAACAGGTTTCTTCCATCCGAAAGATAAAGATGGTAAATTTATCGAAAACCTGGATTATCGTTTCTCTGGTGGTTTGGGAGCTCGTGACCATTACGATGAAAACAATGCTTATGTATATCGTTGGGATGTACAGCATAATATTGCTGATTTGATTCAATTAATAGGTGGTAACGATGCCTTTATCAAGGCTCTTGATAATATGTTCGAGACAGACTTGGGAAAATCTAAATGGCAGTTTTATTCTATGTTACCTGACCATACAGGTAATGTCGGACAATTCTCTATGGCTAATGAACCAATTTTGCATATTCCTTATTTGTATAACTATGCTGGTCAGCCTTGGAGAACTCAGAAGTGTATCCGCATGTTATTGAACGAGTGGTTCCGTAATGACTTGATGGGGGTTCCCGGAGATGAAGACGGAGGCGGTATGTCGGCCTTTGTTGTATTCAGTCAGCTTGGTTTCTATCCTGTTACTCCTGGATCTCCAACTTATAATATCGGAAGTCCGATGTTTACTAATGCGAAGATTGATCTGGGTAACGGAAATTTCTTCGAAATCAAAGCAAATAAGGCTTCTGTTGAAAATAAATACATCCAGTCTGCCCGCTTGAATGGTAAAGAATTGAATCAGCCTTGGTTCAATCATAGTGAGTTGATTAATGGTGGCGTTCTGGAACTGGAAATGGGACCAAAGGCTAATAAATCTTGGGGAACAACAACTCCACCACCATCAGCTGAAGCTATGCCGCAGTAATTGATGATTGATTTAATCAGTTGTTAAATAGAAAGACCTGTCAAACGAAAATATTCTTCGGTTGACAGGTCTTTTTGTTATATTTCTTAGGAAGCATTCATATGTAAGTACAATTTCCTGTTACAGGATTTGTCTGATTATCAATATCAATGATCATGTAAGATATTTCTAAAAGAACAGAGGGTATATACAGAAGAGGGGAGAAATCTGGCCAAATGTGAGCAAAGGCTGGAGGAAGATAATACTGAATAAATTATATTTTCAATTACGTTTTTAACGTGCTAGCAAATAGCCTGATACATCGATCCCTTTCATAAAGGGATGAAAGCCTTATTCCTGATTTTGAGTAATTTTAAATCCTTTCTTTTGGTAAAGATTCTTTATCTTTTTACTTTTGCAGTTGTCTATTCAAAAATAGGGTAGGACATATTTATAATAAAATCATTGATTGGATGTTTAAAAGATTCTTTTCAGGTATAGTTGTTTTGTTTGGGTTAATTCTGGTGCAGTCTGTTCAGGCACAGGATAATCGTCTTGAGTCGGCAGCCCAGATATCAAAGACTTCAACAGATACAGTTGTGAAACCGGAGTTGATGATTGATGGGAAACCAATGACGGAGAAACAGATCAAGCGTTATTACAAGCAGATGCGACGTGACTCTATCCGTAAAACAAAAAATATCTGGTGGTCGGCTTTAGGTGGACCTTCGTATACACCGGAAAGTTCGTTAGGTATTGGTGGTGCAGTTTTGGCCAGTTTCCGTTTTCATAAAAATGATACGCTGACAAGCCGTTCATTTATTCCTGCAGGAGTCAATTTTTCCATTAACGGGACCATTATCGTAGCCGGAGCCGGAACTTTATTCTTCAATCAGGATCGTTTCCGAATCTATGTTAATTATGGATTTCGTAATGAGCCGGCTCATTATTATGGAAAAGGCTACGAAACCATCGATCATGTTGAACGAAGTGATTCTACCACTAAATATAAGCGTACCTATTTTCAATTCTATCCTCGTTTTGTGTGGGAAATAAAGCCTCATGTATATGCTGGAACTTTATTTGATCTGAACTTGACAAATGCCAAAGATATCAATCCTGTTATGGCTGCAGATCCATATTTTCAGAAATATAAGACGAAATATGTTAATATAGGAGTAGGAGGTTTGGTACAATATGACTCTCGTGATGATATAGCAACACCTACATCCGGAATGCTCTTGAGTGCCATGGCTAAATTGTACGGAAAATATCTGGGAGGTGCATATAATTATGAAATGTTCGAATTGGAGTATCGCCATTTTAAGAATGTATTCCGTCCACGAAGTACATTGGCCTGGATGGCTAAAACGCAGATTAGCGTAGGTGATGTTCCGTATTCTGAACTTCCTTCGTTTGGTTCACCTTTCGATTTACGTGGATATTATATTGGTCAATATCGTGATAAGTCTATGGCCTACGCTTTGTTGGAATACCGCCATATGTTTGGCAGTCCGGCAAAATACAAAAGTGGTAATTTCTGGGCAAAATGTGGATTTGCAGCGTGGGTCGGAACGGGAACTATAGGTAATGCTCCGATAGTGGATTGGTCTAAATGGAAATTCAATTATGGTGTTGGTTTGCGTATTCAGATGCAGCCGGGCAAGAATTTCCGTCTGGATATAGGTAAAGATCCTTCACAGAAAGGTATGGCCGTTTATATGAATATGACAGAAGCTTTCTAATCTAATATGAAAAAGTCGGTACTTTGTTTCTTGTTATTCTCTGTTCTTATGGGTTGCAGTCAGCCGGAAAGTGAATATCTTATGCCTCAAAGATTACTGATAATCAATGGAAAATTCTTCGATGGCAAACCAGAGCCTTTTCCTTGTGGTAAGCCTGTGCAGACAGGTCTGATTCATGATTCGATTTTCGGTAAGATAACTGTCACTAAATACACGCCTATGAGTAAGGAAGCCGAAGAATTTGTCATTCCTGTTACGAAAATCAGAAACGGAGAGCAGTTACTGAAAAAAGCCGAACAGATTAAGATGGTAACTGTTTCGAACGTTTGTCCGAGTCTGAAGGTGAAAGTTGGAGATCTGTTACCGGATTTCAGTCTGAAAGATTATAAAGGTGAAATATGGACTTTGAATCGGTTAAGAGGAAAACGGGTGATAATCAATTTCTGGCATACCAGATGCGGTCCTTGTTGTCGGGAGATACCTGAGTTAAATCGGCTTGTGGAAGAATATCCCGACAATCTTTATCTTTCTGTCGCATTTGAGAGTGCCGATAAAATATCCAAAGTTGTAAATGACCGGGGTTTCAAGTTCCATCATTTGGTGGATGATACCGAATTGGCGGAGAAGATAGGTGTCAGAGAATATCCGTTTACGATGATTGTGGATGAAAACGGAAAGATCACATATATGCAGACAGGAACCTCTCCTGTTCAGTTGCGTCAGCTTGAAAAGCAGGTTGCATCCAGATAGTTAATCTCTTTTTTATGAGATGTTAATTTATGGCTGGTAACCAAAGGTGGTCTGTTTTACATTAAAAGGAATTTGACCTTATTGATTATCAGGTATAGCAGGATATTTCCAATATCTCATGGCTGTCAAATTTAAGCATACAGTAAAGCGCACAAAGAAGAACAAGACCAACCAAGAGAAGTTGGATTAAATAAGAAACTTCCTCGCAAGTTCCTTTCAAAATCCACCGGAACATAATATATAAAAGGCACAACCGTTATTTGCGACAAAGCCTTTAAATCACCGAAACAAACTAATAGCAACAACAATATTTTTCGCATAGGGGAAAAAATAAAATCGGTAAGATTTTATTAATCTTACCAGTTAATATTTAGAACAAATTTACCCGTTGGCGGAATTAATTTAATAAATAAATTATAGGGAAGATTAGCGCACTTACAATCCTACGATATATTAACTACAAAAATAACAAACCAATTGGAAGAGTTAAATATGCGCTGACTTAATTCCGCCAACGAGTTTTCAATATTAAGACAAATAAAAGAGGTTCTGTTTTTTATATTTAAACAGAACCTCTTTTATGATTTATTCTTCCAATATAGGACGGATACAAGCTCCGTTACTTGGACTATTATTTAGAGGAATAGGTCTTATATCAATCTGTTTTTCCGATAATCCCCAAAGATATAAATTGTCTATGGAAGAATTATAAAGATAAAACCCTTTATTTAACCTTCCTTCTGGACCTCCATAATTTCGTAAATATCTTCCAGAAACAGGCATGAAAACAACGAGGCCATCAATTGTACATTCGAATCCTCTTATACCATTGTCTGCTTTATAAGTATAGGATGCCTCAACCTTAAACGATTGTGGCTTATTACTTAAAGAAGTATTAAAAGCAGAAAAAGCATCTTTTGGTCCAACTTTAAATCCGTAAGGACATGGGTCATAAATCGTTTTTACTGAATTATACCAACTTCCGTTACTCACAAATGTAGTAGCCAATTCTTGAGGATTTAAAATGGATTTTGGAATATTATTCATTTTTGTATCATATATGGGAAGATTAACGATCAATTCTCCATTTATGTTATATACAGGCTTCTTTTTACCGTTTGGCATTGAATTATTTAATAAAATACCAGGGAAAGGATCCTTTCTTCCATATTGAAAATGAGTAGATTCTCCATTAATGCTTTGGATAACCTGTCCACTTTGTTTAATTATGTATTCCTTATTATTGATACGCATCTTCAGTTCTCTACCTTTATAAATCTTATCAACTTGTTCACTGCACCATCCAAGATTGACAGGCATGAATTGATAGGTCCGTGTATTCATTGAATTTTTAACAGGAAGTGTGTTCTTTAAATCCATAGCTGTAAACCAAATATGCCAGGACCACATGATTTGTGGTATATCTTGATTGTCATAAACCGCAATGACTGCATTACCTTGTTTTATATCAGCTTGATTAACCTTGAAAATAATCTTTGTACTGTCTGAAGAAAGAGATACAGAATTTATCAGTTCCGGAGCATCTTGCCATAAAAGCTCTGCTTTGGAAGGAGTACAACCTGTATTTTCCCTTATTTCAGGAGCAATAATCTGATTATTCAAGTGATTGACAAATTTTACTCCACTATAAGCTGCGGTGTTGTTTGCTCCGTTCCTGATAGCATTACCATAAATCAGAGGGATACTATATACTCCTGGTGCATTTACAATATAACAGTTGGCTGTGTTTTGAATTTCAGATTCTCCCTGCGTATTTGACAAATTCCAAGGTCGGGTATCGCTTCCCAAACTTCCAGTTATAGATAATTTTTTATTTTGATCAATAATTATAGCCTCTTTTTCTTCTAACTTACTGATGCTGATCTTAAAACTTTCACTTTGAGATACAGAACCATTACCACTTGCTGTTCCATCAGTGGTATTGATAGTCATCCAATCAACGGGAGAAGAAGTTTGCCATTGACCGGTCATTTCATTATAAAATTCAGCAATCCATGGAATTGGCTTTTTATTTGAGCTGTATTCAGTATAGCTTTTTATAGAAACAACCGCATTATCTTTTCCCTTGTATGAAATTGTTGGAACGGAAACTTCAAGGTGATCCTTCCATAAGGAAGGAACTAATACTGGATTGTCTTTAACTAGAATCAAAGGAAAAGCTGTATTTTTAGAAGTGAAATGATTCTTTTTCGCCAAATTTTTTTCTGCAGTCCATGGATAACCATAATATGCAAAATTCTGAATACCTCCTGCTCGATAAGAAAATCCGACAGATGTCAAAAAGGAGAAATCATTTTTCGTAAAGTTTATCCCTGCAGTACCGGCGTAGCAATTTCCCATTTCAAAGAGTGTCAAAACATTCCCATTGCTTCCTTGAATTTCAACATATTTATTTTCGCCATCAGTTAGAGTCACATTGACTGGACTTTTTAAAATAGAAGGCTCTGATACGCAAAATCCTACAGGTGAAGGATCATAAATCGTTTTAATATATGGTTGACGTTTCTCTGTATATCCATGCCATGGAAGTTTACCTGCTTCCATCCACAATAGTTTGGCTGAAAAATTACGATGACTATTCCACAAATTAGCAAAATTATTCGCATAACCCGTTAAAAAATAATTGTAAGAGAAAACACGCGGATTTTTAATCATGCCCGCAAATAATGAAGGAGTATTTAATCCATCAACGACTGTTGGCAATTCGTTGCCGTTAACATCATATACTATTCTGTTTGGAAAGTCATTATTTCCTGATGTAACAAGCGGATCTTTTCTACCCCATTGATAATACGTTGATTTACCATTACCAGAATGCTGATGAGGCAACTGAGTAATCGGAATCTCTTTAATAATAGAATTCTCCAATTTGATTTTCAATGTACTACTACGTCCGGAATACATTTGTGTTCCACTCAAACTGGACCAACCTAAATAACATGGCATTACTTCATATTTGTCGATTTCATTACCAAATGTTACAGTATTCTGAATATTTAAATTAGTAATCCAAATATGCCATGACCACATTATATTATTGTCTGCATCACAAACAGCAACTACTGCATTTCCAGGGGAAATATCTGTACTTTCAATCTTAAAACATAAACGTTGATTCTCTTTATCGAGTTTAATATCACTAATCAGAGGATATACATCCTGCCAAATTAGTTTGACCGAATATGGAGTACATCCGGCATTTCGATAAATATATGGACTTGTAATATCATTATTCAAATGATTCTTAAAGCAAGGTAAAGCATATGGACCAACATAGTTACTAAGATATGCAGCTTTATTCTGTTGGCCATTCATAATAGCATTACCATAAATCAATGGTAGGCTATAATAGCCAGGAGCGTCTATCACGTAACAATTAGCTGTATTCATTATATCAGGATCTCCTGAAACATTTGATAAATTAAAAGGATTTTGTTCTGTCCCTTTAGGTGTAGCATTTTTTAATTCTGTTTTTGGATCAGATATTGTTGTAGATATCTGTGCGTCGACAACAATAGGTATAATTTCTCCTGTATTTCCACCATTCCCTTTAATACCTGGATTTATATGTAACCAGGTAGGTGTTTCTTCCATTAATTCCCATGAAACAGGAATGATAGTTTTGGGATTAGAATAATTTTTCTTGTATACTTTTACTTTGATCTTTCCTTCTTTAGTACCCGAATATTGGAAATCTGTATTTTCGGCTTCGACCACATATTCCCAATTCAATCTGGATGTAGAGAGTTTATATGTTACAGTTTTTCCCTGGGGCCAGATATTACCAGCGATGCTTGAGGATAGTTCATAAGTTGTGTTGTCTGCCTCATTGAAGAAATGTATTACAATTTTGGCATCAGCAGAAAGTTCTTGTGGCAACATCATAAACGTTTGCGCTTCAGTTGTGATTATTCCACCAGGTACAACTTCCTTATTTAATTTTTGAGTGAAGGTCTTTGTCTTTGAATCCTTAAGAATCCATTGCCCGCTTTCCAAGGAATATGTACCTTTGTCATGAATACCAACCAGTGATATATCGATTATTTTCCCTGTTCTAATATCATTCCCTGCTATAAATTTAATAGCAGTAAGGGCATGATTGAATTTTAGAAGCGGATTGGTTGTTTTGTTTCTTTGATCTGAAGGTATGGACATGTTTGCTACAAGAAGGTCTGTTTGTTTATTTACATCATCAGGTATTGTGCAAGCAAGTGTTTGTTCTCCTGGCTGGTTTAATGGTGAAATTACATAAGGATCAGAATCTTTGGTATTGTATGGAGCATAAGCTGTAAACTTCATATGGAAATTTTCGCTTGGCCAAAAATAAGAAGGGGTACTAACCCAACTTGATTCAGACTTCTTTTCAAATTTCACATTATACATAAAGTTAGGAATTTCATTACCTGTAAAATCATCAGCATAAGCATATGCACTGACACCAAATGTTTCGTACATTTCTGTTTGACGAGAAGAGCGAGTTATAGATCTGTTTTTAAGTGTATTATTTTCTATACTATCAGTCACATACGTGTGTAAAAAAAGTTTCTTCCCGTTATTTAAAAGAAAAGAATCTAGTCCAAATAACTTTTCATATTTTGTAAGCCTTTTAGTATTATTCCATGTTGAATCTAAAGCAACTCCGAATTGGATGGCTTCACTTGCTTCTGGCACTGTTATAAAATTATCGTTACAGGCATTTAAACATATAAAAGTGACAATGATAAATATTGCCTCTTTTACTTGTTTCATTTTTGTTTTGTAAGTCATAATTATAATTCTTCGTAGCTGTTAAGTAAAATTATAATCCAATGGCATAATTAAATATGCCTTTATTTAATAAAGTCAATTAATATATGTTTCATTAAATAAATCCAATAATCAATTTGTATGGATGAAAATGTAAAAGTGGTTTTAATAAAATCAAGACAACTCTGCAATGAAAACCATTCAGAGTTGTCATAAGTAATAAATTCTACTTATCAACGATATTGTATCTATTTAGTCTGGTATATTACCTGATTTTTCAATAAATAGATTCCTGTAAGTTATTAGGTGAATTTAAGGTATAATAATTACATGTTAACATTCTGATTTGTCTCGTTCCATTGCTCAACTGATACATTGAATTTAATAGGTTCTCCAAAGACAGATTCTCCAGGTTTTGGTTTACCATCCGGTTCTGTAGGATCAACAAAACCAGCACCCTTTGTGAAATCAAGTTGATAAACATATTTATTACCAAAAATCCAATCAAAACTGACAGGTACAGAAACCCATGCATAACTACCTGATTTAACAGGATAAACATCAAGGCCGTCTTTTGTGCAAATATTGACATATACAGAGATATAGGCTCCATTTTTGGTATTAAGTTTGTCATTAGCTTGATCCCATTTTTGGACTTTCTGTGGAATTAACATTGCATTATTTACTTCATTGATATTTTGACTCATTAGTGATTGAAAATTGGAGTTTAATTCAATCGCTTTATCATATGTAGTCTCGTAGATCGTCTGTATTTCTGATTCAGAAGTAGGTATATCCCATTTTCTTGCATTCAAATCATAAGAGCCTTTTTTGTAGGCTTTTGCGATACGAATACCCCTAACTTTATAGACATAATTGGAGTTCTCATTTTTAGCGGTAATCTGAATCTGTGACAACCTGTGATGGAATTGTAAATTAACACCCTCTGGAGATTGTTCTTTACTACCTGTTCCTTTAGCTGTGATAAAATCCACCTGATCATTGATAACCTTATTTGGCTCAAAATCATTAAGTTTTTGTTCTGAGTTTGTGATAGTTATATTCCCTTCTAAAGAGGTGGGAGCATATGCAAAAAAAAGAAGATTCGAACCATCAGTCGGCCAGAAATAAGGTGTAGAAGAAGAAAAAATAGAGGTAACACCTTCTTTCGTAAAAGTTGCGTTTGTAAAATAATTCTTATCATTTTTCAATGCTGTAACATTAAATTTCTCAAGATTGTTAACTGTTGTTTCTTGAGCGCGAGTCTTGAAAAATGTACGAAAATCAATAGCGTGTCCTTTGTTTATTTCAACGATTTCTTCGTTTGAACATGAAGCCATAAGCAATGAGGCAAATAGGACCATAAATGAACTTTTCTTTTTCATAATCATAAAAAAATTAGTTAATAATAATATTCTTATCTGTCAAATTACATTTCAATATTTACTAGAACCTCTTCCCATTCTGTCACTTCCGGGCGGAATCCACTACCATTTGTAACTGATTGAGGTAATACGAGGCTGTCTAACACAATATGTATATTCCATGGATCTTCAGCATTATAAATCTGACTTGATACATCAAAAGAATAATACCACTTTCTACCATCTCCTAGAATTGCATAAATCATTAGAATATGTTTATGGTCAGTATCTGGAATACATCCAAATCCTTTGAATTCTCCATTGACATTCTCGTTTTTTAGATTATTTTTTATTTCAAAAGGTATTGTCACAGACTCTTTTGAGTATTTTTCACTTCCAGGCATAAATCCTCTAGACAATGTCGATAGTGATGCAGCCAAACTTGTATTGTACATCAAGTTTTTTACATTGAAGATATCAACCGTATAATGGCTGGTTCTGATCATCGGGGAAAATACGATCTTTTCAGTCTTGTCTAATTCTGATATATTGATATAGTCGGATGTGTCTGTCCATATGTTACTTGCCGGCATCACTACGCTTTCGCCTTCTGTCCCTTTCCCTTTAGGAATGGAATGATCCTTAGAAATCAAAGACGAAAGTCCCTCCGAAAGATCTGTTTCGCGTGAGGCGATTTCAAATTCATAGATCTTTTGAACATTGTGGTAGACCATGCCTTCTGTATCGGTATTCAAACAAAAAGCTTTATATTCACCTAACGGGAGACGGACAACACCGCCCTTATTGCCTGAAAAGTCATATCGGATGACTTCATTATCAGACTTTGAATAAAAGAAAACAGCCATTGCTTTAGGTGTTGCTTTAGGTGATTTACTCCAATCAAAAACCACTTCTATATTTGTTGTAAGATTATTGTAAATATTCTTATGCTCGCATGAAGATTGAAATAAGACGAGGAAGAAAAGCAAACAAAGATTCAAGTATTTCATCATTTTCCTCCTTTCTTCACATTATAATTATTACGTCCTAGTAACCACACGAAAGAAACCTCTGCTTTTGTGGGGCCAAACCAATGAAGATGAACTTTCTTTTCCCATAAGTAAAATCCTTCTTTGGGAATATATTCGTTATAGCTACCTCCTAAATATCCGATTCCTATAGAGAAATCAAGATTTATTCTTCGATTTACAGGCAGTGAGTATCCATATTCTATACCTGCACCATAGTTACCTTCATTCCACAAAGTACCATTGGCACGACCACCCATATACCCCCTTCCTCCAATTTCAAAATCATAAGTTAGTATCTGTCCATAGACACCGATATGATGTCCGGTTAAGGGCTTCTCAATTGCACGACGACCAAAATATTTACGAACATTTATGTCTCCGCCATAAATACGCCAGAAACGATGACGTTTATCATTGCTCCACCAAGCATACATCCAATTACCACCGATAGTCCAACCTTTGGATATATAGAATTCCAATCCTATATTTGGAACTAAAAGAATATCATAAAGAAGATTAGTTTTGAGTCCCATGTTAAAAGACTTTATAGCCTTTTGGGTTCTAGAATTCTTATATGTAGGATTGATAGAAGTTGACATATTAAAATACTTTTTTGATGTATTGGAATCTATAATAGAGGAATCTTTGATATTGGCAAAAGATCTGTTCTCTTGTAAAATCTCTTGAGCAGAAAGAGTGCCAACAAAGAAGATACATACTATTTTTAATATTGTTCTCATTTATATTAGTTCGTTAAAAATAAGCCAAGCCGAGGTGGCGAGGTTAGTAAATAAAATATGTTTTAATAATTTCTTTTTGTCTTGTTGAACCTGTTTTTGCAGGTTCTAGTGTTTTATTTTAAGCTCTGAAAAAAGTCTTTAAAGAGTATCGCATAAATAGCAATTCTTTATCTTTTAAATTTTCTGCAAAATTATAGGAGGAAGAATTTTGTTCCCAATTTTAGTACTTTGTAAAAAATATCACCTCTGTCTCAAAAAGTCATAATAGTATTTTCATATTGTCATAAAATGTTGATAAACTTTAGTTTATGATCGTGTAGAAATGGATAAAATAGAAATATAAAAACAACTGTTTTTACTATTGTCACTTATAAAAAAAGAACTGACCAACGGCCAGTTCTTTTATATTCATTGTTTTTATGATATTTTTTGATATTTTATTTTAAACAGAATGGGATATCATTTCAACTGATTTCTGTATTCAGCAGGACTTATCCCATATTTCTCTTTAAATAGACGATAATAGGTCGAGACATTAGGAATGGCACTTCGTGTCGCTATTTCAGCAATGGATAGTTCTGCGTTTTCTTTCAGTAAATTTGTGGAATATTCTAAGCGTAGATTATTGATGTAAGTAGACATGTTTCCCCCTGAATGTGCTCGTATAATGGAAGCAAATCGATTCTTGTCAACTTTCATGATACGTGCATAATCATCTCTTCCCAATTGATAATCCAGAAAAAGTTTTTCTTTACGAACTTGAATATTAAATCTATTAAAAAGTTCTGCATCAGAAATCGTGTCAACGTCCTTCTTGATTGTATTTGATGATGGGAAAGATTGTCCTTTTTCATCCTTTATACGCCCGCCAAATCGTCCGATCAGATAATTTAATTTTTTCTTATAGTACCTATATATTACTTTTCGGCAAAATTTTCCTAACAGGAAAAAGATCACCAATACGATAATAGTCAAAGTTGCAAGAATAATCTGGTAGATAACGATGCTTTGTTGGGATTTCTTCAATTTATTAATCAAGGAGTTAATTTTATCAACATCTGCTGTTTCGAACAAAACGTCTTTATCCTTATTCACAAGCATGTAATTCTGCATTTTGTTGAGTATTTGAGAAATCCTATAAGCTTGTTTATAGTCTTCTTTCTTTATGAACGCATCACATCTATTATTTAATATTTCTACATAAAAAAGATTAAGTGTATCTCGATTGATTACATTCTGCATGTATTCTTCTGTATTGCTTAGAACTTCATCGTAGCGGCCTACAAGCAGTAAATAATCATTAAGTCGCTGTTTTCCACTGAATGTTTTAGAATAAGATGTATTCTTATACCGTTGATAGTATAGATCAGATAGATTGTCTTTTTTTATCATCTTTGTAAGATAAGCCATCTTTCCATAAAACAGACTTGAATAAATATCACAGAAATCACATTGATTAATTTTTTTTGAAAATTTGTCCAATGCATTCTGGATCTTTTGAGCATAGAACATTGCATCTTTAAATTTTTCGTCCTCAATATAGCAAGTCATTAACCACAGGCAGGCTCTAAACTGTACGGTGATTGTTTCCAAATTTATTTCGTTTAGTTTTAGAGACAAATTCGCAGCAGTAATTGCTTGTTTGTATGCTTTCTGGTTAAGTCCCAAGGTCCTGTAAAGAGCAGCTTCTGGTATTAACAGACGAGACATAAATAAAGTATCTTTTGTAGCCCAGGCTATTTCTTTCCCTTTTAAAATACATGACATTGACTCTTGCAGTGAAAATGAAAGAACAGCAGTCTCTGCATAAATCATACAGACTCTTTTCTGAAGTATACTGTCAGAACTCAAATCTGGCATTTCATATACTGAACGAATGGATTGCATGGCCTTATTAAATTGGGCTAAGGCATATTGAGAACAAGCACGTAAATAGCCTAATTTATACGAAGGAAAATCATAACAATTTTCAAGACTATCTAAACGTGACAGTGTTTCTTTCGGGTGGAGAAATGCAAATCTTTGTAATTCATCCAAAGATTTTTGAGTAAAAGCATATAAATTCTGATATGTAAACAAAGCACATAAAATAAATAATAAAATGTGTTTCATAATACAAGTCTATATTTTGATTATAAATATTTATATCTTAAACCGTAAGGTTCTATTAACACCTTTATATTGAATTAAAATTTAGACGAAATTAATATATTCATTCAAAATAACGTCTATTTCTATATAAAAAAACTTTTCTTCTGTTGGAAATAAATGAGTCATTAGAATTGTTCTTTTATGGGGCTAAAAGTAATTAAGACTGAGAATCAGTTTTTTGAATAGAATTTGTTTTAACAGGAATGTTTAGATATTAATTAAATGTTAATATC
>JAHHQS010000067.1 GCA_020026285.1 Parabacteroides sp. | reverse complement strand
ACCTTTTTTTTAAGCATAAAGGACTAAAAGTCAAACAGCTAATCAGTATTATACTGTTATATTAACTATATATTTTTACTCTAAACTAATTCACGCCACTATTTTGATTCATAAAAAATAGATAATATCCTTTACTTCAACAACTTATGTACAAAATAAAGGATATTTTATTTAATTCACAGTTATGAATTAATCATTTCACAATGATGATTTAATCAATTCACAATTGTGAATTATACAAACCACCGTTATGATTCAACAAAAAATCCGGATTCTTTCAGAAAAATCTAATATAAACGGGCAGAAAGGCAGCTCTTAAAAGGACAGATTTGATTATTCATATCTCGATGCAGAAATCGGCCTATATACATTATTATATATATACAAAAAAATCCCGCTGGATATTTCTGAAAGAAAACCCAGCGGGATCAGATTATTTAGATAGAAATAATAAATTCTTATTTCATACCGACTGATTCAAGCACGGCACTTACCGCAATAGTCAAGCCTTCGATGTTCTTGCCACCTGCAGTTGCAAAATGAGGCTGACCACCGCCACCACCCTGAATATGTTTGGCAGCATCCTTAACCAATTTAGAAGCATTCAATCCGTCAGCAACCAGATCATCACTCAACATCACCATCAACTGACATTTGGCTTCGGCAATGATACCTGCCACAAAAA
This sequence comes from Parabacteroides sp., assembly GCA_020026285.1. The sequence continues at coordinate 19,517 of JAHHQS010000067.1, read as the reverse complement.
TGAAACTTTCTGAAAGTTCACCCTTGATCTGGAACGCTACATCCTTCATGGCGTCCGGATTTGCCTTGCCAACGAAAGTGATGACACGAACACCGTTCTTCTTAACGGACTCGTCAAGCATGGACTTCTTCAGACGAGCAGCTTTTTCCTTCATGTAAACTTCAATTTCTTTTTTCATTTCGGTGTTTTCATCAACAGCCTTCTTGATTGCCTGCTGAAGATTAGGCATATTATTGAAGAACATGCGAAGTTCACGAATCAGGTCTTCCTGAGCAAAAGCAACATCTTCGGCAGCTTCGGCAGTAACGGCTTCGATACGACGAACACCGGCAGCTACAGAACTTTCACCTACGATTCTTAAAGAACCGATCATACCAGTAGACGGAATATGAGTACCACCACACAATTCGATAGAAGTACCATATTTAACGACACGAACCTCATCACCATACTTTTCACCAAACAAAGCCATTGCACCTAATTCCTTGGCCTTGGCGATTGGCATGTTACGATGTTCTTCCAAAGGATAGTTGGCACGGATCTTCTGTCCGACCAGTTTTTCCACCTTACGGATTTCCTCATCAGTCACTTTCTGATAGTGAGAGAAGTCGAAACGCAAAGCCTTTGGAGAGACGTATGAACCTTTCTGCTCGACATGAGTACCTAACACTTCGCGCAAAGCTTCGTGCAACAAGTGAGTAGCAGAGTGGTTACATTCGCACTGGATACGTTTTTGAGCATCAATCCTGGCAGTAAACACAGCTGTAACATCCTGAGGCAATTTCTCTACGAAATGAATTGGCAGGTTGTTCTCACGCTTGGTATCAACAACAGAGATCTTTTCATCCCCATTAATCAACCAACCAGTATCACCAACCTGTCCACCCATTTCTGCATAAAAAGGAGTCTTGTCTAGAACGATCTGATACATGACTTTTTTCTTCTGTTTAATCTGACGATAACGAAGAATTTCAGCGTCACATTCAAATAAGTCGTAACCCACAAACTCAGTTTCGCTTTCCTTTAGTATAATCCAATCACCTGTTTCAACTGCAGCAGCGTTACGAGCACGTTCTTTCTGCTTCTGCATTTCCACATTAAATTCCTCGATGTCTGCATCCATTTCGTTTTCACGAAGGATCAGTTCGGTCAGATCTAATGGGAAACCATAAGTATCATATAATGTAAAGGCATCAACGCCACTGATTGTTTTCTTACCAGCAGCCCTGGTCTCTTCCATTTTCTTTTCCAACAAACGAATACCGGTTTCAAGAGTACGCAGGAAAGAATCCTCCTCTTCCTTGATAACCTTTTCGATCAAAGATTTCTGAGCCTGCAATTCAGGATAAGCATCGCCCATGGTTTCGATCAACACCGGCAACAGCTTATACATAAATGCCTCCTTACGGTTCAGGAATGTATAGCCGTAACGAACAGCACGACGCAAGATACGACGGATAACGTAACCGGCTTTGGCGTTAGAAGGCAACTGACCGTCGGTAATGGCGAATGAAATAGTACGGATATGATCGGCAATTACACGCATCGCAATATCCTTCTGACGATCTTTTCCATATTCAGTACCAGCCATGTCGGCAATCACTTTAATGATTGGCTGGAACACGTCAGTATCGTAATTAGAAGTCTTGCCCTGCAAAGCCATACACAGACGTTCGAAACCCATACCGGTATCGATTACGTGATTCGGCAATGACTCCAAAGAGCCATCGGCTTTACGGTTAAACTGCATGAACACCAGGTTCCAGATTTCAATAACCAGAGGATGGTCCTTATTAACCATATCAGCACCTGAAACAGCAGCACGTTCCTCTTCAGAACGCAAGTCTATATGTATTTCAGAACAAGGGCCGCAAGGACCGGTATCACCCATTTCCCAGAAGTTATCATGTTTGTTACCATTAATGATATGATCTTTTGGCAGGAATTTTTCCCAATACCCAGCTGCCTCGTCGTCACGAGAAAGACCTTCGGCCGGACTTCCTTCGAAAACAGTAGCATACAAACGATCCGGATTCAGTTTCAATACATCAACCAGATATTCCCAGGCCCAACTGATAGCTTCTTTCTTGAAATAATCGCCAAACGACCAGTTACCTAACATTTCGAACATCGTATGGTGATAAGTATCATGACCAACTTCTTCCAAGTCATTATGTTTTCCGCTGACACGTAGACATTTTTGCGAGTCCGCGACACGTGGATACTTTCTTGGAACATTACCCAAGATAATATCTTTAAACTGATTCATACCTGCATTGGTAAACATCAATGTCGGGTCACCTTTAACCACCATCGGTGCAGACGGCACGATTTGGTGTCCTTTCGAAGCGAAAAATGCTTTAAATGATTCACGGATTTCTTTTGCTGTCAACATAATAATATATATAGTTCTCGTTAATATTCTGAAAAACAATTTGCAAAAGTACAGTAAATTATTATTTTTGCAGTTATACAAACAATAAAATCTTCAATGAAACTATTTAAAAATAGAAAAACATACTATTTCTACAACCCAAACACCCTGGATTACGAGCGTGTATACCCAACAATAAAGGATAAGATAAAAGTCGTATTACATCATTTGAGTACAGGTCTGGTGTTTGGTATCGCCACTTTCTTTATCATGATCAAGTTTGTCGATTCCCCCAAGGAATCACAATTGGAAAAAGAAAACAGGCTGCTGGAAACCCAATATGAAGTTCTGGATTTACGTCTGGAGAACGCGATGAAGATACTGGAGGATCTGAAACAACGTGACGAAAATCTGTACCGTGCCATCTTCCAGGCAGAATCCATTCCTGAGTCGGTCCGTAACTCCGGCTTCGGTGGAACAAACCGATACAAACAACTGATGGAACTGACCAATTCGGAACTGGCCATAGCGACCACCAAGAAGATGGACATTCTGCGCAAACAATTATACATACAATCCAATTCGCTGGAAGAATTGATCGAGATTGGAAAGAATCAGAAGGAAAGAGCCAAATGTATTCCGGCTATTCAGCCTATATCCAATAAAGATCTGAAAAGGACGGCTTCCGGCTATGGCATACGTATCGACCCGATCTATCGTGTTCCCCGCTTTCATTCAGGCATGGACTTTTCCGCTAAAATCGGAACGGATATTTATGCAACCGGAGACGGGAAAGTCACGATGGCCGGCTGGAAACAAGGTTACGGCAATTGCGTGATGATCAAACACGGATATGGTTACGAAACTCTTTACGGCCACATGAACAAATTCAAGGTGCGTGTCGGCCAGAAAGTGAAACGTGGTGAAGTGATCGGTACTGTTGGCAATACAGGTAAATCAACCGGACCTCATCTTCATTACGAAGTAATTGTGAGAGGGAAATATGACAATCCATCAAAATATTATTTCATGGACTTGACTCCGGAAGAATATGACAAGATGATTCAGATTGCTGAAAATCATGGCCAGGTTATGGACTAATGGAAAAGACTTATCATGACTGTCAGAAAAGATAAAACGAAAAAATTATATTACTCGATCAGCGAAGTAGCCCAGATGTTCGATATCAACGAATCGGCCCTTCGTTTCTGGGAAAAAGAATTTGATATTCTTAATCCACGTAAAAACGAAAAAGGGACCCGTTTCTATAAGGAGGATGATATCGAATCGGTCAGAGTTATCTATTTTTTACTGAAAGAGCAGGGCCTTACACTGGCGGGCGCCAAGAAAAAACTGAAGGACAACAAGGAGAAAGTAATCAAACAAACAGAGGCCATAACCAAACTAAAACAGATACGTCAGGAATTGCTTCTGATAAAAGAAGCATTCGATCGAATTACCGAAGGAAAATGATTTTTAAGATTTATTGCATTTTTTCAGAATTAATCCAAAATAAAAGCGTACCTTCGTCAACTGTTATCACTCTGAAGAGAAACAAAAAAACAAAATATGGAAATTACAGGAAAAATAATAGCTGTCTTGCCTGAACAAGGAGGCGTTAGCAAAAGCGGAAACGAATGGAAAAAGCAGGAGTATGTTCTTGAAACTCACGATCAATACCCTAAAAAGATTTGTTTCCATATTTTCGGTGCAGACCGTATCGCGCAGGCAGCTATCCAGCCGGGAGAAGAATTAATTGTTTCAATTGATATTGAAAGCCGTGAGTACATGGGAAAATGGTATACAAATATCAATGCATGGAAGGTTGACCGTCCTGCAGCAGTTATGAATCCTGCACCGACTGATATAACCCCAGAAAATATTGTTCCTTCAGGAGCTCCAACCGTGGCACCTGACTTTGGAACGACCAATCCTATTGATGACCTGCCATTCTAAAAAACGAATGGCCTTTTATTTTAAGAAAAACACACAAAACCAAAAAAATAGCCGAGAATAAGAATTCCCGGCTATTTTTTATTTTTACCTCTTATTATTTAATCACTTAGCTATACGACTAACCGATTTTATATTTTCTATTTTAGAAAGTCGAAGACATAATTTCTGAATATCTTCCACATCGTGTACTTTCAATTTTATCTGGCCTTCAAAGACACCATCTTTGGCTTCAATAAGCAAACGTGTTATATAGACATTGAATTCTTTGGATATCACCTTTGTCATTTCGTTCAACACGCCTAAAGTATCGATACCTTTTACTTCGAGCATGGCTTCAAAAGAAGTATTCTGATGACTGCTCCATACGGTATTCAGAATTCGCTCACCAAAACTGCTTTTCAGACGGGTAGCAATCGGACATGAACGTTTGTGAACAACTACATTCCCATCGTCATTGATAAAGCCTAAGGAATCGTCACCCGGAATCGGCTTGCAACAATCGGCAATCACATAATTTCTTTCGAAAGCCTCCTCTTTCAAGACATAAGGCTTCTTCTTATCGTATACTACTTTTTCTTTCTTCTCGTCATCCTCCTCGACCTTCGGTGGTTCAGCTTTATATAAAGAAGCCTTACGCAATGCCTGCTTCACATATTTGAAGATTCCGCTCTGAGCCTCTTCCTTGAAGAGCTTGTGTATATTCTCCGGAAGCTCTATTTCCCCTTTCTCAACAGCATAATAGAAATCATCCCGTTTATTAAAGCCATAATACATGGTCAGTTTTTCAAGATTCTTGGGAGAAGTCTCCACATCCGACTTCTGACAGGCAACCATTACTTTCGTTTCGCCATTCTTGATAATCTCCTTACGAATACGACGTACCACAGCAGTAATTCTGCTTCTAGCTCTGGCAGTAGTCACAAAATTCAGCCATTCAGGCTTAGGAGTCTGCGAACGGGAAGTCAGTACCTCAACCTGGTCACCACTGCTCAACTTATGGCTTAACGGAACCAACCGATGATTTACTTTGGCACCAATACATTTATTACCCACGTCCGAATGGAGTGCATAAGCAAAATCCAGAGCAGTTGCCCCCTGGGGCAGGGTTTTCAATTCTCCTTTTGGTGTAAAGACAAATATTTCAGAAGAGAACAGATTCAATTTGATTGTATCCAGAAAGTCCAGAGCATTCGGATCCGGACTTTCCAATATTTCGGTAATAGTCTGCAGCCATTTATCCAGTTCAGTATCTTCCTCTACATGATGTTCCTTATATTTCCAATGAGCGGCGAATCCTTTTTCGGCAATATCATCCATTCTACGGCTTCGAATCTGGATTTCAACCCATTGTCCGTCAGGTCCCATTACAGTCAGATGCAGAGCCTGATAACCGTTTGCTTTCGGTCTGCTGACCCAGTCACGAATACGATCCGGCCGGATACGATAAATATCGGTTATAGCGGAATAGATATCCCAGCATTGATTCTTTTCATCAACACCTGGCAACGGATCGAAAATAATACGGACAGCATAAATATCATAAATATCTTCAAAAGCCACCTTTTTAGCCTGCATTTTATTCCAGATTGAATAAACAGACTTCACACGAGCCTTCATTTCATAATGCATACCCTTGGCTTTCAACTTGGCATCGACAGGTTCGGCGAAATGCTGGAATAAACGTTCACGAATGGAGGCGGTAGCTTTTAATTTTTGAGTAACATTTTCATATTCATGGGGATGTTCATATTTAAAACTTAAATCTTCCAATTCGGTCTTGATGGAGAACAATCCCAGACGATGAGCCATCGGAGCATAAAGGTACAAGGTTTCGCCGGCTATTTTAAACTGCTTTGCAGGAAGCATGGAGCCCAACGTTCTCATATTATGCAAACGATCGGCTATCTTTATCAGAACAACTCTGATATCGTTGTTCATAGTCAGCAACAGCTTTCGGAAGTTTTCAGCCTGGGCGGAAGTTTGTTCACCAAAAAATCCGGCAGAAATTTTAGTCAGCCCATCAACAATCTGAGCAATCTTTTCTCCGAACATATTCGAAATATCCTCAACCGTATATTCCGTATCTTCCACTACATCATGTAACAAAGCTGAACAAATAGAAGTAGACCCCAGTCCCATCTCTTTGCAGACAATCTTCGCAACAGCTATAGGATGCATAATATAAGGTTCGCCAGAACGACGTCTGACACCTTCATGTGCCTGTCTGGCAAAATTGAATGCTTTGGTTATACGCTCCACCTTACGCCGATGATTGGAGTTCAGATAATCATTCAACAATTCATCAAAAGCGTTCTGAACCATCTGATCCTCAGCCGACAACTTCTCCGTTTTTTGTTCATTTATATTTTGTGTATCCTTTATATCTTCCATAGCACATTCCCCCTACATAATGAGTACAAACACAAATATATAATAATATTTGTAAAAAGCATGCTTTTGGATACGGAAAAGTAGCAGAATCAGCCTACTGGTATTTTAAGAATCTGTCCCGGTATAATGCGGGTATTTGGCAGTTTATTTGTTTTGATAATGATCTGAGCTGTAACTCCAGGGTATTTGGCGGCAATGGCCGACAAGGAATCACCTGACTGAACCTTGTATGCAACAAATCCATTCTGTTTCACATTGATCCGCTCAGCACCTGATGACTGAACAGGTTTACTCGACATATTCACCCCACCATTGTCTACATATAATTTCAGACGCTTGCCTAACGGAAGATGATAGGAAGACAGACGATTCCATTTCTTTATATCGCGAGCCGTAACTCCATAACGATTGGCAATCTTATGTATATTTTCATTTCGATCGACAATGTGGGTGATTTGCTCCCGCGAGTCTGAAAGACTGGCAGAGCCACCATTTTGTACCATCAAATAATCAGGCAGATAATCAGCCATACGATATTGATAAATAGAATCTTCCTTATCAACAAAAGCATAGGTCTTTTCAGCAGGCAACTTCAAGACAGCTGTTCCGGTATAGCCCGGTATAATATCCCGCTTATATTGCGGATTCAAGGCACGCAACTGTACAAGATCTACATGCAGCATTTCCGAAACCTGCTTCAAATGCAACATCTTGCTTACATGAATCGTATCCGTAGCCAAAGGGATATCAGTTTCTATCGGACAGATATTATGTTCACATGAAAAGTTCATCACATAATTGGCTGCAATAAATAAAGGCACATACGAACGAGTCTCTCTAGGCAGATAAGGGAAAATATCCCAAAAGGAAGTTTTACCACCAGAACGCTTGATTGCCTTATTCACATTTCCCGGTCCACAGTTATAAGACGCCAGAACAAGACTCCAGTCTTTATAGATGGCATACATGTCTTTGAAATAACGGCAGGCGGCTTCGGTTGCTTTGACCGGATCACAACGGTCGTCAACCAGACTGTTAATTGTCAATCCGTACTGTTTTCCTGTCGGCAGCATAAATTGCCAGAGTCCGCTAGCTCCGACTCTCGACAAAGCGGTCGGATTCAAGGCACTTTCAACAATTGTAAGATATTTCAGTTCGATAGGCAAACCATGCTTATCGAGTATTTCTTCAATGATAGGGAAATAGTAATTGGCCATACCAAGCATGTAACGGACTAATGTACGCCGACGATCTGTATACAGATCAATACATTTACGAACCATATTGTTATAAGGCATCGGTATCAGGCACGGAAGAGAAGCCAATCGTTTAGCATAAATGGAATCAGGAAAATAAACATTCACATCATCGTCGTGACAGTAATCATATTTTTTTGTAAAATACTGTACATGCCATGAATGCAACAGACTATCAACGTCTGAATCCAGACTTTCCGGCAACACTCCAACCGTATTTTCCAGATCCAATGAGTCTGAGGAGAATTTATCAGCCAACGAACCCTGCTGCCCCGAATTCTGAGCAGAAACAGATTGTATGATACAACCTAACCACAATAAAAAAATATGAAATCCCTTCATTTTAAAACTTTATACTACAATTAAGTCCATAAGAACGTGAGCTGTACGATGTTTTAGGTGATACAACAGGTTCCAGATGCATGGACAAATCTTCTGATATATCAAAATCAAATAACTGGGCATCTACATAAGCATCAATAATAGATAATGCATAAACGCCGATCGTTATCATAATACTCATATCGCGATACTTGCGATAGTAGTCTTTTCTTCTTTTCAGCTGTTCATGGAAGGAGGATTTATTAACCCAATCACTTGGATCGGCCCCTACAGGTATGAAATCCTGCCAGCTTTGCTTATAATTATCCGGAGAACTCGAATTTCGTGAATCAAGGACAATGTCTTTATATGCCGTCGAATAGTCTTTGTAATTACGATTATTCCAGGTTACCGCATACACACACCCCATCAATCCTCCATAGACTATTGGAAGTTTCCAATACTTCTGATTATAAATCTGCCCTAAACCTGGAACCAAAGCCATGAGTACAGCCTTTTTCGGATCAGGCTTGAAAGCAATATCCTTTTTCAAAGCATGCGCCATCGAATCGGTCACGACAACTGATTTCACAATCGAATCCGCAGCAGGAGAAACCCGCAAAGTATCATCAACCATTTGCAGGGTCCTTTTTTCTATCTGTGCATTCCCTGAAAGAGGCAGAATCACACATGCCAGACAAATAATTATAATCCGGTATATCATTTTAACTTATCCAACAAACTAATCAACTTTTCCAACTCATCCTCCGACGCGAAAGGAATCGTTATCTTGCCTTTCCCCTTCTTATTACAAACCAGCTGAACCTTGGTCTGGAAGAATTTGGAAAGCTGATCGGTTAATATATCATAATCTTCAGAAATATTCTCTTTCCTGTCCTTTTCTTTTTTAGCTTTCACAGCCGATTTGTCGCCTTCTGAAGTCATCCGTACAATGTCTTCCACATTGCGAACAGACAGTCCTTCGGATAGAATCTGTTCGTATAATGCCAGCTGTACTTCCGGATCTTCAACAGGAATTAATGCTCGTGCATGCCCCATATCAATTCGTTTGTTTTTCAAACCGACCTGTATTTCAGCAGGCAGCTTCAACAGACGCAAATAGTTGGCAATCGTAGCACGTTTCTTGCCGATACGTTCGCTCAACTTTTCCTGAGTCAATCCGTAGTTCTCGATCAGTTTCTGATAAGCTAAAGCAATTTCAATGGCATTTAGGTCTTCTCTTTGGATATTCTCAATCAAAGCCATTTCCACCACATTATCATCTGCAGCAGTACGTATATAGGCAGGAATAGTTGTCTTTTCAGCCAGTAAGGAAGCCCTGTAACGACGTTCACCCGAGATAATCATGTACTGATCTGTCCCGGTTTCTTTTAAGGTAATAGGTTGAATAACACCTAATGAACGAATGGAAGCAGCCAATTCCTCCAGAGATTCCTGTTCGAAGACAGAACGAGGTTGTTCCGGATTCGGTTTGATCTTACTTAATTCGATTTCATTAATAGACGATGAACCACCTGTTTTCAGATCATCCATTGTCAGCAACGCATCCAAGCCACGGCCCAAAGCCGATCTCTTCATTACCATAAATTACTCCTCTTTAATTGATATCTGATCAACTATTATTTATTTTTATCAATCAGCTCATGTGCCAATTGCATATAATTCAAAGCGCCTTTAGAATCGGCATCATATAAAATAACGGGCTTTCCATAGCTGGAAGCTTCACTCAGCTTCACATTACGCTGTATCACCGTATTGAACACCAGATCCTGGAAAGGACGTTTAACTTCTTCATAAATTTGATTTGCCAGACGAAGACGAGAGTCGTACATCGTCAACAAAAATCCTTCAATCTCTAAAGCCGGATTTAATTTCGACTTGATAATTTTTATTGTATTCAGCAATTTACTAATTCCCTCGAGTGCAAAATATTCACATTGTACAGGAATTATAACCGAATTTGCAGCTGTCAAAGCATTCACTGTTATCAATCCCAAAGAAGGCGAACAGTCTATCAATATATAATCGTATTTATTTGACAACGGAGTCAGAATGCGTTTCAGAATCTGTTCACGATTATTCAAATTTAACATTTCAATCTCTGCTCCGACCAAGTCAATATGTGAAGGAATGATATCCAGTCCTTCCATTTCTGTTTCCGCTATTGCTGTTAGAGGATCATTCCCGTTAACCAGACACTCATAAATTGAAACATCCACACTACGAATATCAACTCCTAAACCAGACGAAGCATTTGCCTGCGGATCGGCATCAATAACCAAGACTTTCTTTTCAAGGGCAGCTAATGACGCGGCTAGATTTATAGTAGTTGTAGTCTTTCCTACACCACCTTTTTGATTTGCCAAGGCAATAATCTTTCCCATAAAATTGTAACCCATTAAATTCCGGGTACAAAACTAAACATTAAAAACCGAATCCCATTCTTTTCGGGCAAAACATTGACTACTTTGTTGATAACTTTAACAATTTGTTAATAACTTATCACGATAAGTTTAAAGAAACAAAAAATTAAAACAAGATTCCAGACATTCATCTATATCGCCAATAAACAAACGGCAACTTCTACCTGACAGATCAAAGGTTTGTCCGGATAAGGTCGTATATAAAAAGATCCTGTCACTCATACCTTACAGAAAGCGACAGGATCTTTATATAAAAACCTTCTATGTGAAGACTGACATACTACAGAAAACGACCGGTAAGAGTAAACTTAAGAACGGGATATACTTTTAATTTATCGGTTGTTTCAGTAAAACTGTCATCTGCTATATAGGTAGGTGTTTTATTTACCTGAACATCAGAATAAACTTCGGGAGTTCCATGAACCTGCACTCCCAATTCAATCATATATCCCACATGTTTACGAGGAACCGCATTTCCATATCCAAGACCTATATAAGGACGGACCGGGAAAACTTTGAAGGCTCCGGTCATGTCTCCATTTTTATCTACAGGAAAGACACAATCCTGAACACCTACATAAACTTCCTCTCCCGCAGATACGATTTTTCGTAATTCATCACTATGTCCGTCAACCGAACAAAGCTTTTCCCCCGGGAAAACGACTCCAGCTGTAAGAAAAAAATCATTGGTTTTAAATGGATAGCAATCGATCAGTACTTCACATGTCAACCGTTCCAAATTCGCCTTCAGATTCAAATCGGTTTTAGTTCCATTTTCTTTGGTTAAATCAAGATTCTTGGAAAAAGATATTCCAGGCATGTAAAGAGCACCCAGACGAATATCAAAATGATTGCCTAAACGAGTTGACAGGTTCAAACCTACTCCATCAACTCCTACGCTAAGGCCTCCTGCCAAGGTATTGAAGTATCCAAAATCATTCTGGGCAGAAAGTGAAGAGCTAGCACAACTTAAGGAAAATACAGCGAATAAACTTAATAATAAATGTTTCATAATCATTAAAATGGAATTGAGGTTAGTAATAATAGTATAGTATAAAATATTTGCTCCCATAAATCCGACGACACGTCGGAAACAAAATTACTACTATAATCTTTTAAAAAAATATATTCTTGTTTTTATTTCATAAATTAAAGAAAGCCAAAAGAAAAACATTCCGAATATAAGGTTTTTCTCCCCGAAAACAAAAAAAGTCCAGAATGAAAACTACTTTCATCCTGGACTTTTATTATGTAATGTAATTTGGTCTAAACTAAAATATTAGTCAAGGACTTTGATTCTTACGTTACGGAACCAAACGTTATCACCATGATCCTGGAATCCGATGAAACCTTCTTTCTTTTCACCACCGCAATTCAGCAACAATTCATAAGCCAAAGGCCATTTGTCTTTACTGAATTTACTCTTATCCAACATTTCTTTCCAGGCTGGAGTCCACAAGTGATATTCTACAACTGGAGAATCGCTGTTCAGATAGTGAGCAACAGTTCCTTTATAAGAAAGAATCTTACCTTTGTTCCACTGACCGTAAGGTTTAGCGTTCTGAGGTTTAGCAGGAATCATATCATACAAAGAAGATGATTTACGATTACCGTCATGACCGAACTTGGCATCTGGATGGTTTTCATTATCCAATACCTGATATTCAGGAGAAGAAATATATGAAGGCTGACCTTCAACTTCCTGAATCATGATAAACACACCAGAGTTGGCACCTTTGTCAACTTTCCATTCGAATTCAAATTCGAAATTACTGAACTTGTGAGCAAAGATCAAGTCACCACCATCTTTTGCACCAGCTTCACCATTACCAGAACCTTTGATATGGATAGCACCATCATCAATTACCCAGGCAGCTGGAACATCTTCACGGTCATAACCACGCCATCCGTTCATTGATTTGCCATCAAACAAAGTGATCCATCCGTCTTTATCCTTTGGGAATTTAGACAAATCCACTGTTGGCAAGTTCATCAATTTGTACTCAGGTACTGCCGGTTCAGCTTTAGCTTCAACAGGAGCAGGAGCTTCTGCAGGAGCTTCCGCTTTTTTACCACCATTACAAGCTGCAAAGCTCAACATCATTGCTGCAGCCCCAGCCAAAAATGCAATTTTTTTCATTTTTATGTTTGTTTAAATTTAGTTATTATCTTGGCATATCAACCAGTTTCCAGCCCTGACGATAGTTATGCTTAACCAATTCAGCAGCGAACTGTTTGGCATTAACAGGTTCTGTCCAGTCTTTATTGAATGATGGATGACCGTCTTTAATTGTAAAGCCATCCTTGATACAAGTCTTGATTGTTTCGTTATCACCAATATTAGTGAATCGCATGTTAGGACCATCCCATTCAAGAGTCTTGTTCAAAGACTGCAAACGGATTGCCAATACGCCCATTACAACCATTTCATTGAATGGACCTGCCTCCATGAAGTTTGATTTAGTCTGAACACGACTAGAAGGATTTTCCTTACAAGCACGTACCCAGTCCATTTCATGACCGCCGCCCATTGCGTTAGGAACACGACGACATACTTTAGGAGCATTAGGAACACGACCTGACAACAACCAAGGCTTCTGACCGTAACAACCAACAATCAAAGTATCTTTAGTACCGTGGAAGATAGTCAAACCACCACCTGGGCCCATCAACTGTTTACCCTGAGGGAATCCTTTTGGACGTTCCGGCATCATACCGCCATCATACCAGTGAACTTCCACTTCCGGCATAGCCACCTTAGGCATATTGTCACGAGCAGGGAAAGTCAATTTAACATGCTGAGCCTGTGGGCAACATGCATTCAGCAACAAAGTAGAAGAACCTTCAACTTTTGTAGGATAACCAAGCTTCAATGCTTTAAATGCCTGATGCATGATATGACAAGCCATATCTCCTAAAGCACCTGTACCATAATCCCACCATCCACGCCAGTTCCAAGGATGATAAATTGCATTATAAGGATTCATCTTGGCAGGACCAGTGAACAAATCCCAGTTCAAAGTCTTAGGAATACGGTCTACCTTTTCAGGAACATTCAAGCCCTGTGGCCAGATTGGACGGTCTGTTGCACATTCAACTTTGGTTACTTCACCAATTTCACCATTCCAGATCCACTCACAAACCAAATCAGTACCTTCATCAGAAGAACCCTGATTACCCATCTGAGTAGCTACCTGATATTTTTCAGCTAATTTAGTTAATAAACGAGATTCATAAACAGAGTGAGTCAACGGTTTCTGGCAATATACGCCTTTACCCAATGTCATGGCATCGGCAGTGATCATAGCATGAGTATGGTCGGCTGTAGCAACGATAACAGCATCGATAGAATCGGCCATTTCATCGTACATCTTACGATAATCCCAATATCTCTTTGCATTTGGGAATTCATCGAAAGTACCTTTTGCATATTTCCAGTCGATATCACAAAGGGCAACTAGATTTTCTGTATTCTTCACATGGCTGATATTAGCATGACCCATACCACCAATACCTACAGCTGCAATATTCAGCTTATCTGTTGGAGCTACGTAGCCATGACTCTTTCCTAAAATGGTATTAGGAGCAATAGTAAATGCAGCAGCTGCTGCCGCGCTTCTCTGTAAGAAAGATCTTCTACTGATTGACATAATAATTATATTTTATTGTTTAGCACACTAATGTTTTCATGTTTTGATGTTTTCTCATAATCTATCATGTTATCTTTCACACTATAGATTTATACAAAGATAGCAACCAATGTGTCAGCTTTATCTATGTAATGATTAAATAATTTAATTTAATAAGATTTTTTAACACTGATAGACAATTTAATACTTTTTTTAATGAAAAGAATTAAAAAAAATAATCCTAGCTTTGTTTTATGCGATAGTAAGGGAATACACAATTGAACGTAACAACCATTTGTTTTCAATCAAGGGTGTGTACATTTTATTGCCTAAGAGACTGGTTTATAAAATCCAATCAATTTAAACAGAAACAACAAGATGATTAGATGCATACAAAACGTATACAACTTCTATATAGAAGGATTCCGTAATATGAAAGAAGGGAAAGTCCTTTGGCTGATTATTTTAGTCAAATTATTCATCATGTTCTCCATTCTCAAAATATTCTTTTTCTCTGATTTTTTAGGCAAACATGAAACAGACTCACAAAAAGAGGATTATGTTTCCAAAGAACTGATAAACAGAGCTAATTCATTTACTAATTAATTATATGTACCATGATTACAAGTATTGACACTTCATTGATTGACTGGTCAAGAGCTCAATTTGCTCTGACAGCCATGTATCATTGGCTTTTCGTTCCACTCACCTTAGGTCTTGGAATTATTCAGGCCATCATGGAAACGCTTTATTATAAAACGGGCAAGGATTACTGGAAAACAACTGCTCAGTTCTGGATGAAGCTTTTCGGAATAAACTTTGCAATCGGTGTTGCCACCGGATTGATTCTGGAATTTGAATTTGGAACAAACTGGTCCAACTACAGCTGGTTTGTCGGTGACATATTCGGGGCTCCATTGGCTATAGAAGGCATTGTAGCCTTCTTTATGGAAGCAACATTCATTGCCGTGATGTTCTTTGGATGGGATAAAGTAAGCAAGCGGTTCCATCTGGCATCCACCTGGCTGACTATAACAGGAGCTTCTCTTTCCGCCTTATGGATTCTGATAGCGAATGCATGGATGCAACATCCGGTCGGAATGGAATTTAACCCGGATACAGTACGTAACGAAATGATGGATTTCTGGGCTCTTGTTCTTTCTCCTGTTGCCATCAATAAATTCTTGCACACCATTCTTTCCGGCTGGGTTACCGGTGCCACCTTTGTGATTGGTGTCAGCAGCTGGTACCTTTTGAAGAACAGGAATCATGAATTTGCCATCCGTAGTATCAAAGTGGGTGGCTGGTTCGGACTGATTGCCTCTATCCTATTATTATGGTCCGGAGATGGTTCAGCCTATCAGGTAGCAGACAAACAGCCCATGAAACTGGCTGCCATGGAAGGACTTTATGAAGGTGAAAATGGAGCGGGACTTGTCGGTATCGGACTTTTAAATCCGGACAGGACAACTTATAACGGCAATGAAGATCCTTTCCTGTTCAAAATTGAGTTTCCTAAATTGCTATCTTTCCTTGCCACCAGGGATGTCGACGGATTTGTACCAGGAATCAAGGATATCATAGAAGGAGGTTTCACTGAAACAAACGGCCAGAAAGCTTTATCGGCAGCAGAGAAAATAGAAAAAGGCAAATTGGCAATTCAGGCCTTGGGAGAATATCGAAAAGCAGTAAAAGCCAAAAACGAAACACTCAGCAAGGAACATCTGGCTACTTTAAGAGAGAATTTCCCATACTTCGGCTATGGTTATCTGAAGTCTCCTACCGATTTAATACCTCCAATAGGATTATCATTCTATTCCTTCCATATAATGGTTGCTCTGGGAGGATATCTTATCGTCTTGTTTGCAGCAGTCTTGTTATTCTATCGTATACAACATTTCCATCGAATGCGCTGGTTCCATTACATTTCTTTATTCAGCATTCCATTGGCATACATTGCCGGACAAGCAGGCTGGATTGTTGCAGAAGTAGGTCGTCAGCCCTGGGCTATTCAGGATATTCTTCCTACCATTGCCGGAATTTCCCGTCTGGAAACATCATCTGTTCAAACAACCTTCTTCATCTTCCTGACCTTGTTTACCATTCTTCTAATTGCAGAGATCCGTATCATGTGCAAGGCAATACAGGGTGGACCAGAAGCAGAACATTAATCATTCATTAATAACAAAAAATCTATGGATACTTCAACATATATTTTCTTACAGCAATACTGGTGGTTCGTTGTTTCATTACTCGGAGCACTTCTCGTATTCCTTTTATTTGTACAGGGCGGACAATCTTTACTGTTCCAGATTGGTAAAACAGAAATTCAACAGCAGATGCTGGCCAACTCAACCGGCCGTAAATGGGAGTTTACGTTTACCACACTTGTTACATTCGGAGGAGCATTTTTTGCCTCTTTTCCTCTATTTTATTCAACCAGTTTTGGTGGAGCCTACTGGGTCTGGATGTTAATTCTGATATGTTTCGTAATACAAGCCGTTTCATACGAATATCAATCGAAGAAAGGGAATCTTTTAGGCAAACGAGGTTATCAGATCTTTCTTATCATCAACGGTATACTCGGTCCCATTCTATTAGGAACAGCCGTCGGTACTTTCTTTCACGGAGCTGAATTCTATATAAACAAAGAACAGTTAAGCGAAATAGCCATGCCCGTGATTTCACAATGGGCTACTCCCTGGCACGGACTGGAAGCCGCATTTAATATCTGGAACCTGAGTCTGGGACTGGCTGTATTCTTTCTATCGCGTGTTTTGGCTCTTCTTTATTTTTTAAACAACATCAATGATGAAGAGATAAACAGTCGCTGCCGGAAACAAATTATTCCAGAAACAATTGCTTTCCTTATTTTCTTTTTGACATTCTTTATTCATTTACTGGTGGCTGATGGTTTTGCAGTCAATCCTGAC
This sequence comes from Parabacteroides sp., assembly GCA_020026285.1. Next base: position 2,213 of record JAHHQS010000067.1, on the reverse strand, counting down.
ACACAGGAAATCTATATTCAGCCATATAAATACCTGAACAATCTGATTGAAATGCCTTATGTAGCTATAGTTTTATTAATCGGAGTAATACTGGTATTGTTCGGTATTGGTAAAACGATTCTGAGACCCGACTATCAGAAAGGAATCTGGCTAAGTGGAACTGGTACGGTTATGACTGTACTGGCTTTATTACTATGTGCAGGTCTTAATAACACGGCTTATTATCCGTCTATTGCCGATCTGCAAAGTTCACTGACCATTCATAACAGCTGTTCCAGTCCGTTCACACTGAAGGTTATGAGTTTCGTCTCAATCCTTGTTCCATTTGTATTAGGATATATATTCTATGCATGGAGAGCGATTGATATAAGGAAGATAGATCAAAAGGAAATGAATGAGAATTCACATACTTATTGAAAAAAACAGGAAACGGCGAAGCCTCTCACTTGGCCGTTTCCACATATTAACCGTTTTAAACAAAAAAATAAGTTTTGGTTACCAAAATAATGAATATTTCATTTTACTTGCAATTCTACAAAACTAACCAATAGAATTATAAAAAGCAACAAATCCTTAATTTTATTATAAATTTGATTACAATTTATATTTATCTTTGTCAAGAATAGATATATCCACCATGGCTGATTTTGAATTAAACATTTTGGGATGTGGTTCTGCACTTCCTACAACGAGACATTTGGCGACTTCACAGGTTATTAATCTCCGTGACAAACTCTATATGATTGATTGTGGTGAATCCACTCAGATACAAATGAGGAAGATGCGTATAAAATTCAGCCGGCTGAATCATATCTTTATTTCCCACATGCACGGTGATCATTGTTTCGGCCTGCCTGGTTTGATTTCAACATTAGGAATGTTAGGACGTAACGGCGACTTATTTATCCACGGTCCTGCAGAACTGGGAGTTTATCTGGATTCAATTTTGAAACTGTTCTGTCAGGGCTTGCCTTTCAACGTACAATTTACTCCGGTAGATACGACCAGACATGCACTTATTATGGAAGACCGTTCGGTTTCAGTCTATTCCATTCCGCTGAAACATCGTATTCCCTGTTGCGGCTATTTATTTGTCGAAAAACAAAAGGAAGCACATATAATTCGTGAGATGATTGATTTTTATCAGGTTCCGGTTAAACAAATCCAGTATATCAAACAAGGAGAAGATTTCATCACTCCCGACGGGACGGTTGTTCCAAATAACCGATTAACCAAACCGGCCGAACCGGCCAGAAAATACGCCTATTGTTCCGACACGGCCTACCTGCCATCTATCATACCCTATATCAAAGACGTTGATTTATTATATCATGAAGCGACTTTTATGGAAGAAGATACAGCTCGTGCACATGAAACCGCACATTCTACTGCTCGTGAAGCAGCTACGATAGCCAGAGAAGCCGGGGCAAAAAGGCTGATTATCGGTCATTATTCCGCCCGTTATGATGACACCAGACAATTGGAAAAGGAAGCCAAAGCAATATTCCCCAGAACGACGGCAGCCTACGAAGGACTGAAAATAAATGTTTAAGCTTCTTCTTTATATTCAACTCGACCTACATTAAACACAAGAATGATTTTGAAAGACTATCATAAGTATGAATTTTGATTGTCTTTGTCATCTTCTCTTTTGGCATTTCAAAATCAACTACAGGCAATAGCGAAAGAATAGTGAACATAAATTCATAATTTACCTGTTTATAATTCATAGTGTCAACCTTGAATTGCCGATTTGACTGCAAGCCATAAAATTTTACGACATCACAAGTATAAGTATGCTTATATATTATATAGGACGAAAGATTAACATTTCATTATTCTGTTTTTCAATCCTGCTACGATATAGTGACGATTTCACAGATAAAAGACAATGTAAAATCGACAATTTTTAGCAAAGTTCCAGATCAGGATCGGGATATAAAAAAAATAAGAGGGGATGTATCATCTGATACATCCCCTCTGTATTGATTTCTGTTAACTCAGGAGTCCGTTACCGGAACTCCCTTGTTCAGTTTTAAAGTCTGTTATTATTTAACAACAACCTTGAAGCTTTCGCCGTCAACTGTTACAACTACTACACCTGCAGGAGCAGCGATTGTTGCATTGTCTGAAGACAATACCTGGTTAGCAACAACTTTACCTAAGATAGTAGAAACAACTACTGATTTACCTTCAGCACCCTTAACTACTAC
>JAHHQS010000066.1 GCA_020026285.1 Parabacteroides sp. | reverse complement strand
AATCTATTGTTAAACGATTATATTGGTAAGGAATTCAGATGTGTATCCTTTAATTTAATATAAGTCAATACAGGAAAAAGCCCTTTTAATATGCTTAAATGAAGGTATAGATTCTTTCATGCAGTTGTTAAAGATGGAAGATGTTCAGTTCAGGATAGGAAAGAGGATTAGACAACCTCTTTTGGTCGAAAAACAGATCCTCAGAAGTTGGAAATAAAGGCAGGTTATGAATTTTATCAATACCACATATTGCTAAAATGATTACATTAAATTCAGAAAATTATGTCTATTATGAAAATATAAAAACGGATAGTTGATCAGATTCCTTTTTTCGAGAAAAATCTAGCAGCAGACATACTTTTCTTTCTTAAAGGAATGGGGATTTTCGAAGAAGGAGCAATTGTTTGTCAATTATTGGATATAAGTGAAAAACATATTAACTAATAATTTCATTATGATGCAGAAGAAATTGTTATATGGTGCTTCTGTGCAGGGTATCCAGGGATTTATTTTTCAGACGAATAAGCTGAAAGATATATCAGGAGCCAGCGAACTGGTGGAGGAAATTTGCACCAGTGAGTTTGCCAGAATGATTTATCAACCAGAAGAAACGGTTAATGCTACCGAAGATTTATTGAAGGAGAAACTGCAGTCGGATAGCAGGGTGTTATTAAATGCAGCCGGTAATATAAAGTTCGAAACAGAAGACAGGCTTTTGTGTGAACATATCGTTCGAAATTTTCCTAAAAATATTCAGGAGAAGGCTCCTGGTATTACAATTAGTCAGGCTGTTGTGGAGTACAATGATCAGGATGAACAGTCATTCAGTCAGGCAATTATTGAATTGGAAAGTAGGTTACGTATACAACGTAACAAACCTATGCGTTGTAATACACTGGGCTTGATGGGGATTAGGAGAAGTCGAAATACAGGTTTGCCATCCGTAAAGGTTCAGAATGATAAATATTTAGATGAAGCAACCTTGTCTAAATTGTATACAGACAAAGAAGGTACACGGAAAAGGGAAACGATTAATTTATGTAAAAAGGCACTGTCACAAGAAATTGATGTTAGAGATGTGGCCTTTGATATAGATAAAATTACCGATAAGAACGACTGGATCGCAGTAATTCATGCTGACGGGAACGGCTTAGGTCAGATTGTTCAGCGAATAGGTCATGATAAAGTCGATTTCAAGAATTTTTCGACAGCTTTGGATGAAGCAACTATTTCAGCAGCCCAACAGGCTTTTGAAGATTTGAAAACACTTTATTACTGGAACGAAATAATTCCGATCAGGCCTGTGGTGTTAGGGGGTGATGACTTTACTGTTATTTGCAGGGCTGATCTGGCATTAGATTATGTGAAGAGTTTTATTATACATTTTGAAGAAAATACCAGTAAGATTGCATGTATTGAACAAAAAAGAATCTTTACCGAAGGACGAGTGAAAGATCGTCTAACAGCTTGCGCGGGCATCGCTTATGTCAAGTCTTCTTATCCTTTTTATTATGCCTATGATTTAGCTGAGGCTTTGTGCAGTGAGGCCAAGAAGAATGCCAAACTTAAACCTTCTATTCAAGCAGGTAAGGAACTTCCTCCTTCGTGTGTTATGTTCCATAAGTTACAAGATAGTTTTATGGATAATTATGAGGAGTTGAGCCGTCGGGAATTATGGCCTCAAAAACGGATCAGTTTCGTTTATGGACCTTATTATTTGCATGAAGCTGCAGCAAAAGAACATAATAAATGGACCATTGATCAGTTGCAAGAAAATTCTGAAAAATTGGAATTCAACAATGCTATCAAAACTCATTTGAGAAATTGGATGAGTTTATTGTTTGATAATCCGGAACTGGGTAAACAGCAAATGAAACGTCTGAAGAATCGTCTGGAAAAAGAAAAGACAAAACAGGAAATCTCGGTTGAACAGGTAAAAGCTTGGACAGAGATACCATCCGATGCTATTTCAGGAAATGGCTTTTTCGAAAGCCCTGTATATGATTTATTAACGCTTCATACACTCAATACTCAGAACACAAAGAGAAAGGAGAATAAACTATGAATTTTATAGATTTAAAATATAAACTGACCTTTCATACGGATTGGCATAGTGGCTCTGGACAGTCAAAGGGAGCAGATATGGATGCATTGGTTGTAAAAGACTCGGAAGGACTGCCTTTTATTCCGGGAAAAGTTATAAAAGGTTTGCTTCGTGAAGCGATGGAGGAACTGATGTTTCTTCAGGGAAAAGATACGGATATAAATTACCGTCAGACAATAATAGAGTTTTTTGGGAATAGTACAGATCGAAATCTTATTCAATTGACCGATGAAAAAGCTTATCAGTGTATGTTACGTGGAGCAGGATTTTTCACCAATGCCAAGTTGAACAAACAACAAGCAGAACAAATAGTCAAACAACAAGCTACACGTTTTCTATACCGTGGAATCAGTCGTACAAAGATAGCAGATAATGGTCTGGCAGAAGATCATAGTTTGCGAAGAATGGAGGTTGTTGTACCTTGTTCTTTATATGGAGAAATTCATAATGTTCCGGATGTTCTGGAAACTGATCTGGTTCAATCATTTGGATATATTAAGAGAATGGGATTCGGACGTAATCGAGGCCTGGGACGTTGTACTATTCAGGTTGTAAAGGAAGGAGGCATGGAATGAAAACACTAAAATTCAAATGTGAATTATTATCAGATGTGGTTTTGAATCAGCGTGCAGCTTCAGAAGGAGCAAGTCGTACTCTTGACTTTATTCCGGGTGGAAACTTTTTAGGTATTGTTGCTGGTAAGCTATATGGAGTCTCTGGAGATGATAAAAAAACGCATCAGCTAGACATGCTTGATTTGTTTCACAGTGGAAAAGTTCGATTTGGTGATGCCCATCTGTCATTGGAAGGTGTACGCGGGTTGAAGATTCCAGCATCTATGTATTATCCCAAGTTGAAACGTTTGGATGATATGTGCTATATTCATCATCTCATTCCTGATCCAGGATCAGAAGAACTGCGCAGATTACAGTTGAAGCAAGCCCGATCTGGCTTTTATGCGTTTTCAGATCAATCAGCCCGAAAGATTGATGCTGAAACCAGTTGCTCTATCAAATCAGCTTATGATAAGGATAAACGTTGTGCCAGGAATGGACAGCTTTATGTATATGAATCATTAACACAAGGTGCAAGTTTGTTGTTCGAGGTCGAGATAGATGAAGATTCACGTATGAATACACCTGACAATATCAAACGAATAACAGAAGCCTTGAGTGGAAGAAATCGTATTGGACGTTCACGTACGGCTCAATATGGGTTAGTTCAGATAGACCTGGTTGATAATTATGAAGAAATTCATTCAAATGTAGAAGGAGTGATAATTCCTAATGAAGGACAATCAACAGAATGTGTTACAGTGTATGCTGATGGAAGATTGATATTCTTGGATGAGTTTGGTTTACCAACATTCCAGCCAACGGCTGAACAATTGGGATTACCTGAAAATTCTGAAATCCTGTGGAACAAATCACAGATTCGTACATTCCAATATGCTCCATGGAACTATAAACGTCAGTGTTTTGATACTGATCGGTGTGGTATTGAGAAGGGTAGTGTATTTGTAGTTCGTTGTAAAAAGGCTCCTTCTATATCCAGGTATGTTGGCTCATATAGAAACGAAGGGTTTGGTAAAATAATCTATAATCCATCTTTCTTGAAAGCTTCTGCTGATGGAAAAGCCGCAGTTTCGTTTCTGAAAGGAAATACTGAGATTGTACATTCGGATAGGAAGCAGCAGGCTCGGCAGTTATTGAGTTCAGATGATATGTTGTTACAATATTTAGGATCACAGATGGCCGAAGAAAATCTGGAACTTGAAATATGTAAAGAAGTCAATCGATGGGTCGAAAATTATACCGATACATTCAAGGGAGATACTTTTGCTTCACAATGGGGTACAGTTCGAAAACTGGCGATGTTATATCTTGATGAAGACGATTTGCTTTATTATCTATATGGTGAAACTAAAGGGAAATATACAGGTCATGATAAAAATGATGCTGAAGAAAAAGGTTATCTTACTCATGGGGTGGCTTCAACTAAATGGAAAGAATGTGGACGATTAAAAAAGTTGAAGAATTTCTGTGAAATGTTTAGAGGTAACTTGCAGAAAGCCTTAATTAATCTGGCTTCAGAAATGGCCAAACAATGTAGATAGGAGGAAATGAATTTATGAATACAATAAAGAATGTTGGACCTTCTCGATTTCAATATCGATATCTGGCCCGTTTTATAATAGAAGCAGTGACTCCTCTGTCTGTTGGCTCAGGAGAAGCTGATATATTGACCGATGCTCCTGTTATTTTAGATGTAAATGGTTTGCCATATATACCGGGGACATCCATTGCCGGCGTTATTCGCCATCAATTAAATGATCAACAGATTGATACCAATTCCGAATGGGGTATCGACAAAAGTGATAAAAGTAGAAAAGATGAAGTTTCAGGGTCAAATATCATTTTTACGGAAGCTCGAATTCTCAATTCAAAAGGAGAAGTAGTGGATGGTTTAAACCTAAAGGTTGAATCTGATTCATTATTGAAGTATTATACAGCTTTGCCTATTCGACAGCACGTACGAATTAATGAGAAAGGTACAACTGCAGAAGCCGGAAAATACGATGGTCAAATTATCTATGCAGGATCTCGTTTCTGTTTTGAAATTGAGTGGATGGCTTCTGAAAAAGATGAGAATAAATGGAATCAGGTTTTATCCGAATTTTTAGCTCCGTCTTTCCGTTTGGGAAGCGGGACCCGTTGTGGTTTTGGGGAGATGAAAGTAATAGGTAAACCATTAACGGCATGTTTGGATTTGAAGAATTCGGATGATTTATCTCTTTATCTGACTAAGTCATCAGAATTACAGGAATCCGGGTTATGGAAAGGTTGGAAGGAATGTGAACTTCCCTTACCTAAAGATTCGGCTGATTGGGTGAAATATTGTCTGGAATTAAAACCACGAGATTTGTTTCTGTTTGCTGCTGCAGGAGGCGACGAAGAAGGTTCGGCTGATACAACATCAGTAAAAGCCCGTGTTGTCAAATGGAATAAAGGTACAGGAGAGTTAGTTCCTAATCAAATTCTTATACCTGCTACTTCTTTGAAGGGAGCTGTCTCACATCGTATTGCTTTCCATTATAATCGCCTATCTTCTGTAACAATGGAAAAATTGCAGGTTTTGAAGAATGATGGACAATCTGGAACTTTACAGGAATTGATAAAGAATCATGTTGGTGGAAAAAATAAGGCTGTAATAACATTGTTTGGTTCGGAAGGTGAATATAAAAATCATAGGCAGGAAGGTGGACAACGAGGTAATGTTGTTTTTTCTGATATCATTCTTGATAACAAAGGATTTTCGGATAAACTGGTGAATCACGTAAGCATTGATGATTTTACCGGTGCAGCTAAAGATGGTCACCTTTTTACGGAAAAACCTGTATATGGAAAAGATTCTGTATTTGTGATGAGTGTTTGGGTGTATAGACCAGCTTTGGAAAAAGAAAATATCCGTAAGGCTTTGGAAAATACTTTCAGTGATATTTGTGAAGGCCAGTTACCTTTAGGTGGTGGTGTTTGCCGAGGTAATGGCTTATTTGTTGGATCATGGAAAAAACAAGATTGAAATGGACAGAGTTAATCAGATAGATAAGGGTAATTACGAAGGTTATCTTTGGTATAGTGATAGCCAGGAACCTATAATATTGGAACGAAAGACTTTTGAATGTCAATTGGATAATCAGATGAATCCTTATATTATAGAAGGCCAGCTGTATGATAAGGGTGCAAAAGTATCATATAGTGTGAAATATGTAGATGGACAATATATAGCATATCGTTTCAATAATATTACAGGAGATGCTGACAGCAAAGATCCACATATAGTAATTGAGAACAAATCATTCTGTACCAATCGTATGGACAGTAGAATGCTGATCTTTCAGCAATGGTGGCGTGAGCGACCCGATCCTCTTTGTGAAGGAATGAAGGTGCTTCAGCCAGCTGAATTGATTTTTGTTGGATTTAAAAAGGAAGGAGGTATATGATGGCAGAAGTTAGATCACCTTTTAATTTTGTCCCTTTGAATACCAAAATATTTTATCCGGAGTGGGCAGATTTAATCACTCAGGATATCCCTTTTGAAAATGGAATCAGTGGATCGATAGAAATGACTATTAATGCTAAAACTCCTGTTTTTGTGCGAAATGGTCATTCTCAAGAAGATATGAAAGCAGAAAATGATGCTTATAAATCATTTAGTAAATTCCCTGATGGCCGTTATTTTATTCCAGGTTCGAGTGTAAAGGGAACTGTTCGATCTGTTCTTGAAATCCTTTCTATGGGGAAAATGCATGTTGATAATAAAGCCATGTTCGCACAGCCCCGTTTGGATCAAAAAGTAAAAATGGATATGAGGAAAATACGTTGTGGATGGCTTCACAGAAGACCGGATGATACTTACTATATCTCTGTTTGTAAAGGAAATCCTCAACGAATATCTCTCTGGGAAATAGATCGTATGTTTGGAACACATGTACTTGAGGAACATTTTTCCGGAGAAAAGCATTTTAATCTGAATAAAGAGATTTTGGATAATAATGTAACATATGATCCTAAAACAGCTGCATTTAAATATCATTTACTAGAATCGACCGGTGAAAATATTGATCTGGAAGATCTCTCTTTTTCTCCTGGAGAAAAAAACACCTATGTTTATGACAAGGACGGTGATTTTCAAGGAACAATAGTATTGACAAGTCAGCCAGATAAAAAAAAGAATTGGGGGTGCCCAAACCCCAAAAAGAGTGAGGGTAAATGGAAAGAATTTATATTCCCAAGCGAAATAGATCATGATTTGGAACTTACTGAAGTTTTATTTAATCGATATAAGTCCATGTATCAGGATTCTCCTGATTGGACTTTTAGAATGAAAAAAATAGATACAACAGGAATGCCTGTTTTCTTACGGGAAAATAAAAATGGTTTGGTGGATTTCGGATTGACTTTTATGTATAAGATTCCATATACCTATGTGCCTGATGATCTGGCTTCCAAGCATGAAAGAAAAGCTGGAAAGAAGGAATATTTTCCTGATTTGGCAGAGTGTATATTTGGATATATCTCAAAGGAAAAAGCACTGAAGGGACGAGTTCAATTCTCTCATTTTGTCAGTGATGATGCGAGAGAAGATACTGAATGCTGTTTAGTGTTGAATGGACCGAAAGCTTCTTTTTATCCTTTTTATATTCGTCAGAATCAAGGTCGTAATGGATTTACAAATGAATACCAAAATTATAATAATGGAGAACTATCGGGACGTAAACGATATATCTTACGTGATTCAATCTGGCAGAAACAAGCAGAATCTGATAAACTAAATACATGGATTCATCCATTAAGAGCTGGTAGTAGTTTCAAAGGAACCATACATTTTCATAATCTTTTGCCGGAAGAATTAGGTGCTCTTCTGTCAGCTTTGACTTTCCATGGTAATGAAAGCTGTTATCATCAGATAGGTCAGGCCAAACCTTATGGCTTTGGAAAGGTGACATTCGAACTTTCAGAATTACAAGTACCTTCTTATTTGGAATCTTCTTTGCATGAAAAGAATTTTTATATGGCACGTTTCGAACAGATGATGCAACTGTTTGATCCGTCCTGGCGTGTTACAAATTCGTTGAAAGAATTCTTTACTTTATCATCCATTTCTGTTTCAGGTAAAGACAGAAATTATCAGTATATGGAAATGAATATGGATAAAGGGGAAAATGAGTTTGTCAATGTTAAAAAAGCAAAACTATATCTGGAGGATTTTACAAAGCGTATTAATCAGACTATTACACCGGAATCGCTTCTCGATAAATATAGAGGGGAGTTTGAACGATTAGAACGTGAAGTTAAGGAACGTAATGCTGAACTGGAACGACAGGAAAGAATTTGTCGAGAGAATGAAAGAAAAACTGAAGAGGAAAGAAAAAAGAAACAGGAAAATGAAGAGCTTCTTCAAAGAAAGGCTCAACGTTCAGAAGCAGGACTTAGTGTTTTGGAAGAATTAAGGGCTGATGGCAAAGGGTATAAGGTTACGAAATTTAAACAGGCAAAGGATAGGATAGAACAATGGATGAAGAAAGATGCAAAGGTGGAAATCCTGCCTGATGAACAAATAGCTCAATTATGGATAACACTTCAGCGCTTGTATGCTGAACCTGATAAAAAGGAGAAGAAAGATTGGAATAACTTTAATTCCAGATTATGGCAATTTCTTCAAAGTATAACATCAGAAGAACTTGCAAAGCAATGGTTTAAGGAATTAACTAAATAGATTATGGGAAGAAAAGTATTTATTTCTGTTTTAGGAACAGGCCGATATGAAGCTTGTGCATATGCAAGAGAGAATTTTGTATCCACCAAGACTCGTTTCATTCAGCAGGCTACAATGGAGTACATAGGAGTAGCTGACTGGACAATGAATGACCATGTTTATATTCTCCTTACTCAAGCAGCCAGAGATATCAACTGGGTCGATAAAAAATTGGAAGACAAGGAAGAAATAATCGGGTTAAAGAGTGTTATTGAAGCAATGTCTTTATCTGCACCTTGTACAGATGTCGCTATCAATGACGGAAAGGATGAACAGGAAATCTGGCAGATATTTCAACAGTTGAATGATATTATTCAGGAAGGAGATGAACTTTATATCGATTTGACGCATGGATTCCGTTATCTCCCAATGTTAGTTCTTGTTTTTGGCAATTATGCTAAATTCTTGAAGAAAGTCTGTATCAGACATCTGTCGTATGGAAACTTTGAATATAAAAGACAATACGAGCTTGATACTGCTCCAATTGTTGATCTCCTGCCTTTCACCCTGTTACAGGACTGGACTTTTGCTACAGGTGATTTCTTGAAAAATGGGGATGCAAAGCGTTTACAGAAATTATGTAAGGATGAGCTTTCCGTCATGTTTCAGAAAAAGCCGGAAGGAGAATTGAGGGTATTTCTGAAAGACTTTCGGGAATTCGTTGATTTGCTTTCCTACCAGACGGAGAGTATGAAGCTGTGCAGAGGGTTAAATATTGCAGATTCTAAAAGTTGGGGGCGTTTACAGGAATTGGGAGAAAAGGTAAAGGGAAATATGATTCCACCAATGGAACCTGTCATTGAAAAAATTCAAAGATCAGTATCTGAATTTATTCCCACTGAAGATGTCCGTAATGGATATCATGCTTTCCTATGGAGTTACGAACATCAGTTATATCAACAAGCTATAACCATACTTTTGGAAACATGGATTTCTCAGATCACACAGATTGTAGGTCTGGACTGGAAAGATAAAGAAGTTAGAAATCATGTAGCATCGGCCATTCATTTATTATTATCAGAGAGAGAAAATAATAGAAAAGAGGAAAGTAATACAAAGGAATATTCTTGTGATGAAGAGGTTAAGACGATTGCCAACAAACTTCGTTCCAACGCTCTCTTCCAAAAGATATCTAAAATGTATACGAATGTAAATAATACTAGAAACGATATCAATCATTATGGCATCAATAGTAATCCTATAACAAATCCGGTAAGGTTTGATCATATTATAAAAGGATATGTTGATTTTGTGAAAGAGTTAATCAAGTAAAATGTTTATTAATATTTCTAATCATCCTTCAATATACTGGACAACAGTACAATTTGAAGTGGCAAGTCAGTGGGGAAGGGTTATTGATTACTCTTTTCCACAGGTGTCGCCAGATTCAAATGTTGAAGAAATAGAGGAGCTGGCTCGAAAAGTCGTTTCAGATATAAATAATCTGACTGAAAATGAACCGAGAGGAAATGTGCTGCATATCATGGGTGAAATGAATCTGACTTATCTGCTCGTTTCATATTTTATATCTGAAGGTTATCAATGTGTAGCCTCTACAACACAGCGAGTATCAGAAATGTCGGAAGATGGAGCCAAGATTTCCCGGTTTCAATTTGTTCAATTTAGAAATTATAGTCTTTTGAATAAAAAAAATGAATAGAATGAAGACTCATATAGCTTTGGTGGGAGGACAGCCTATCCCCGTTTATTTAGGTATTAAATCGTCTGGCGTGCTGGATAAAATTATTCTGGTATATTCCGAGCAGACTAAAGACGAGGCGGAACGTCTGATTTCGTGTTTTGAGGAAATTCCAAGTAAGATGATACTCTGTAATCCTGTGGATTTGGAGGATATCGAGATTTGTGCTAATAAAATATTAACTGAGGTTCGTGATGATGAAGTGATTCTTAATCTTACCAGTGGAACAAAGCCCTGGACATTGGTCTTTTATCATGTCTTTATGGCTGTGGAGAATTCACATTTTATTCTGGTTGACCAGAATAATCAGATTCAGGATCTTCATACGCATGAAGTTAAGGAGGAAACGATTGACAGGGAAATGCGTTTTAAATTATATGGTTCGAAATTGACTCACTTTACACGTTTTTCGGATTATACGGATGAAGATCTAAGGAATATGAAGGAAGTTGAAAAAATCCGTAAAAAATATACTAAATTATTCAATAAATTAACTATATCTAAAAGTTCGTTGTCTCATAAAGGTTGTTCTAAGAAAACGAAAAACGGCTCTTATGTGGAATGGGATAAAGAAAAGGGAATAGTACGTCTGTTTTTGTTTAACTTTTATAAGCACATGCTGGTAGAACATTGCTTAATGAGTAAGCATATTGTAGATATTGTATTCAATAGTGGTTGGTTTGAGTTGAAAACTGCTTATGAATTAAGTAAGAATCCGGTGGTGAAAGAGGTGTTGATGAACTGTAAGTTTGTAGCAAAAGATAATCAGCCTAAAAATGAATTTGATGTTATACTAGATATGGGGAAGAAACTCTTTTTTGTAGAATGTAAGACTCAGTTTTTTGACATTACGGCAATAGATAAGTTTCATAGTGGTATTAAGAACTATAGCGGTACAAGTAGTAAAGGTATTTTTGTGGTTAATGATAAACCTTCTACTAGGAAAAGAACTTATCTGGCCGCTAAGGAAAAATGTAGAGATAATAATATTTTGATTTTCAATTTTGAAGAAAAAAAATTGAATCCTTCACTTCCATCACTGAATGAAATTATTAATCAGGATCTGAACAAGACCAATAAGCGGTAATGCTATCTTTGATAGAAAGATTTCTTTTTCGAATTATTGTTCATATCAAAAAAATGAGGAATATTGTTTTTTTAAGATCATGGACCATAGATGTAATTGATTTAAGGATTCATTACAAGTAGTTAATGGGCTATTATAAATTGAATGTCTATGTTACAATTAACGGAGCAACAACAAGCAGCAAAACGAGCAATAGAAACGTTTATCAACGAGAAAGATAAAACAGTATTTATACTGAAAGGTTATGCCGGTACAGGAAAAACCACAATGGTTAAAACGCTGATACCCTTACTGCAGTCGATGCATAAAATAATTTTTCTTATGGCCCCTACTGGTCGTGCGGCAAAGGTCTTAAAGGAAAAAACGGGATGTGTGGCAACTACTATTCATCGTGGAATATATTCATTTAAGGATATGGAAGTTGTTCGTCATGATGATAAAGGAGATTTGATCAAAACGAACCATACAAAAGATGGTGTTGTAAGAAGTAGGGGCACTGATGATTTGCAATTCTGGTTTGGAATAAAAAAACCTTTACCAGATTGCGATCCTTCCAAACAGGTATTTATCATAGATGAATCATCCATGATCAGCTCCCGAAGGATGCAAGGTCAGACTTTGCATTTTGGTACTGATATCTTGATTGATGATTTGCTGACATTCATTCAGCCCGGATTAGGAGGAAAAGTGATTTTCGTTGGGGATCCGGCACAGTTACCACCTGTAGGAGATAACCGTTCTGTTGCTTTAGAGGAATCTTATTTCCAATCACGTGGTTTGGGAGTTTCGTCATATCAGCTTACAGAAATTTTACGACAGAAAGGAGAAAGTTGCATTTTGAAAAATGCAATGATGATTCGGGATCTACTTCATACAGCCATCTGTAAAAGGAATAAGTTGAGATTTGAACGTAAGCCAGGTGAAGTTGAAGATATTTCTTTTGCATCCGTTCCTGAAAGATTTTGTGATCAGCATCCACATCCTGACCTTGGAGATTCAGTTGTTCTTTGCTATACTAATTCTATGGTAAAGGAATACAATGATGCTATCCGTCGTATATATTTCCCGGAACAGAAGGACGTTGTAGCCGGAGATATTTTACAGGTGGTAAGAAATGTTGTCAATGAAAATCTTTCTTTGGATTTCTTTAACGGAGATTTTGTTCGGGTTCTGAATGTTTCAGACAAAGTGGAAAAAATATCTGCTCCTGTCTGGACTGACATTGCCGGCGAACGTGGACGGGTTACTGTTTCATTGAATTTCCGGGATGTTACCCTTCAGTCTGAAAACGGGAAAATCACTTCTTGTAAGATTATTGATACCTTGCTTAATTCGCGTGAAGCGACCTTGTCTCCATTACAAACCGTAGCATTGTACATTAATTTCAGAATGCGACATCGGGAATTGACAGAGCATGAAGAAGCCTTTAATGAAGCTTTAAAGAATGATCCATATTTTAACGCTGTACAGGTTAAATATGGCTATGCAATAACGGGACATAAGTCTCAGGGAGGAGAATGGGATACTGTATATGTTGATTATAGTGGAAGGACAGGTTTGAACGATGATTCTTTGCGATGGAGTTATACTGCAACGACACGTGCAGAAAATAAACTTTACGGAGTCGGAATGCCGGATGTTTCTCCCTTGTCCAAATTAGTCTTCAATCCGGTACTCAAAATCAATAAAATAAGCAAGGAAGCTTATAGCTATGCTGATATTGCAGATATGGAAGAACTTGGACCTGCAGCAAAACCTTTCCAGAAACAGAAGTATGTATGTATAAAGACACAACTGGACGAGTTAGGCTATTTGATTGCCGGAGTGGAAGCTCGTCAATACTTTGATAAATATACAATTGAAACTCCTGGCGGTTCGGTTGTGGTTGACTGCTATTATAATGGATCGGGAGAATACACCTATTATTGCCATCATTCGTCGGTACCTGAAATAGGTAAGATTCTGGAAGTAGTAAATAACGAAAAAGAAATGGTGTATTCCATAGATTACGAACCATCTTCGGAACAGATGTTACAGCTATATAACAGGATTTCGTCCTTATGTGATGATATGTCTATAACAATTACAAACATTGTAGAACATCGACCACAATATCATGTAAGTTATTATTTGAAAACATCAGGCAAATCATCTCAGCTGCAATTTTATTATAAAGCCAACGGCGCTTTTTCGCATGTGATTCCATCTAGTGTATTGGGAAATGAAGATACTCAGTTGTTAGAATTGATAGATCGTCTTAAAGGATAGCAGCGATGGCAGTTAAAGATGTAACAAACCTTCGTCGGGCAGGTAAATATAAAGAAGCTTTATCTCTTGCTTTACGGGAACTGGATGAAGATTCCAATGAATGGACGAAAATGTCTTTGTTCTGGGTTTACAGGGATATTGTTCAAAATATTCTGATACCTGGGAATGATATATCAGAAGCCCAAAAACTTTTGGATAAAATGGAGGATTTACTTCCGGATATGATGGATGATAACGGGTCTGGTGAAAGAGCCTATGCTGGTTTGCTGAAGAAGATTCTTCCTGAATCGGATACATTGGCATCCATTACTGCTTTGTCCAAATCCGATCCTGATGCCGCTTATAGACAGGTCGTTGAAAAGTATGGACACTCAGGTGAAAATCTGAATGTCAAGTTTCATGAGGATTACGGATGGATAATTTATCGTTATGTCAAATCCAATATTAGTACGCTGAATTCCCTTGAAGTTCGTAAACTTCTTAGAGATTATATGTTTCTAAAGAATGAACGGCCTTCCATGCTGCATTCAATGATTCTTAATTTTGCATTAAACTTTGCAAAGACTAATACGGATTTTAATTTTTATAACTTTTTCAAGTTGTGGGGAATAGAAAATCTTCGGTTTGAAGATTTTCGTGACGGTTCGGTGGAAGACCATGAAATACCTTCTTTGATATCCCGTATTTTAAAAATTTTCGTAGATTCTTCTGTCAACCAGGATCTGACGGATTTGTTGCAGCAGTTAGATTCTTTTCATAATATAAAATCTGATTTGTCATTTATGGATCTGGTCGAGTATTTGCGTCAGCCTGCTTTCTGGAAGATAATGAATTGTCATAAGGAATCAGGTCTGGAAAATCTCTGGCATCAGTTTTCGATATACGTCAATCAATATGCACAGTATGGAGCTTCATACTGGAATTCGGAAGTTCTTAAGATTGCTTGTCGTTTTATGGATGATGATAATGCCTGGCGTTTTTTACCTTTTTTCCAAAAATGGAATTATGAGAATCTGAGAGAAGATGATTGGAAGGAGGAAATAACGAAAGATGGAACGGTCTATCCGTCCCTGGGAGTAAAGAGTGCCAAGAAATGTTTCAATATTCTCAAGACACGACTGGAACATGTAGACGATTCATCATCTGATCTGGAATGGTTGAGATCATTTTATAAAATTGTCATAGAGCATCAGCCTGATGACGAATGGATTCATAGAAATTATGCTACTATTTGTTGCTGGTGTAAAGATGTTGATGAAGCCATATCCAAGTATAAGGATTTGTTAGTCGGATTGGGGGATAAGTATTATGTCTGGTATGAACTGGCTCAATGTATCAATGATAACAACTATTTGAAAACAGGCTTGTTGTTGAAAGCAAAACAATTGGAGAAAAACGAAGATTTTTTAGGCGATATACACCTGGCCTTAGCCGAATGTCTGATTCAGGATGGTAACAAATCTGCTGCGAAAAAAGAACTGGAAACTTACGAAAAACACCGGTTGCAGAAGAATTGGAATCTTTCGGAGAAATATAATTCTTTGATGCAACACTTAACTGAAATGGATAATCAGCATAAAAGGTTTGATTTTCTCAAGTGCAAGTATGAAGCGGAAGATTTTGTATATAATCAATTTGAGTGGAAAAACTTTGTTATAACAGAGAAGTGGGTTACTGATAATGTGGAAAAATGTTCTTTATTTGATGGAAAGAATTTTTCATTTCAAGTGAAGTGTAAAAATTTTAAATGTCTGAGTACTGCAAAGCCAGGGGATATAGTCAGTTTCAGATATTCATTCGCTGAAGAAAAGCATTTCAGAACGGTACAGAATAGTTATCAGCATAATCAGTCTGCTGAAAAAAAAATAATTCCGTTGATGGTAAAATTATCTGATGAGAAAGTATGGTCCATTCTTCCTTTCAAATATGGGGCGATTGATTACATTAATACGGAATCGAAAGTTATCCATATTTTGAATCAAGACTCCAAACTGATATTTTACAAATACAAAACGTTAGATTTCAGACAGGGTGATTTTGTTCGTTATCAGGTATTTGATAAGAAGTATAAAAACGAGAAAAGAGAAAGTATAGCTACCATTAATAGTTGTTCCAAAGAGGAAGTTCTCCCTTTTATGAAAAGCGGAGTCGCGGTGGTTGATGATGTAAATGTAAAAAAACAACTGTTTCATGTCGTTTTAGGTCCGGATCTAAGTGATATTGTTCGATTTGATCAGACTGCATTGCGACCGAGGATAGGAGATGCGTTGAGAGTAACCTATTGTATTAAATAGACTAAGGAAGGAGAAAAAAGAATAAAATTTCTGGATATTCAACTTAATGATGATGATTGTGAAAATTTAAAAAAGATCATTGAAGGGCGTTTATGTGTGAAATATAAAAACGAAATCTTTGGATTTGAAGAGAAACCAGATTTTGCTTTTATAGACAAGATATATGTGCATCGTTCAATTTTGCGTAAATATAATATTACAGAAGATTGTGATGTCATAGCAAAAGTAGTTTTGAGTGGTGACAATAAATGGAAAGTTTATGATCTGGATATAAAAAAATAGAATTTCTGTGGAGATTTTGGGTGTCAGGTAGACTTGATACATTCTCAAAATAGCAGAACAAGTTCTAGAGACTACAATTCCGTTCTGAATATTTCATGTTTTTCTTGTTGGCGAATAGATAAAAAAGGAATATGCAACGATTAATCTTTCCACTAAAGAAGAAAAATAAAAATGTCTTGAGTCTTGTAAAAAACAAGGGACATATTTAAGAAAATCCGGGATGTTTTGAACGAAATATACTATGATGTATATAAGAAATTATGTTTCAAGTAGAATATATCTGATCGATTTAAAAGGGGTTGAAAATATTCATTGTGAAAAAGAGAAAATGATAACATTTTATGTATCTTTAACCGTGGTTGAATAGAAGATAAAATCTCGATGACACTTTTTCCTTCCAGAATATGTGGAAGAAAAATGGAATGAGATCTTTGACATATTGAAAATCAGAAAGTTGACTAAGCTGTCGATTCCACGGTATTTTCATAGAATTGCAGATCGACAATTTATCGAATTAAAAATATTAGATTTGCATTATCTAAGTTTCTGGAAATGAGTCCTTATTATTTTTATTAATTTAGGCTTTTAATCGTACCTTATGGAATTGAAACTCGGCTAAGTGGGAGTTCTCGCCTTCCAAATCAAACTTTTAATCGTACCTTATGGAATTGAAACAAAGAAGAGGACAACGACCGGATTACATGTGGCAACGCTTTTAATCGTACCTTATGGAATTGAAACTCTAGTGATTTTCCTTTCAAAAAATCACAGTCCTCTTCTTTTAATCGTACCTTATGGAATTGAAACCAATGTTTTCCTCTGTCGGATCTTCTAACTGGAGATCTTTTAATCGTACCTTATGGAATTGAAACACAGCTGACATAAACATTTCAGCAGTATCCGGATCTTTTAATCGTACCTTATGGAATTGAAACCCTTTTCGGTGTTTGTTCTGAACCTTGTTCTTGTAAGCTTTTAATCGTACCTTATGGAATTGAAACTATCTGAAGGTAACGGCTGACCGCAATAAGGGCACGCTTTTAATCGTACCTTATGGAATTGAAACTCTATTCTAGGAAGTTCTACACACTCTATATAATGGCTTTTAATCGTACCTTATGGAATTGAAACTCGTCACTAGCCTGTGTCTTTGTCGCTCTATTCTTCTTTTAATCGTACCTTATGGAATTGAAACACATCGTATTCTTGCAGAATTACTTCAGTTGATTCATCTTTTAATCGTACCTTATGGAATTGAAACTTTAAACCTAAATACAAAGTGTGTTTAATAATTTTATCTTTTAATCGTACCTTATGGAATTGAAACTTCTTCGAAGTAAATATAATCTTTAATCTTCATCTGCTTTTAATCGTACCTTATGGAATTGAAACTATATAGTTCTTAATCTTGTCAAATATAAATATTGACTTTTAATCGTACCTTATGGAATTGAAACTAGAAACCGAATACCGGAACAACCCGACACAATTACACTTTTAATCGTACCTTATGGAATTGAAACGCAGTTTCCCAAGCAGTATTACGGTCAGCGTAACGCTCTTTTAATCGTACCTTATGGAATTGAAACACGATAAGAAATTCCTTACCGAGTTCTGGAATACCTCTTTTAATCGTACCTTATGGAATTGAAACAGGTGTATTTTCGACCTATAGGCATAGGCAGTTTACTTTTAATCGTACCTTATGGAATTGAAACCCCTGTTCAGAAATATTGAATGAACCTTTGTTTTGTCTTTTAATCGTACCTTATGGAATTGAAACCAATAACGGCGTGTTAAGATAGAATCTGTGATACGACTTTTAATCGTACCTTATGGAATTGAAACCTAGCATGTTTTGCCCTTAACTCTCGAATATCTACCCTTTTAATCGTACCTTATGGAATTGAAACATAATAATTACTAATGGGTATACTATTTTAATCATCTTTTAATCGTACCTTATGGAATTGAAACTGGTACAAGATTTCGCAGAACCTTCTTTTGATAGAATCTTTTAATCGTACCTTATGGAATTGAAACTATCCATTTACAGAATTGGAATATGAAGATCTTGTTCTTTTAATCATACCTTATGGAATTAAGCTTATCTTTTATAGCTTATTATGTTTAGAAACATATAGATTCTGGTTGATTTTTAAATATTATTATCGATATTTGTAAACCATTATTTTACTAAAATGAAAGAACAATTACCACATCAGCTCAGAAATATAAGAAAGATAAGAGGACTTACTCTGGAGGAAGTCAGCCAGGCTCTTCATGGTCTGGTTACAAAGCAGGCTATATCGAAATATGAACGCGGCTTGATGTATCCTTCTCCAATCGTATTGGATGCTTTATTAAGATTTTATCGAATAGGAAAAGATTCTCTGGAGGGACATGCCTCTATTGCTATATCAAATCTGCATTTCAGAAGTAAGAATGAGATTTCGCTGGAGTTAAAGCAGCGGATCGCTTCGGATGTCGTGTTCTGGTTAAGTCATTATCTTTCATTGGAACAGTTGCTAAATGTGACTTGCGATTTTTATAATCCGTTCTCTTTATCAATTGAGACGACTTTTGAGTATATGGAACGTTATGCAAACAGATTAAGAGAGGAATGGAAGTTAGGTTCTGACGCTATTCCGTCTGTTTGCAGGATGCTCGAATTGGCGGGCGTCAGGATCCTTGAAATGGATTGGGATGACGAGGTGGACGGTTTATGTGGCTGGGTGAATCGGACCATACCTTTTATGGTGTTGAGAAAACAGGTGAAAGTAGAACGAAAGCGCTTTACAGCCTTGCACGAACTGGCACATCTGTTGTTCCCTTCCATCAATCTTCTATCCTTTAATTTGCGGGAACGTCTTTGTCATCGTTTTGCATCCGCTTTGCTTCTGCCTGAAAATGTGGTGACGGCTTATATAGGTACCAGACGTAGTCAATTGTTATTAAGCGAACTCTCTTCACTCAGGTCTTCATATGGCATATCGATAGCGGCAACGGTTCATCGTCTGAAAGATTTGGATATTATAAACGATGAATATTATAATCGTATCTTCGATGAAAGGATTAAGCCTAATATCATGGAAGAAGGATGGGGAAGTTATCCCTTCACAGATGAAGCTTTTCGATATCAGTCTTTAATACAAAGAGCTTTGGCTGAGAATCTGATTTCAGAAAAGGAGCTGGATAAACATTTAAATGGCCTGGAAGGGAAAATAATACAGGATATGGAAATAATGTAATTAAAATAGAATAGAATGAGATTTAAAATAATATTAGAAGTTAATAAAGCAGCTTTCGGTAATAAGTTGCCAATTAATTACCAATATGAACAGTCTGCTGCCATTTATAAAATATTGTCTAGTGCTGATAAAGAATATTCTGAATGGCTTCATGATAATGGATTTAAATTAGAAAGTGGAAAAACTTTCAAGCTATTCAATTTTTCTCGTTTCAAGATAGAGAAAAGACGTATTCTTAGAGATGAGCACAGAATACAGATATTTTCTGATACAATAGAATGGCAGATATCTTTTCTCCCAGAAAAGAGTACTCAGGATTTTATTCAGGGATTATTCCAGAATCAGATATTTGAAATAGGAGATAGGATATCAAAAGTTCAATTCATTATCAAGAGTGTTGAAGTCATGCCTGCTCCGGAATTTAATGGAATAGCAACGTTCAGAACAATGTCGCCTTTATGTCTGAAGTTTAAACGTATAGATGGAAAAATCGATTATTTATCCCCTTTGGATGTTCGTGCCAAAACGATCTTTTTTAAAGGTTTGTTTGATCGCTTTCTATCATTTTACGGACGTCCTTCAGACTATCCAATAAGTGAATGTGATCTGGAAGTTTTAGACGAACCTAAATCTGTTAAAACCACCATAAAGGCTTTTACAAAAGAACAAACGGATGTTCGTGGCTTTATGTGTACTTTGCGTATAAAGGCTCCAGATGAACTTTTGCACTTAATGTATGAATCTGGAGCAGGAAGCCTTTGCTCGCAAGGATTTGGCTGTCTTTATGTAAAATCAGATAAATAAAATATGATACGGGAAATAATTAATTACACGAACGATTTGTGTGAAAGCATTCCTGATATTCTTAGTTGGAATGCAGAACCCAATAGGGGGCTTTACATCTTTATTGATATAGACGAATCAGGACATTGGAAAAATAAGAATTTATCTTATGGAACGGATTATGTTTACATGTCTCCCAAACAGGATGAATGTGAAATCCCAATAAAAACGATACTTGATTATGAAGAACAGGTGAGGCGAGTTGGAAAAAGCATGAATAAGGTATTGGATCTTCCTAAAAAGAAAATATTTTCTTGTTCTCCTTATGCTGTCATATTTAAAAAGAAATCAATTATAAATAATAAGAATGCAACTTATGACTTCAATCTAATAAAAGAG
>JAHHQS010000065.1 GCA_020026285.1 Parabacteroides sp. | reverse complement strand
TAAATGTTTTTAATTTAGGGGCAACAATTGTTAGAATAATAGATAAAATAAAAAATCCATAGAATTTTGAACGAGTTGAAAATAGTCCAACAGATAATAAAAGAATAAATAATATTTTATCTCTTTTAGTATCACTGCCACAAAATAGTACAATTAAAGCAATAGCTATAGAACAAGCTGCATAATAAGAGTTATGAAACATAACTGCGTTGATAATGAACTGATCTTTTAAGCTAAGTATCCCTAAAAACAATAATATAAACCAAAATCCTATTGAAATGATTTTTAATAGACTTTTTTGATTATCCGAAAATTTCGGATAAAGAATATAAGTAGCAAAGAAAGCTAAATAGGGTTTGAATTCTATGATCAAATCTTTGATAATGGCTTGTTTGGTATTACTGTTTATTAAAACAGAATAAATTAGATAAAATATAAAAACACCAATTGTGATTAGAAATGATTTATTAAATACCCAATTTTTAGTATTGAACACTCCAAATATTAAAAATATAAAGAGTAAAAATGCACATATCTCATCTATACCATCAAATCCAATTGTACCGTATAGTAGTAATCCGAAAATAAAGGTGAAAACAAATAATTCGAAATAATGCTCATTAATAAATTTCTGTAGCATGTTTTGATTTTTTATGTATAAACTTGACCTATAAACCTATTATAGGTTTATAGGTTTGAGGAACAAAGATACAGCTTATTTCTATTTCTCCTATCCTATTTATAGGATAAAACAATAATTTCAGGAAACGATAAATCGTTTTCTGGAATATAAGCACCGAAGAATGTTATATAAATTTTCTTATCTTTAGTATCAATATAATATATATTGAAACTATTACTAGATAGTGTATCTTCGTTTCTTGCTACTCTGTTGTAAACAACACCTTTTACATCAGGAGCTTGATTTGTACATAAAATCATTTGTTGTGGAGGTAGATATTTATTTTTATAATGAATTCCAAGTATATTGAAGAAACCAAAACAATGAGTGTGTCCTCCTAAATAGCATATAAATTCTCCTTTACTAGTACTGAAATCGAAATTTACATTAATACTGTCTTTTTCGGATATTTTATTGGTAAATGATTTTTTTATAGATGTTTTATTTCTGAAAGATTCGACAATTTCGGGAATCATATTCCAGTTATGAACATAATCACCATCACATAAATAAGTCAAAGCTTCAGGTGAATGAGGTTGAAATGGATAATGATTCATTATGATAACACTGTGTTGTTCTGTCATGTTTTCTTTTAAGGCTATATTCCCTAACCAATTAATTTGTTCTTGACTATATGATGCATAGTACATCGTATTATAAATTTTATAAGGTTGATCTAACATATCTAATGATATGAATCGTATATATCCTCCTTGGGGATTAAGAACATCTGCATAAAAATAATTGTGATTATATTTTTGACTTTTTAATGAATATTCAGATTGAGGTGATGATGTATGTGCTATTTTATAAATATCAATGGGGGTAATAAAAGATGAAAAAGAATCATTTATAATGTTAGAATCATGATTCCCTGTACAGGTAAAGGTTGGTATTAAATTATTTAAGTTTAATACACTCGTAAAAGATTCTAGATATTCTAAAGCTAAATTTTTATCCTTATGATTTGATATAAAATCGCCGGTTATAACCAGTGCATTAAAATTTAAATCAGTTTCATTCGCAAATTTAACAGACTGAAGCAAATTTATAGGATATTTGAAATGATTACTTTTTGAAAATTCTGAAAGATGCGGATCAGATGTATGGACCATCTTGAATACTTTTTTATTTTTCAGATTATACGTAGATTGGATACGTTTTATTCTATTTTTAGCCAATTGATAATTTACTGTATAGAGAGAATCATTTATTTGTTTTCTTAAAGACAAATCATCTTCAAAAGAAGGTGATGAGCAAGAGAAAAAAATATAACACACAATAAATGCAATAAGGCTTATATGTCTTTTATTATAGTATGTTTGTTTTATAATCTTTATCAAGCATGGTTGTTCATATTTGTTTATCATGGTATTCTTCTTTAATAGGGTACAAGAATTTAAATTCTTTATGTTATTTGAATTTCTATCTTTTTTCACATTTCTTATCTTTAAGAGGACAAGTTCCACAACCACAATTGCAATTCTTTTCACCTGAACTTGTAAATAACTTGAATATTTTTTTTCCCACATAAATTATGATAAGGAAGGCTATAATATAAATTGCTATTTCTTGCCACATAATAAATACGTTAATAAATTCTTTTTATTGTGTATAAAGTAGAGATTATTAATAATCTCTACTATGTCCTTGGTTTACTAATGTTTTTAAACGATTAGATAAATATTCCACTTTTTGAGGTTGTGATAAATATAAGTTATTTGTTTCCAAATGATCTTCAGATAATTGATATAATTGACCTTTAGGACCATTTTCTACTGGAGTAACATTATATGGAAAACTAAATCCACATGAACCTAGTCCGTCAATGTATTTCCATTCTCCTTCTTTTATTGCCAACTTCCCTGAGCCAGAAAGATAAATAATATGGTCACGAGTTTTAGCATGTAACTGACCTTTCAAAATAGGGAGGAAACTAAAACTATCTTCAGCTTGTCCAACTTCAATCTTTTGATTAGTAAGATCGGCTAGAGTAGCAAAGATATCAACTAACCCTACGGTCTGGTCTGAAATTTGGTTTTTGGAATGGCTTTGGGGCCATTTTACAATTAATGGAACATGATGTCCGCCATCCCAGGCATCTCCTTTTTCTCCTCTACGGCTCCAATTTGCTTGATGACCATATTTTTGAATATCATCTTCTTCCCATGCAGCTCCATTATCACTCGCAAAGATAATAATCGTATTATCATCAATTTTCATTTTTTTGAGAGTATTGTTAACTTGTGCAACGACATCATCGATGTTTCGAATAAAATCGCCATAAACCCCCAATTCTGTTTGTCCTTTAAATCTTTCTTCTGGTAACCACGGTGTGTGAGGACCTGTTAGAGGTAAATAAAGGAAGAATGGTTTATCTTTATTACCTTCTCTTTCAATAAAAGAGATACCTTCTTTTACGATTGTAGGGAGACATTCCTCAAATTTAAAAGATTTTGACATTTCCCCATTTCTCCACCAGACACCTCGTTCCCAATAGATATCACTATCCTTTGTATGTTTCTTGTCCCATGCATAAACCGTTTCATCTTTGCTTTTGGTAGAATATACATCTGCCGTAAGGATAACATTCGGATCTACCACTTTGTCATTTTTTACAAAAACATAAGGAGGCATATCTAGTGATGCTGGTAGAATAAAGGAATAATCAAAACCTCTTTCTGTTGGTCCGCCATGTACTTTTTGAGTGAAATCAGTATTGGTGTAATCAAATTTCTTAGGATTAAGTATATGAGGCTTATTTGGATCTTTTAGTTTCCAATCAAGTCCTAAATGCCATTTACCAACACAAGCCGTTGTATAACCTGCATTTTGCATCAAGGACCCAATAGTAAGTCTGTCTTTTTGAAGATATGGTTTTAAATAGCCCCAATATTCTTCTTTCTTCGTTTCTCTGAAGAAATATCGGCCTGTAACCAGTCCATAGCGAGAAGGGCCACTCAGTGATCCGGCAGAATGAGCATCTGTGAACCGAATACCTTCGCTGGCTAATTGATCAATAGCCGGAGTTTTTGTTCTTGAATATGGATTATTACAACGAACATCTCCAAATCCCATATCATCAGCTAAGATCAGAATGACATTGGGCTTTTGCTGGGCATTAATTATTGAGGGCAATAATATACTGGTACTGGTTACAAGTATTTGTTTAAGAATATTGGAGGCCATGTATAAATAATTTTTTAGATGATTAAACTACCTATTTGATAAACAAGGAATGAGACGAGCCATGCTAAACAGATTGTATATAATACTACAAAAGCACCCCATTTCCATGAATGCGATTCTTTTACAATCACAACAATTGTTGCAATACATGGGAAATAAAGTAATACAAAAAGCATCAAGCTTAAGCCTACTAAAGGAGTGAAGACCGCAGTTCCATCAGGATTTGTTTCTCCTAATAATCGTTCTGTTAGAGCTTGTTCGTTTTCACTGTTTCCTGTATAAAGAACACTTAAAGTACTAACTACTATTTCCTTGGCAGCCATACCGGATAATATACTTACACTGATTTTCCAATTAAAGCCAAGTGGTTCCATAACAGGAGAAATGAATTGACCTAATTTACCGATATATGAATTTTCCTGATGATCCATTGCTATCTGATATTCCAAATCATTTAATTTTTCAGACTTTTCTTCAGAAGTTAGATCGGATTGTTCTATATCTATAATCTGTTGTTTAAAAGTAGCTGTGTTAACTGTCTCTCTTGGAAAATAACCAAGGAACCATACTATAATAGAAGCGACAAGAATGATTCCAGCCATCTTTTTAAGATATTGTTTGGCTTTTTCCCACATGTGAATGAATACAGATTTTGCTGTTGGCATTCGATATGGAGGTAATTCCATAACAAAAGGAGTATCTTCTTCATTGAATAAGAAGCGCTTAAATATTCTTGCTAATAAAATAGCCAGAAATATACCAGTTAAGTATAGTGCAAATAGCATAAAACTGGCATTTTTAGGGAATAATGCTCCGATGATTAAAACAAAAACAGGAAGTCTGGCACTACAACTCATTAAAGGAGTAACAAGAATAGTAACCATTCTGCTTGTTCTGCTTTCTATCGTTCTACAGGCCATAACAGCAGGTACATTACATCCAAATCCCATTACTAAAGGAATGAATGATTTCCCATGTAATCCCATTTTGTGCATGAGTTTATCCATGATGAAAGCAGCTCTGGCCATATATCCTGAGTCTTCCATAAATGAAATACAAGCGTACAAAATAAGAATGTTGGGTAAAAATATAATAACACCGCCAACACCGCCGATAATTCCATCAACGATAAGATCTTTTAGAGGTCCGTCAGTCATGTTATGTCGAACAAAATTACCAAGGGCTTCGACACACCAGTTAATCCAATCCATAGGATATTGTCCTATAGTGAAAGTTGCTTCGAACATGAGCCACATTAGAAGAAGAAAAATAGGGAAACCTAGAACCTTGTTCGTTACAAATAAATCTATCAGTTGTGTACTTGATGCTTCTTTAATTTTATTTTGGATAAAAGTTTCTTTTAATGCTCCTGAAATAAAACCATATCGAGCATCGGTTAAGGCTGTTTCACAATCTTCTTGAAGAAGTTTTTCTATCTGAGCCGCATTTTGGTCCCTCTCTTGAATAAGAAGATTCCCGTTGGGATCATTTTTTATTCTATCTTCAACTTCTTTGTCGTTTTCTAAAAGTTTTATGGCTAGATAACGTTTTGATATACATTTAGGCATATTTCCATCAATACAATCAATCTTTTGTTTGATGTTAGAGATCCCTTTTTCTATAATCTCACCATAATTGATATGTATATGCTTGATGATAGGATCTTTCCCTTCATAAACACTGATGACTCTATCGAAAAGATTTTTGATGCCTTCTCCAGTCTTGCTTACTGTTGGAACAATAGGACAACCAATCATTTTTCCTAAAGAATCATAATCGAATTTATCCCCTTTTTTTCGAAGTTCATCAAACATGTTTAAAGCAATAACCATCTGTGTATCCATATCTATTAACTGTGTTGTTAGATATAAATTTCTTTCCAGATTGGATGCATCAATAACATTGATAACGATATCAGGTTGTTCGTCTTCATTCAGTTGTTTACGTACATATAATTCTTCAGGAGTATAAGCTGAAAGAGAATATGTACCAGGAAGATCAATGATTCGAATTGTATAATCTTTATATGTAAATTCACTTTCCTTAGCGTCGACAGTTACTCCTCCGTAGTTACCAACGTGTTCGTGAGAACCAGATATGTTATTAAATAATGAAGTCTTACCACAATTAGGATTTCCTACTAATGCAACATTAATAGTTTTCCCTTTTTTATTTGCAAACTCTTTCAGAGTTTCATTAGAAGGAAGAGTTAGTGCATTAGTTGTTTTTGTGATTAAAGGATCTGTTTCTGTAACAAATTCTGCTGCACTGACAATTTCAATTAAAGATGCATCTTGACGTCTAAGAGAAACGTCGTATCCCATGATTCGATAATGAATAGGATCTTTTAAGGGAGCATTTTTTATAACTTGTACCTCTTTTCCACGGATAAATCCCATTTCAATGATACGTTTACGAAAAGCTCCACGTCCCATTATTTTTACGATGATGCCTTTTTCTCCAGTTTTAAGTTCGGATAGTCTCATTTTTATAAGTTTTCTCAATAAGTTGCAAATTTAAGATATATCATTGATTTGGTCAATATTTAAAAATTTTACTTGAACAGGTTTTAGGGAAATGATTGATTTTATAAGGCTTGGTTCTTAAAAAGAATTTTTGAAAATTTATAACAAGTGAATAATTCTTTATATTTGTAACAAATATTATCGGTTTATTATAGATCTAAAGAATATCATGAATCATATAAAAGAAAATTTAAATCTGAAAATATCTATATTTGGGATCTGTACGGGAATACTTTTATTCCTCTTTTTACAAAATTATTATTCATATCTATTCTATTTTAAAGAACAAAGTCAATTATTCTTGGTTGACTTTGATTGGTTTATAGAATGTGCCTCAGAACCAGGAGGATTTTCTGTTTGGTTATCACAATTCTTTATGCAATTTTTCCTTTATCCTTATGCCGGTTCTTTGATAACATCCGTTCTTTTGACTTCGACGGCATGTGTAACAGGATGTATTTTAAAGAAGATAACAGGATCTTCTGTTTTCATAGTATTGGGGTGGATTCCGGTCATAGCTCAATTGTGTGCTATGTTTGATATTAATTATTTTTATCAAGGAACTATCGTGTTTGTCGAGGTTGTTTGTCTTTTTTATCTGTGTCTGCTGATAAAATCTGCACGTTTTAGGTTTTTATTGGAGTTGATTTGTGTTTTATTACTTTCAGTAATAGCCGGTTCTGGAAATTTGCTGTTTGCTTTTATTGTGTTCTTGTATGAGTCTGTAATGTTAGATCGTAGAAAATGGATCTCATTATTGCCACTCATTATGGCATCTGCTATTGCTTATGTCTTTTACTATTGGGGATGGATTAGTGAAGTGAGATTTGCTTTCTTGCCCGATGCTTATTATCATAGGTTGTCAGTCCCCAAACCTATAATATATTATTCATGGATAACGTTACTATTTGTCATAGCATTGGCTTTAACTCTTCATCTAAAGGGGATGATTATCAAAAAGGGGAAGATTCAAAATTTAATTATTTCTGTATGTTGTTTGTTGTTATGTGGCTGGGTATATTGGTGCTTTTCTCGATTTGGCGAATGGGAGATGAATCGTTATATGGAATTGGATTTTTATTCAAGAACAGAACAATGGGATAAAATTCAGAACAATTGTAAGGGAAATTTGACAAATTATTTATATATGAATATTCTTGCCCGTTCATTGTCTGAACAGGGACGATTGGACGATGATCTTTTAAATTATCAGATAAAGAATGAATTAGGATTAGTGGTTGAATACAATAATACTGAAGACATAGCTGTTTTATTAAGTGATATATATTTTACAGCGGGAAATATTGCTTTATCTCAACGTTTGGCTTTTGAAGGATGTATATGTGCTAGAGGTAATTTTAATGTGCGAATGCTTCAAAGATTAGTTCAAACAAATATAATTTATGGAGAGTATAAGGTGGCCGAAAAATATATTGAGTTATTAGAGAAATCTTTCACTTATAAAAAATGGGCTCAACAGCATCGAAAATATCTTTATAATGATAATTTAGTTAATGAGGATGCTTTGTTGGGAACTAAACGTCAACTATTATCGGTGAATGATACAATGGGATTGAAAGTTCGTGGATCTGCAATTGAAAGCTCAATGGCTTTACCTGTTATAGCAAATCCCCAAAAAGCTCAAACAGCATTTCAATATTTAATGTGTACATATCTTTTAAGGAAAGACATGAAAAGTTTTTTGGAAAATATACAGACTTATTACAAAACTCCGCTATTGCCAACTTTACCAGTATTGTTCCAGGAAGCATTAATAGTTTCGTATGAAAATAATCTGGAAGGTTTGAATCAGTATTCATTAGATCCTTCAATAATGAATCGATATTTTGAATTTAGAAAACAAATATTAGCTAATCGTAATAATGAAGGTTTGGCTAGTATGATGTATCGGGCTTTTGGGAATTCTTATTGGTATTATTTTATTTTTAGATAAAAGGAAGGAATAAGTAGATGAATAAATTATATATATTTTTATGTTGTTTGATTTCTGTTATAGGATTAATATCCTGTAAAGATCAGTATCCTGAAATAGAAAAGCATTTAGATAAATTGCCTGAAATTTATCCTGATTATATAAATGTAACAGTTCCTGTAAATATAGCACCATTAAATTTTGGACTGGAAAAAGATGTTGAAGAGGCTTTTGTAAAATTTGTTAGTTCGGACCATTCATTCGTTACGCATTTGAAAAAACGTACATTTCAGATACCTTTGTCTGAATGGAGAAATTTATTATTAAAATCTTTGGATGGTAATATAATTGTAAGTGTTGCTGTAAAAGAGAATAATCATTGGAACGAATATAAGTCATTCTCTATTTATGTATCTAAAGATAAG
Organism: Parabacteroides sp.; assembly: GCA_020026285.1. Next base: position 11,906 of record JAHHQS010000065.1, on the reverse strand, counting down.
ATGGATTCTTATTTGGCTTATCGTAAGATAGCTCCAGGTTATGAGGAATGGAAAACAATGGGAATTTATCAACGGAATCTGACAAATTTTGAAGAGGAATCTTTCTTGGAAAATTTTCAAACGAATGGGAATTGTATGAATTGTCATTCTTTTTCAAGTCGTCGTCCAGATTGTTTTTTATTTCATATGCGTCAGAAAAAAGCTGGGACTTATTTGTTCAGGAACGGAAAACTTGAGAAATTAAATACCAAGACACCTGATACAATCTCGTCTTTAGCTTATCCTTCTTGGCATCCCGAAGGACGATTTGTTGCTTTTTCAACAAACATAACAAAGCAGTTTTTTCATTCTAACAATAGAAATCGAATTGAAGTTTATGATGAGAATTCTGATGTGTTAGTTTATGATGCAGAGAAACATGAATTAGTTACTTCAGATTTATTGTCATCCGAGTTGTCATTTGAGAATTTGCCTACCTTCTCTGCTGATGGTAAAATTTTATATTTTTGTACGGCTAAAGCATGTAAGATGCCGGATGATTATCAAAAGATCAAATATAGTTTGTGCTCGATTTCATTTGATCCTCAAAACAGAAAATTCGGAAACAAGGTGGATACTTTATATTCTGCGGAAAAGAATGGCAGGAGTGTTTCATTCCCGAGAGTATCTCCAGATGGAAATTATTTAATGTATACATTATCTGATTATGGATATTTCACGATCTGGCATAAAGATGCAGATTTACAGTTGATCGATTTAAGAACTTGTGAACATCGATCATTAAAAGAAGTGAATAGTCCGGATGTGGAAAGTTATCATTCATGGACAAGTAATGGACGATGGTTTGTTTTTAGCAGTAGAAGAGATGATGGTTTATATACTCGTCCTTATATAGCACATATTTCAGCCGAAGGTGTAGTAGGCAAACCTTTTATGCTTCCACAAAAAAAACGTGATTATTATAAGAACTCCATGTCTTCATACAATATTCCTGAGTTCGTTTCGGGAAAAATTGATATATCTGTTCGTTCTATAATGAATAAGGCCGAATCAAAAGGTGTTGATGTGAGATTTGTAAGATGAATGTATTCTATCAAAGTGATCTGTTTCTGCAAGTTTATATGGAGAACATCTCTATAAACTCTTGATAAATAGAAGAAGTTCTCAAAATATGAAATCAGAAGATTATAAATATCCGTCTAGTCTTAAACAAAAAGAATTTGTAGACTTAATGTAGTTAGACTATACAACTATAAAATGAAAAATCTTATTGTTCTACTGATATGATTTCTAGGAATCCGTAGAGATAAGAAAAATCCGGAACTTTTAAATATCGGTAATGCAATGGACGTTTCAGTAGAGAAAGACGTAATAGATAGTCTTTATAAAGGAGAGGTTTGTTAAACATTTTTTTAGAAAAAAACGAATTTTTGGTACTTCTTTTAGGATAGAAACTCATGTTGCTTAAATAATCAAATATAAATGTAAAATAATATAAAGGTGATAACTTGAAAGTTTTTTGTGTGTCGTATATTTAAAATAATCTCTATATTTGTTATTTGTTATTATATGTTTACTATGACATATGATTAATGTGTTTTTTTGTTAGTGATGAAAACACAACGAAAATATATATGGAAAAAACTCATTAACAAAAAAGCAGATCAGATAGTTTCTCTTTTTCGAGGAGAGGACTGTTTATTTATATAGTTAACAAAATCGTATACAAAATATATGGAAAGTTTTATAAACAAAGACTTTATGCTGACAAATGATTCAGCAAGAGAATTATATCATGAAAGTGCAGAACATTTGCCAATAATTGATTATCACTGTCATTTGGATCCAAAGATGATAGCCGAAAACTATCAGTTTAAAAATTTATTTGAAATATGGTTAGGCGGAGATCATTACAAATGGCGCGCCATGCGAGGTAATGGAATACCGGAGGAATATATAACAGGGAATAAAGATGATTATGCAAAGTTTGAAAAGTGGGCGGAAACAGTCCCATATACCATGCGTAATCCTTTATACCATTGGACACATCTGGAGCTTAGTCGTATATTCGGAATAGATACATTGTTAAAACCTCAGACCGCACGTGAAATATATGATTCCTGTAATGCAATGTTGAAGACGGAAGCTTTCCGTGCAAACGCCATTATGGAAAAATGTAATGTAGAGGTTGTATGTACCACAGATGATCCAGCTGATACATTGGAATATCATCAGTATCTTCAGAAGAATCCGATCAAGACAAAGGTCTATCCGGCCTGGAGACCGGATAAAGTAATGGCTGTTGAAAATCCGGTTACTTATCGTGCCTATATAGAAAAGCTGGCGGCTTCGGCTGATATGAATATCTCTTCTTATTCAGATTTATTGACCGCTCTTCGTAAACGTCATGACTTCTTTGAATCAATGGGATGTCGCCTTTCGGATCATGGAATGGATAATTTCTATGCGGATGATTATACAGAATCAGAGGTTCAAAGTATCTTCAGTAAGGTGATGGATGGGAAGCAGCTGGACAAGGAGGAAATTGGGAAAATAAGAAGTGCCCTTCTTTATGAACTGGCAGTAATGGACTGGGAAAAAGGCTGGGCGCAGCAGTATCATATCAGTGTTATTCGAAACAATTCCACACGGATGTTTAAACAGCTGGGACCTGATACCGGTTTTGATGCCATTCTTGAGGTAAACTGTTCTGCCGTAGGTCATAAGTTTCTGGATCGTCTGGACAGAGAGGGAAAATTGGCAAAGACCATTCTTTACAGTCTGAATCCAAAGGATAATGAAGTGTTGGCAACAATGGCGTATACATTCAATGACGGTTCGGTTCCGGGAAAGATGCAGCTGGGTGCAGGCTGGTGGTTCCTTGATCAGGAAGACGGAATGAGAAAGCAGATGAATGCTCTTTCATCAATGGGGCTGTTAAGTCGCTTTATAGGAATGCTGACAGATTCACGTAGTTTTCTGTCTTATCCACGTCATGAATATTTCCGTAGAATCCTGTGTAATCTGATAGGAGAGGATGTAGAGGCAGGAAAACTGCCACGGAGTGAAATGGATTTCTTGAAGCAGATGGTTGCTGACATATCCTACTATAATGCAAAACGATATTTTAATTTTTAATATAAGATAATCAGAAATGAAAAAGATAGTAACATTCGGTGAGATCATGCTTCGTCTGGCAACTCCCGGATATCTTCGCTTCAGTCAGAGTAATGAATTGAGTGCAACGTTTGGTGGAGGCGAAGCCAATGTGGCTGTTTCACTGGCTAATTATGGGATGAATGCTGAATTTGTGACGCGCCTTCCTGATAATGACATAGCAGCCGCCTGTGTAAAGGATCTTCATAAGCATGGAGTAAAGACAAGTCATGTGATTTATGGAGGTGACCGTCTTGGAATCTATTTCCTGGAAACGGGAGCTGTAGCTCGTGCAAGCAAGGTCGTTTATGACCGTGCATATTCCTCCATCTCTCAGATAGAACCGGGAATGATAGACTGGGATGAGGTCTTTGAAGGAGCAGACTGGTTTCACTGGACAGGAATTACTCCGGCAATCAGTCAGGGAGCGGCAGATGTCTGTCTGGAAGCTATCAGAGCAGCAAACAGACTGGGCGTTCCTGTATCCTGTGATTTGAATTATCGAAAGAATCTTTGGAAATATGGAAAGACAGCTTCTGAAGTTATGCCTGAGCTTGTAGCCGGTTGTGATGTGATTCTGGGAAATGAAGAGGATGCTGAAAAAGTATTCGGCATCAAACCGGAAGGATTTGATGTTACAGCTACTGATGGTCAGGTAAATGCATCCGAATTTGAAAGTGTCTGCACACAATTGATGAAACGTTTCCCTCGTGCAAGGAAAGTCATAGTAACATTGAGAGGTTCAATCAATGCCAATCATAATACATGGGGCGGAGTTTTGTACGATGGCAAAAAACTATATCAGTCTCCTCGATATGATATCACTCACATTGTTGACCGTGTCGGCGGAGGAGATTCATTCATGGGTGGTTTGATTTATGGTCTGCTTACTTATGAAGGAGATGATCAGAAGGCCTTGAATTTCGCAGTGGCAGCTTCCTGTCTGAAGCATACGATTTATGGAGATTACAATGAAGTAACCGTAAAAGAAGTAGAAAATTTAATGAAAGGAGACGGTTCCGGCCGTGTTTCCAGATAAATAGAGAAAATAAAATGGCAGCATTTAATAAATTACAGGTATTGCAGACAATGCAGCATACAGGAATGGTTCCTGTATTCTATCATAGTGACGCAAAAGTGGCGTGTCAGGTATTACAAGCCTGTTATGACGGTGGCGTAAGGGCATTTGAATTTACAAATCGTGGAGATTTTGCGAGCGAAGTGTTTGTTCAGCTGATAAAATATGCAGGCAGGAACTGTCCTGAAATGATTTTGGGAATAGGTTCGGTAGTTGATGCTCCAACAGCAGCTCTGTATCTTCAATATGGAGCGAATTTTGTTGTTGGTCCTTATTTGAATCCTGAAATAGCCAGATTGTGTAACCGCCATCTGGTTCCTTATACACCGGGTTGTGGTTCCGTTACGGAAATAGGTCTGGCACAGGAACTGGGCTGTGATCTTGTAAAGATATTTCCGGCGGGAAATGTCGGAGGTCCTTCTTTCGTGAAAAATGTGAAGGCTCCGTTACCTTGGTCAATGATTATGGCAACAGGCGCAGTTGAACCTACGGAAGAAAATCTGACAGCCTGGATGAAAGCGGGTACAACCTGTGTCGGAATGGGATCCAAACTGTTCCCTAAAGACCGGATAGCTTCCGAGGACTGGGCTTATATTTCAGACAAATGTCGTTTTGCATTGGATGTCATTCAGCAGGCACGCAAATAAACAGGATTGAAAACGAAAAATAAACAATATCATGAATCAAAACACAGGAGAAAAAATGACAAATTACAGATGGGTAATTTGTTTTATGATGTTCATAGCTCTGACGGTAAACTATCTGGATCGTCAGGTGCTCTCTCTGACCTGGGATGAGTTTATCAAACCTGAATTTCATTGGGATGAATCCCATTACGGAACAATAACGGCCGTCTTCTCAATCATCTATGCAATAGCCATGCTTTTTGCTGGAAAGATTGTTGATTTTTTAGGAACCAAACGCGGATTTCTCTGGTCTATTGGAATCTGGTCATTGGGAGCGTGTATGCATGCCCTTTGTGGTATTGCAACAGAATCCTATGTCGGTCTTGCCGACAAGACCGCATTGATATCTGCCACAGGAGATATGGCCGTTCTGATAGCGACCGTGAGTATGTATTTCTTCCTGATGGCTCGTTGTATTCTTGCAATCGGTGAATCCGGTTATTTCCCTGCAGCAATCAAGGTTACAGCAGAGTATTTTCCGAAGAGAGACCGTGCTTTTGCAACATCCATTTTTAATGCGGGTGCATCAATCGGAGCATTGTTTGCTCCGTTAACGATACCTTTGCTGGCTAAACACTGGGGTTGGGAGATGGCATTCATTGCAATTGGTGCCCTTGGTTTCTTATGGATGGGATTCTGGGTGTTTATGTATACACCTCCTCAGGAAAGTCGTTATGTAAATCAGGCGGAACTGGATTATATCGGTCAGGATAAACATCTGGAGGCTGATCTTGTCAAGACCGATCAGACAGTAGAAAAGAAAATACCGTTATGGCAGTGTTTCCGTTACAAACAGACCTGGTCTTTCTTTGTCGGCAAGTTCTTTACAGACGGTGTCTGGTGGTTTTACCTGTTCTGGACTCCGTCATATTTGAATACACAGTTTGGAATCAAGACCTCGGAAGGTCTTGGTATGGCACTGATATTTACTCTTTATGCCATATCCATGCTGTCTATTTATGGGGGGAAACTACCGACCATCTTTATTAATAAAACGGGATCAAACCCATATATGGCTCGAATGAAAGCGATGTTCCTGTTTGCTTTTGTTCCATTGTCGGTATTACTGGTCCAGCCGTTAGGAACAATATCTCCCTGGTTTCCTATCGTACTGATAGGTCTTGGCTGTGCCGCACATCAGTCCTGGTCTGCAAATATCTTTACAACAGTAAGCGACATGTTTCCAAAAGGAGCAATTGCGACTGTGACAGGAATTGGAGGAATGGCTGGCGGTTTAGGTTCTATGATCCTTCAGAAGTTTGCCGGAAATCTGTTTGTATATGCAGATGAAACTCAGATGGAATTTTTTGGCTTTGTAGGAAAACCGGCAGGATATTTTGTAATATTCTGTATCTGTTCCGTATCTTATCTGCTGGCATGGTTTATCATGAAGGCATTGGTCCCTAAATATAAGATTATCGAAGTAGAATAAAAAAATCTAATTAAAAATAAAAAGTTATGGCTAATTTATTTTCAGTAAAAGACAAAGTTGTAATTATAACTGGCGGTGCTGGTATTTTAGGTCGTGGTATTGCAGGTCATTTGGCCGGCGAAGGAGCAAAGATTATAATTCTAGACCGTGCAGAAGAAGTAGGAAAGCAGATTGTAGCAGATATTGTTGCTAAAGGTGGCGAAGCTACATTCATGTATACTGATGTTTTGAAAAAGGAAGTTCTTGAACAGAACAAAAAAGATATCTTAGAGAAATATGGTCGTATTGATGTCCTTTTGAATGCAGCTGGAGGTAATATGGCTGGAGCAACAATCGGACCGGACAGCACTATTTTCGATTTGAATGTTGATGCATTTAAGAAAGTAGTAGATTTGAATCTGTTTGGTACCGTTTTGCCAACTATGGTATTTGCCGAAGTAATGGCAGCTCAGAAAGAAGGAGCAATTGTTAACTTCTCTTCAGAATCAGCATTGCGTCCTCTGACTCGTGTTGTAGGTTATGGCTGTGCCAAAGCAGCAATATCCAATCTTACAAAATATTTGGCAGGTGAATTGGCAATCAAATTTGGAGAAGGATTGCGTGTAAATGCTATTGCTCCAGGATTCTTCCTGACAGAACAGAATCGCACATTGATGACAAATCCAGATGGCTCATATACACCTCGCGCAGAATCGGTAATTGCTCACACTCCATTCCGTCGTTTGGGTACTCCTGATGAATTGTTTGGAACAATTCAGTACCTGATCAGTGATGCATCCAAATTTGTTACTGGTACAGTTGCTATCGTGGATGGTGGTTTTGATGCATTCTCAATCTAATCTTAAAAAAAAGCATTATGTATTTATGTGAACAAACATGGCGCTGGTATGGTCCTAATGATCCTGTAAGTCTTGCAGATATTCGTCAGGCAGGGGCGACAGGCATCGTTAATGCTCTTCATCATATACCTAATGGTGAAGTGTGGACAGTCGAAGAAATTGAAAAGCGTAAAAAAATAATTGAAGAAGCAGGTCTTCGCTGGTCGGTTGTTGAAAGTGTTCCCGTTCATGAACACATCAAAACACAGACAGGTGATTTCCAGAAATATATTGAAAACTATAAGCAGAGTATTCGAAATCTGGCAGCTTGCGGAATTTATGTGATAACCTATAATTTCATGCCTGTATTGGACTGGACTCGAACGAATCTGGCTTTCGAAATGGCTGATGGTTCAAGAGGTCTTCGTTTCGAACGTGCTGCTTTCATGGCTTTCGATTTATATATATTGAAACGTCCTGCAGCAGAAAAGGAATATAGTGATGAAGACAAGGCTATTGCAAAAGCTCGTCTGGCACAGATGAGTGAAGCTGATAAGGAATTATTGGTTCGCAATATGATTGCCGGTCTTCCTGGTTCCGAAGAAAGTTTCACATTGGAACAGTTCCAGGCAGAATTGGATCGTTACAAGGATATTGATGCTGAAAAGCTTCGTTCGAATTTGATTTATTTCTTGCGGGAAATTACTCCGGTTGCAGATGAAGTAGGAGCCAGAATGGTTATTCATCCGGATGATCCTCCTTATCCGATTTTGGGATTGCCTCGTATTTTGAGTACAGAGGAAGATTTCAAGAAATTGATAGAAGCAGTTCCAAACAAGAGTAATGGTTTGTGTTTGTGTACAGGTTCATTCGGAGTTCGCGCCGATAATGATTTGGCAGGAATGATGGAGCGTTTTGCTGATCGTATAGATTTTGTTCATATCCGTAGTACAAAACGTGACGAACAGGGAAACTTCTATGAAGCCAATCTGTTAGAAGGGGATGTTGATGTTTACGGAGTGATGAAATCATTCTTAAAGATTCAGCAGCAGCGCAAATGTTCAATCGCAATGCGTCCGGACCATGGTCATCAGATGATTGATGATTTGAAGAAGAAGACAAATCCAGGATATTCATGTATAGGTCGTCTTCGTAGTCTGGCTGAATTAAGAGGTCTTGAACTAGGTATTGCAAAGACTTTATATAGCGAATAACTTTTGTTTATATAGAAATATAATTAATCCGGCTATCTGTCAAGTTTTTGGAGATAGCCGGATTTCTTTATAATATCCAATTTATACATTTCTTTATCGAAAGTTACATTTTAAACCTTTCAATAATAGGATCTGTATGAGCTTCTTTCATCTTTTCTCTCATCTTTTGAATGATATCCGGATGTTTAGAAGCTACATCATTCTGCTCACAAGGATCCTCTTTCAGATTGAAAAGCATCATTTTATCTTCTCCTTCTTTTTTGATGTTTAAAATCAATCCTTTCCAGTCGCCCATTCGTATGGCTTTTTGTCCGCCTTGTTCTGGATATTCCCAATATAAATATTCATGTTTAGGTTGTTCCTTACCTAATAATTCAGGAAGAAAACTGATACCATCGGCGTGATCGGGAGTTTTAATGCCTGCTAATTCGCATATTGTAGGCATAACGTCCCATGAGGCACAAATGTGATTACTTATTGTTCCTGCTTTGATTTTATCTTTCCATGAAACAATCATAGGGACACGAATACCTCCTTCCCGAATGGAAGCTTTCCCCCATCCAAATTCTGATTTGAAAGGATTTGCACTATCAAACCATGGAGAATCAGTTCCCCCATTAAAACTTGGTCCGTTATCACTTGTGAAAACTATAATGGTATTATCATATAAACCTAGATCTTTCAATTTCTGAATCAATCCTCCGATTTGTTCATCCCAATAACTGATCATTGCTGCATAAGTAGCATGTGGATAACGGCAAGGGAAATATCCTTTATTACCAATATATGGTTCTTCATCGCCAAACTTGTCGACATAATGTTTTACCCATTTTTCAGGAGCTTGTAATGGAACGTGAGGTAGAGGAGTTGTCCAAGCTAAAAAGAAAGGTTTATTCTTACTTTGTTCAACAAATTTCAGAATCTCATCATACATCAAATCGCAACTGTAAGCTTGCTGAGAATATTTGTCATAACTCTTTTCATCACGAGGATCAGCTTCCTTATCCAGTTTTGTTCCTGGTATTAAGAGTTTGTTTGGAAGATATTCTCTCTTTTCATTTCTGTATAAAAATGGAGGAAAATAAGTATGGGCCTGACGCTGACAATTATAACCGTAAAAGAAATCAAATCCCATCTTGTTTGGAGTTCCTTCAGAAGTTGGATATCCTAACCCCCATTTACCTATACATCCGGTAGTATAACCTGCCTTTTGTAATAAAGCGGGAAATGTGACTGTTCCCGTAGGTAAAGGCCTTTGTCCTTCTAAAGTAGAATCAGCTAACATGGCTTCATGGCTCCAGACATCGCCTCGTTCATTCATTTCATCGTTTCCACGAATATAAGCATGTCCACTATGTAATCCGGTGAAAGTGATGCATCGTGAAGGTGCAGAAACTGCTGTTCCGGAATAATTTTGAGTAAATCTCATTCCATTTTCAGCCAGTTTGTCGATATTCGGAGTTTCTATTTTCTTTTGTCCATAACATCCTAGTTCTGCATATCCTAAATCATCAGCAAGAATATAGATGATATTAGGTTGTTTCACTTGTTCTTGTTTTTCACTTTGACAAGATAGTAAAGTTGAGCTTATGGAAAGAGGTATTAGTAATGATTTTAAATGTTTCATAATAATGATTAGATTTTATGGGTATAAGATCAGATTAGAGAAATAATATCTAACCTGATCCTGTTTGATTCATTTATTCTGTTTTAAAGTGATTTAAAGAAAGAGCTGTTGTATCATTATATTGAGTCTGTAATTCAACAAGTTTCTTTTCCAAATCTTTAGTGATAGATTCGTAACCTGGTTTACCGTATATGTTATTCAGTTCTTTCGGATCTTCTTGTAAATCGTATAATTCCCATTCATCAATATCATTATAGAAATGTATTAGTTTATATCTTTCAGAACGAACTCCATAATGACGTTTAACCATATGTTCTGCAGGATATTCATAGAAATGATAATATAATGCATTTCTCCAGTCTTTTGGCTTTTCTCCTTTTAATAAAGGTAATAGTGAAATACCATGGATGTCTTTTGGTACTTCAACTCCAGCCAGTTCAAGGAATGTAGGAGCATAGTCTATATTTTGAACCATTTCGGAAATATCACCTTTGCGATTGAAACCTTTAGGAAGGTGCATGATTAATGGAGTACGCATAGATTCTTCATACATGAAGCGTTTATCAAACCATCCATGTTCTCCCATGTAAAATCCCTGATCGGAAGTATATACAACCAACGTATTATCAAGTAAATTCTTTTCTTTCAGGTAATCTAAAACACGCCCTACGTTATCATCCAATGTTTTTACAACTTTGGAATAATCTCTCATGTAACGTTGGAATTTCCATTCAGCTAATTCTTTGCCTTTCGGATTCTTTTTCTTGAATTCAGCAATGATAGGAGCGTAGAAATCATCATATTGTTTACGTTCTTCAGGTGTCAGACGGCCGATGAAGTTTAAATAGGCTTTCTTTAACCTGGAATCCTGCTGCATATCCAACATTTTAGTATCATACATGATATCCATATCCTTATAGATATTCATTTCTTGTGCAGCAGCAGCCTTACGACCTTTGTAATCGTCATAGAAAGTATCTGGCAACGGAAAAGTTTTATCTTCGTATTCATTCAGATATTTTAATTCAGGCAACCAGTTACGGTGAATAGCCTTATGATGGATTAAGATACAGAAAGGTTTATTCTTGTCTCTTTGGTTTTCCAGCCAGTCAATACTTTTATCCGTAATCAAATTCGTCAGATATCCTTTTTCCTGTTTAGTCTCATTCTGCATGTTAATAAATCTCGGATTGTAATAATCTCCTTGACCAGGAATAATTTCCCAATAATTGAATCCGGTAGGTAAACTTTCAAGATGCCATTTTCCGATTAAAGCTGTTTCATAGCCAGCTTTCTGAAGTAATTTAGGAAAAGTCTGTTGTGAACCATCAAAAATGCAGGTGCTATTGTCATAAAATTTATTAGCACAACTATGTTTCCCTGTAATCATGCATGCTCTACTTGGACCACTTAAAGAATTTGCAACAAAACTGTTTGTAAATCGTACACCATCATTAGCTATACGATCCAGATTAGGCGTTTTAATGTATCGTTTGTCATAACAACTCATCATCTGGGCTGTATGATCATCCGTCATGATATATACAATGTTATAGGGTTTGTTTTCGGCCTTGTCTGCCGTTTTTTCTTTTTTAGAAGTACATGAAAATAAAGGCAAAGCCATGATTGGCAATACAAGCCATTTGTTTGTTCTCATAATTTGTTATTTTAGATAGATGTTATTGCATATTCGTATGGTTGAACATTTGTTACAAATGTACGAATATATTTGATGAAACTATTTTCATTGCAATGATTTCGTAAAAAAGGATGCATCCTTTCTGTAAAAACGGTGCATCCTTTTTGCGAAAAGCTTTGACCTTTTTTGAAAAAGCTTTGATGTTGACCTTTACTGGAAATGGTTTACAGTTTTTGATTAATTACTAATTGAGATT
>JAHHQS010000064.1 GCA_020026285.1 Parabacteroides sp. | reverse complement strand
AAAAAGAATTGTGTCAATAATTGAAGAAAAAAAGAATTGTTAATTAGTATTATTTTTGAAAAGTAAGAGAATTTGTGATTTTTTTCTCATAATGTTATTTTATTATGAGCCTTGTCTGGTATGGAAAAAAGAGAGAAAAAGGCCTTTTTTAGCTCTTTTCTATTGAAATTCTGGTTCTTTCGCTTTCATTCTTTTCCCTTTAAAGGAAAAAGAATACCATGAAATGGAAAAAACTATACGAGAAAATTCAAAAAAACTTTGAACTTTTTCAGAAAAGGCTGGACCTTTTGGAAAAAACTTCCGGAAATAGCATTTTTTTCTATCGAAAAACTTAAAAAAAGGCTTTTTATTTATCCGCATTTATTGTGAATTTTTAAAATGCTTGTTAGCAAAAAATCGGATATCAGAACTTTTGTAAAGTAAAAGACGGAAATCAGTGAACTCTATTAATATGAGATACTTATTTTTACTTGTTATTTTTTTTCTCTACCTTTGTCATTCTTTAGAAAGTATATACAATGACTGTAGAAATTAAAGAAGTAAAGACGAAAAAAGAACTTAAGAAGTTTGTTAAGTTCAACATCGATTTATATAAAGGGAATCCATACCATGTTCCAGGTCTGATTGAAGAAGAAATGATGACTTTGAGCAAAAAAGATAATCCTGCTTTTGATGTATGCGATGGTATTTGTTTTTTGGCATATAAAGAAGGAAAAGTGGTTGGTCGTATTGCCGGTATCATTAATCGTGTAAGTAATGAGACATGGAACCAGAACCGTGCACGATTTGGTTTTGTGGATTTTATAGATGATAACGAAGTGGTTGATGCTTTGTTCAAGGCTGTAGAAGATTGGGCCAGAGAAAAGGGAATGACTGAACTTCAAGGTCCTATGGGCTTTACTGATCTTGATCACGAAGGTATGTTGATTGAAGGATTCGATCAGTTGGGAACCATGGCAACTATCTATAATTTCCCATATTATCCTAAACAGTTGGAACGTCTCGGTTTTGAAAAAGATCAGGACTGGTATGAGTTTAAAATATATGTCCCGGTTGACGGTATTCCTGAAAAACATCAGCGTATAGGCGAGATTGTAAAAAGAAAATATGGCTTGAAGATCATGAAATTCAAATCAGCAAAAGAAATTATGCCTTACGCTGACAAGGTCTTCAAAACATTGAATGAATCATATGCTCCGTTGTATGGTTTCTCCAGATTGACTCAGAAGCAGATCGATTATTATGTCAAGATGTATATCCCGATGCTTCGTTTCGATTTGGTTACGTTGATTGTTCGCGAAGAAGACGACCAGGTAGTAGGTTTTGGAATCTCTCTGCCAAACCTTTCTCGTGCAATGCAGAAAGCAAAAGGGCATTTGTTCCCATTCGGATGGATTCATTTGTTGAAGGCGTTAAAGACAAAACCAAATGTCGTGGATCTATATCTGACAGGTGTTTTGCCTGAATACCAGAGCAAGGGTGTCAATGCTCTTCTTTTCAATGATTTGATTCCTGTATATAACAAATTAGGTGTTGAATATGCTGAAAGTAATCCGGAACTGGAATCAAACAATGCAGTTCAGGCTCAATGGGATTATTTCAAGCGTGAACATCATAAAACCAGACGTGCTTTTATTAAGAAAATCTGATAATTAATCATAATAGTAGAAGGTATTTAGAAAAGAGAACTGGAATGGAAGAACTGGATTTGACAGCACAGGCATCTGCTTCGTATAGTGATGACGATATCAAGACTCTTGACTGGATGGAACACATCCGTCGGCGTCCGGGTATGTATATCGGTAAATTAGGCGATGGAACTTATGCTGACGATGGAATATATGTGTTACTAAAGGAGGTACTTGATAATTCAATTGACGAATACATGATGGGATTTGGCAAGACTATTGAAGTGACTGTTTCTGAAGGAACCGTATCTGTTCGAGATTATGGTCGAGGTGTTCCATTAGGAAAGGTTGTCGACGTTTCCAGCAAGATGAATACCGGAGCTAAGTATGATAGTAAGGCTTTTAAAAAGTCTGTTGGTCTGAATGGTGTGGGTATTAAGGCAGTAAATGCTTTAAGTAACTATTTCCTGATTGAAAGTTGCCGTGAAGGTGAGTTAAAACGGGTAGAATATAGTCGAGCCGTCATAACAAACGAATCGGATATAGTATCTACTCAGGAACCGAATGGAACAAAGGTTACATTCGTTCCGGATGATACGATCTTTAAAAATTATCATTATAAAGATGAGTTCATTGAGAACTTATTGAAGAATTATGTATTCCTGAACAGTGGATTAACCATCCTTTTTAACGGGAAACGGTTCCATTCTCGTAATGGTCTGGTTGATTTGCTGAATGAGAATATGACAACTGATCCGCTTTATCCGATAATCCATCTGAAAGGAGAAGATATCGAAGTGGTTATTACACATAGTAACCAGTATGGCGAGGAATACTATTCGTTTGTGAATGGACAGCATACCACTCAGGGAGGAACACATTTGTCGGCTTTCAAGGAAGCTGTTGGCCGTGTCATCAAGGAATATTATAATAAGAATTTTGATTACACGGATATCCGTGCAGGTATTGTTGCCGCCATCAGTATAAAGGTAGAGGAGCCGGTTTTCGAAAGTCAGACAAAGACAAAGCTTGGCTCGAAAGACATGGGGCCAGACGGACCAACTGTTGCCAAGTTTGTTGGTGATTTTATCAAGAACGATTTAGATAATTACCTGCATAAAGATTTGGAGACTTCAGATATTCTGTTGAAGAAAATTCTGGATTCTGAAAAGGAACGTAAGGCTATTGCCGGAGTAACCAAGCTGGCTCGTGAACGTGCCAAGAAAGCGAATCTTCATAACAAGAAACTTCGTGACTGCCGTATACATCTAAATGATGTGAAGGGAGATAATAAAGAAGACACTTGTATCTTTATCACCGAGGGTGATTCTGCTAGTGGATCTATTACGAAGAGTCGTGATCCGAATCTGCAGGCTGTGTTCAGTTTGCGAGGCAAACCTCTGAACTGTTATGGTCTGACAAAGAAAATCGTTTATGAGAATGAAGAATTCAACTTGCTTCAGGCAGCTTTGAATATAGAAGATGGATTGGATGGCTTGCGTTATAATAAAGTGATTATAGCAACTGATGCCGATGTCGATGGTATGCATATTCGTTTGCTATTGATAACCTTCTTCCTTCAGTTCTTTCCGGATTTAATCAAGCAGAAGCATGTTTATATTCTGCAGACTCCGCTTTTCCGTGTCAGAAACAAACAGAAAACTATCTATTGTTATAGTGAAGAAGAGAAGCAGAAAGCTATTCTTTCATTAGGAAAGAATCCGGAAATCACTCGATTTAAAGGTTTGGGTGAAATTTCACCGGATGAGTTCCGTTATTTTATAGGAAAGGATATCCGTTTGGATCAGGTTTCTATGAAGAAGGAGGATTTGGTAAAAGACATGCTTGCATTCTACATGGGTAAGAATACGATGGAACGTCAGAACTTTATTATTGATAATCTGGTAATTGAAGAAGATTTGATTAATTGATAATGAAAAACGAACAGCATAATTTAAAAACGGCTCTTTTTCCTGGTTCGTTCGATCCTTTCACCATTGGTCATCAGTCTTTGGTGAAACGAGGTTTGGAACTGGCCGATCGGATCATTATCGCTATTGGTATAAACGAAAGTAAAAAGTGTAGCTACTCGGTTGAGGAACGATTGAAAGCGATTCGTTCGCTTTATCAGGATGATTCAAGAATAGAGGTGATTACTTATCAGATATTGACAACGGATCTGGCTGAAAAATATAAGGCCGATTTTATTCTGAGAGGTATTCGTTCTGTGATTGATTTTGAATATGAGAAGACGATTGCCGACGTTAATAGGACATTGACAGGTATCGAAACTGTTTTCTTGTTGGCTGAACCTCAGTATGCTCATATCAGTTCGAGTGTGGTCAGAGAATTGTTACATTTTGAGAAAGATGTTTCAGCATTCCTTCCAGTGAAGGGAGATGAAACTAAATAATATAGATAAAAACATGAAACGTATTACATTATTCTTTCTGTCAGCCTTATTGTTGGTTGGAAACTTATATGCACAGAAAAAAGATACAGATGCCAGAAAACTTCAAATAGCACTTTATGCCATCAGTAATTTATATGTTGATCCTACTAATGAGACAAAGTTGGTGGAAGATGCAATTACTGGTATGTTGGAAAAGCTGGATCCTCATTCAACTTATACAGATCCCGAAGAGACAAAGGAAATGACTGAACCATTGGAAGGAAATTTCGATGGGATTGGTATTCAGTTCAATATGTTGACTGATACCGTCTATGTTATTCAGGTAATTCCTGGTGGCCCTTCTGAAAAAGTAGGATTGATGGCCGGAGACCGTATTATTCAGGTGAATGATACCGTGATTGCTGGTAAAAAGATGAAGACTACTGACGTAATGAAACGTTTGCGTGGACCGAAAGGTTCTGAAGTTCGTGTAAAAGTAATGCGTGGTGTAGATCCGAATCTGTTGGAATTTAAAATCGTTCGTGGAAAGATTCCGGTTCATAGCATTGATGCTGTTTATATGGCCGATAAGACAACTGGTTATATAAAGCTGAATCGTTTTGCCGCTTCATCTTCTGATGAATTTAAAGAAGCATTGAAGACTTTAAGCAAAAAGGGTATGAAGAATCTGATTCTCGATTTACAAGGAAACGGTGGTGGTTATTTAAATATCGCTATTGAACTGGCTGATGAGTTCCTGTCTCGTGGAAAGAGAATCGTGTATACTGAAGGTAATAAACAGAAAAGACAAGAGGCTGTTTCAACAATTCAAGGTTCTTTCGAGACCGGTGATTTAGTTGTTTTGGTGGATGAGTCATCTGCCAGTGCTAGTGAAATCCTTTCTGGTGCAATTCAGGATTGGGATCGTGGTGTGATTATCGGTCGTCGTACGTTTGGAAAGGGATTGGTTCAGCGTCCGCTTCCTTTACCTGACGGTTCCATGATTCGTCTGACAATTGCACGTTATTATACACCGACAGGACGTTGTATTCAGAAGCCTTATGTGAAGGGTAAGACCAAAGATTACGCACATGATTTGATTGATCGATATAATCGCGGTGAATTGATGAGTGCTGATAGCATTCATTTCCCTGATTCAATGAAATATAATACACTAGCCAATGCGAGAACAGTTTATGGAGGCGGTGGCATTATGCCTGACGTGTTTATACCGATTGATACAACTCGCTTCTCAAATTATCACAGAGATTTGGTGGCCAAAGGATTGGTAAATCGTGCGGCTATGAATTATCTGGATCGTCATCGGGAAGAATTGACTAAGAATTATAAGAAAATACAAACTTATAAGGAGAAGTTCGAAGTTAATGACGAGATTCTGAACGATCTTCGACAGATGGCTGATAAGGAAAAAATATCTTTCAAAGAAGAAGAATACAATGGTTCTTTACAATTGATAAAATTACAGATAAAGGCTTTGATTGCTCGTGATATGTTTGATATGACAGAATACTTCTATATCATCAATGATATTAATGACAGTTATCAGGAAGCCTTGAAAGTTATTAACGATAAAGAAAGATATAAAAAGATTTTAGGTGTAAAATAACTATGTACTGGACGTTATTTCTGACTTTTGTAAAGATTGGCGCCTTTACAATTGGCGGAGGTTATGCGATGCTTCCGCTGATTCAGCGTGAAGTCGTGGATCATGGTTGGATGACGAAAGAAGATTTTATTGATGTCTTTGCAGTTACTCAATCTCTTCCGGGTATTTTTGCTGCAAATATTGCCATTTTTGTTGGTTACCGGCTGAAAAAAATTGGAGGAGCCCTTTGTTGTGTATTAGGAACAATTCTTCCATCCTTTTTGATTATTCTGGCGATTGCTTTGTTCTTTACTCAGTTCCGAGAAATTGAGTGGGTGGAAAAAGCATTTAAGGGTTTGCGTCCGGCTGTGGTTGCTTTAATCGCAGTTCCTTGTCTGACGACAGCACGAACTATCCGATTATCAAAACCTCAGTTGATAATTCCGGTTGGAGCGGCCTTGCTGATCTGGTTGGGAAACATATCCCCCGCCTGGATTATACTAGCTGCTATAATTGGCGGACTTGTGTATGGATTAATGATTAAAAACTCAATGAAATGATTTGGCTGCAATTGTTTCTGGTCTATTTAAAGATCGGAATTCTTGGATTTGGCGGAGGTTATGCCATGCTTTCTTTGATTCAGGCGGATGTAGTGGAACGCTATCAATGGATATCTACACAAGAGTTTACTGATATTGTGGCAATCTCGCAGATGACGCCTGGACCAATTGGAATTAATAGTGCCACTTATATTGGTTTTACGGCTATTCAAAATGCCGGTTATTCAACAGGAATGTGTATTCTCGGATCTTGTCTGACTACTTTTGCCGTTTGTCTGCCTTCTTTCATATTAGTATTATGTATTTCCTATTTCTTCTCGAAGTTCAAGAATAACAAATATGTAGAAGCAGCTTTTCTTGGTTTGCGTCCGGTAACAGTAGGATTGATTGCCGCTGCAGCCTTGATGTTAATGAATAAGGAGAACTTTATAGATTATAAAAGTTTCCTGATTTTTGGTATAGCCTTTATCCTTACCTGGAAATTTAAGGTTCATCCAATCTTAATGATACTCTTGGCTGGCCTTGCCGGAGTTCTTTTGTATTAATCTCTTTGTACTTTCCAGATGAATGGATTTTCTGTCCGAACAGGCTGCATGAAGATATTTCGGGTTGTTGCGAGTTTCGCGTAATGTTGCTGATGTCATTCCGTGAAAGTGAGATCTTGAGATTAGAAATAATACCCCAGATTGAGGAAGAACTGAAGCTTTTCTGTACGGTTTGAAAGGCTGAAAGTAAATCCTAGTGGACCAAACATACTATTATAATCATATTTCAAACTTCCGCCCCAAAGATGTTCTCCTTTGAATATATCGAAGAAATTATTCTCATGAACTCCATAGTTCCCAATTAAGGAGATATAATGTTTACCGATGATATTTTCTCTCAACTGAACTCGTAAAGCCATAAAGGAATTATCCATTATTTCCACATGATTGATTCCTGCAAAAGGAAGCTGCTGATCCAGGTAATGTCCTTCCATCTCGCCTCCAACTACATTCAGATATGGAAAAGAAGCGTCTTTTCCCATAATCACTCGACCGTAGAATGACGGAACAATACAGAATCGTTTGGTGACAGGAATGACTGATGTGAAATGAGCTGACAAGGCTGAAAAAGGAGAATGTCCTTTATAACCAATGAAGTTATCGGTATAAACCGTATAATTGGCTTTTAGTGAAACTCCTCGGTTGGGATAATAATTCCTGTCGAGTGTTTCAAAGTGAGTAGAGATAAAGTAATTGATAAAGTTCTGAGGTTTGACCTCCATAACCATAGGTCCGCTATTCAGAATAGACTTATAACTATAATGTTCATACTGTATTCCTGTTTTAAGTTGGAAGCTTAGCCAGTTCATATCCGAGTATGAAAATTCAGCAAGGTGGTTTCTGAATGTTGTATTAATAGATTTTTCTCCTCTATGGAAAATATCCAGTTCCTGATAAGTAAGTTTATAAGAAAGGTGCATATTTCTTAAAGGGTTTCTTTCCAAAGAATAGGCAATCTTTCCAAATGTTTTCTTTCCGAATCGTCCGGTCAGGGCAAATTTGGAGTGGAATTTGGTGTGATAATCCAGTTTGGCATTCAATAAGACACCGATGATATCTTCCGAATCAAAACGAAGTCCAGCATTTATTGAGGTGGCTGATTTAGGCTCTACAATCAAATATAGATCTCTTTCCTCCTCTCCCGTCAGTTTATAGCTCACATTTGAATAAGCATTGGTTCCGATCAGGATAGACATGGCATGATGTAATTGTTTCAGGGATATATTACTGTTTTCTTTCAATTTACAGATCTGTAATAGCCATTTCTCATCACGAGAATTAGCTCCTTCGAAATGAATCTTTCGGATAAAGAAAGTATCATCAGACTTAGGTATCTGATTTTTCCGAAAGGGAATGATTTCTGTTGAATCTATTCCTATGATATTTTTTAGTTTGACTAAATCATCCCATTGCTTGCGGGCAGCAGATTCTCCTCTGATTATTAAAGTATCTAAGGCTGGGGCAGTAAAGCTGGCCGATGTATAAGGACTTGTCTTCGGACGAATTAACAAGTCCGTTATTTCAGTATTATGGGTATACTTATCATATCCGTGTAAGGCAACAATCTGTCCAACCAAGTCGATAGGAGAATTCAGGTTCTGAAGGTTTTTCAAATCACTTGTTCCCAGATCAACACCTATAATAATGTCAGCCCCCATTGCTTTGACAACATCGGCCGGATAATTATTATTTAATCCGCCATCAACCAGAATCATACTATCTAGTTTGATGGGTGTGAATACAGCAGGAATAGCCATACTGGCACGCATGGCAATAGGCAGACTTCCTTTCTCAAACACAAATTCTTTTCCATTTACCAAATCGACAGCTACACAGGAAAATGGTATAGGTAAGGTCTTGAAATCGACAGAATCATGATAACCAATGGTTAGATTGGAAAACAAATTCTGAAGATTCTGTCCTTTGATAACACCACCGGCCATACGGTCTTTTTTTTCTTTTCCAAAGGGAAAAGAAACGACGTAATGTTCGGAATTTTCTTTTTCAGGAAATGTAAGATTATCTCTTTTTACACGATCACTTAATAATAACTCCCAATCCTGGGCTGCAACCATACTATCTATTTCGGAAGCTGAATATCCAACAGAATATAATCCGCCAACAATAGCCCCCATACTTGTTCCGGCAATGTAGTCGATTGGTATATTGGCTTCTTCAAGAACTTTAAGTACACCAATATGAGCAACGCCTTTAGCTCCGCCTCCACCTAAAACGAGTCCTACTTTTTTACGAGCGTCGAGAAAATTAGGAAATAGACATAATATGACTGTTAACAAACAAATTTGTTTAAGTAATCGCATTACACTCCGTTTTTTGCCAATTAAAAAACAAATATACGATTTTCAGTCAGAAAAGATTCCCCGTAAAAAAATAAGTAGTCTGAAATTTGTCTTCAGACTACTTATAATATCATTTAAATTATTCTTCGACAGATGGTTTTGGCATGATTAACCAAAGTATCAGATACAATAGTACACCAAAACCGGCAAAGAATATCATTAAAACATAAATGATTCTGATAATTGTTGGATCTAAATTTAAATAATCTCCAATACCGGCACAAACACCTGCAATCATCTTATTGCTTGAACGTGTTAATTTTTTTCCCATATGAATATTGTTTTAGTATTAATAATAAATATTTTATTAAAAAATAAAGTTTAATCATTGTTCTAAACGTCCGGACTTTATAATCATGTTCTTAATACGATCGTTTAATGGAGCATAACTTAAAAGTTCCTCTAAAGTGATATGCATTCTATAACGCCAGTAATGTTTCGGATTGGCAGGAACGTTAATTCGTTCAGCATCTACATTCGGATTGCGTATCTTGTCGTTGATAGATAACCAGTCCTGAAAAGAAAGAATGCATAACATCGAGTTTCCCAACAGATGCTTTAGTACAATCGAGTCACAAAGAGCAGCAGAAGCTTCTTTGGGATAATCTCCCCATGCACCTAATGTATTAAAGAAATAATTACGTGTCAGATTTGGATCCTCGTGCCACCATCCCCGCAAGGTCGACATGTCGTGAGTAGAGATGGTACAAACGGAACGATACGGATAATGTTCCGGATTACCAAATTTTTCTCCCGGATTCTTAGGCATTCGCTGAATCTCCAGACTGAGAATACGCAATTCGTCCATGACTCCTTTTACACAATCCGGAATCATTCCCAAATCTTCACCGCAGACAAGCATCCGCGTTGAATCAGTTAATTCAGGAAGCTTCTTCATGGCCTCCTGATACCAGAAGGCATTGTGACGCTGATAGTAGTAATAATCGTGCAGACGATTGAATGCTTCCTTTTCCGAACTGGAGAGAGCCTGATAAACCGGTTCGTTTTGAACAGCGATTCTTGGATGATACATATTTGGCTGTTTACGATCAGGAATGAACAAGACATCGTTAATCAATTCGTACAAGCCTTTTCTTAAAATATTACTTTCTGTATCATTTTTTCCTTTGAAATAACTTTCAACCTTACGTTGGGTGTTATATTCGGGAAGAAGAGCATATTCTCTTGAGGTAATCTGACAAAGGAAAGTCTTCTTTACTTCGTTTTTCAGTTTGCCGAATTTCTTATCCAGAATAGTGTCCGTAATATAAGGCTTGGTGAAGCTCTCTTTCCGGAAGAATAACCCGAAAGAATTGATTTCTTCCGGACTCATTGGTAATGAAGGAACAAACTGTCCGAGTAATCCTTGAACTGAATGAGAAGGAATTTCCCAGATACGGAAGAAACCTAAGATATGATCGATACGATATGCATCGAAATAATCGGCCATTTTACGGAAACGCCTCTTCCACCATTCATAGTTATCTTTCTCCATTTCCTCCCAATTATACGTTGGGAAACCCCAGTTTTGCCCTGTTTCAGAGAAAGGATCAGGTGGAGCTCCAGCTTGTCCGTTTAGATTGAAATAATGAGGTTCAGTCCATGCTTCGACGCTGTTAGGACTGATTCCAATTGGAATATCTCCTTTCAATAAGACTCCCTTTTCTCGGGCATACTTGCTGGCAGATAGTAATTGTATATGCAAGATATATTGGATATAATAATAATAATCAACAATATCCCTGCATTCTTTGTTGGTCGTTACCAGATTGTTGATCTCTTCTGCATTATATTGCTTGAATTGAGGCCAATTTTTAAATACTGGAGTATTATATAAATCTCTTAGATAAGAGAAAACAGCGTATGGTTTCAACCAAGTCTCATTCTCTTTCAAGAAATTCCTGAATCCTGACGAGTTTAAAGTTTTTTTACCTTCCTGTTTAAAAATACAGTTAAGATATTCATTCTTTAGCTTAGATACTTCTTCATAATCAATTTCAGATAACTTGTTTATTTCCTTTCTACGCTTCTCAAACGCTGTTCTTTTCTTCGCATCCTGAAGTTTTCCCAATTGAGACAAGTCAATATACATTGGATGGAAGGCATAAATGGAAATACTGTTATAAGGATATGAATCAGTCCATGTATGTGTTATGGTTGTATCGTTGATCGGTAGAATCTGAACAACCTTCTGTCCTGTTAAGGCAGCCCAGTCTATCATCTTTTTCAGGTCGCCAAAGTCCCCTACTCCAAAACTTTGCTCTGAGCGTAAAGAGAAAACAGGAATAGCCACTCCTGCAGCCTTCCATAAAGGAAGATTAAAATGAACTTCATCGTCAGAATTGACAAGAATATCACCTTCTTCTATTGGTAAGAAATTGACATGGCGATTATTTCCTGTAATCCATTCCCCTTCTTTGTTGTTTTCCGTATCCCAAGCCAGGTATTTATATTCAAAAGGATAACTTATGTCAGAAGCATCCAGCTGAATAAACCATTCGTTTGGTCCGCATGGTTGCATCATCTTGGGAATCTTCATATTCCATTCGCCCAGAACTGGTTGATTTCCACTGATTGCTAACGACCATTTCTTATGTCTGAAGCGAGGACAGCGGACTTTCAGCACAATTGATTGGGTAAAGTCCTTTTCTGTTCCTGTCGGATAAGCAGAAGCTTCTTTTCCTGAGAATGCGGAACTATAGAAATAGGAATCTTCCGGACGATCACGCCAGGAATCGTTTAGGATTAAGTGTTTATATGACTGATTCACCTGTATATGCCGCTTCACCCCGTTCCATTCCTTGCGGATACATTTTCCATTCAGGTAGATTGCATATTGATAATTGATTTCTTGTGGGCATATCGTTTGATCGAGATCCAAACGTCCACGCCAGGTTTCTCCATCTTGTGTTTTAAGAGGATAAATCATACCATCAGAAAACAGAACTCTTACTTCTTCTCCCCAACTGGTGTGATAATGGATCTGAAAAGATAATTTCATGTTATTTTGATTTAGATATATTCGTTTTTTTATGTGAGATAAAAGTAATACTTTTCTATCAATAGGGCAAGAAAAGCTTTGTTATCCAGAATTATTCTTCAATAAGAATTAATGCAGACTGAGGATCGACCTGGATATGGCTTCCCTGATAGGAATCCAGACCATTTCGATTGGCTTTTCCGTTTTGAACGATAATCTTGTAAGAGGCATTTGGAATAGAGACCATTTCTTCCGTTTTATTACTGTTCAGAACCACGACTATACGCCTGGCTGAATCTATATTCTGAATGTCTTTTAGTTGAAAAGCAACGATATTCTCTTTTTCTGTTGGCAAGAAGTCCAGATGTTTACGAACCTTTTCTGCTTTTCCTAGATAGAAAGCCGGATGCATACGACGGATGGCGATGATCTCTTTATAGTAATCAAACAAATCCTGATACTTCGTCTTGTTGTTCCAGTTGATAGCATTGATTTCGTCCGGACAATTATAACTGTTTCCAATACCTTTTTTGGTACGGAACAATTCCTCCCCGCCAAAGATAAAAGGAATACCTTGAGAAGTGAGCACAACAGTCTGTGCCAGTTTGTCGAGTTTCAAGATAGTCTCTTCGGAAGTGTTCTTATCTAAAGTATTGATCAGACGGTCACGCAGACAATGGTCGTCATGACAACTTACATAACTGATATGCTGGGTTGGTTCGGAAGCCCAGAAGTTATTCGATTTAATTTGTTTGTGAAGAATTCCTCCGGCAATACCGAATTTGATTTCTTCTTCTTTTCCTGCAACACCAGCTAAAAAGCCTCCTTGGTGATCGTCAGAGAAAGGATCGCGGAGTCCGTCTCTCAAATTATCACTGAAAGTGGCAATCCGTGGCATGCGGAAAGTATATTTCTTGTAAGCCATTTTATTCTCGTCGTACCCCAGCTGACCAACGGCCCAGCCTTCACCATATGTTAGAATGGTTGGATCGATTTTATCGAGAGCACTTCGAACAGCATTCATGGTCTCAATATCGTGGACAGCCATCAAGTCGAATCGAAAACCATCCACATGATATTCCTTAGCCCAATAACATACTGATTCAATCATATACTTCTGCATCATTTTATGATTGCTGGCTGTTTCGTTTCCACAGGCAGAGCCGTTACAATATTCTCCGTTTTCGTACATACGGAAGAAATATCCGGGAACTGTCCGTTCGAAAGGACTATCTGCTACCGAGAAAGTATGATTATAAACAACGTCCATAACCACTCGTATTCCTGCTTTGTGAAGAGCCTGAACCATCTCCTTGAATTCCCGGATTCGAACTTTCGGATCGTAAGGGTCAGTTGAATAGGAACCATCAGGGACGTTATAATTCTTTGGGTCGTATCCCCAGTTGTAAGCATTGCTTTCCAGTTTGGTCTCATCGATGGAAGCAAAATCAAAAGAAGGCAGGATATGAACATGGGTAATACCTAATTCTTTCAGATGATCTATGCCTGTCTTTTCCCCATTCCTGGTGGAAGTTCCGTGTTCTGTAAGCGCAATGAACTTTCCTTTGTTCTTAATTCCGGAAGAAGAATGAATAGAGAAGTCACGATGATGCATTTCGTAGATGACAATATCTGCCGGATTCTTCATTACCGGACGAATATCAGCATTCCAGCCATCAGGATTTGTTTCATTGAAGTCGATAATGGCAGCTCTGTCACCATTTACTCCAACGGCCCGGGCAAATATACCTGGAGTTTCCTTTTGCCATACATCATCTATGTTAACCCGGAAAGTATAAAATTTTCCTTTCAGGTCTTTATTCACCGTTTGTTCCCATGAACCTTTCATATCCGGATCTAATAAAATGACCTCTTCCGGTTCCGGGCTTTCATTTGATTTATAAATTCTTATTTCTGCATCGATAGCAGATGGTGCCCAAAGAGAAAAATGAGTAGATTCCGGGGTATATTCCATTTCACAAATGGGTTTGTTCGGAATTGCATAATCTGGTTCAACAACGACTTTTTGTTGATTCTCTGCACTTGGAAGGGCATAAGTAGCATCCGTCATGCAAATTCCCATACACAGGGCTGTTGAAAGCTGATTGATTTTCATTTTTTCTGAAATATTAGATTTTGTTTTTCCTTAAGGCAAATCTAATGAAATAGAAATAAAGAAAAAATATATTTTTCAGGATAATCATTGTGAATGTAGTTTCATAACATAAAAAGAGCCGTTATACCTGGAAATATAACAGCTCTTTTCAGAATCTTATAGAAGAAGATAAACGATATGAATAGTCGTTTATATCTTGTTTATTAATAGTTCTGCTTCATTGGTTCGAAGTATGCCTGTGGATGCAGACAAGCCGGGCATTTCAATGGAGCTTTCTTTGCGCTGATAACGAAACCGCAGTTACGGCACTGCCACATGATAGCTTCATCTCTTTCGAAGAATTTTTCATCTTCCAGGCGAGCAAGCAAGGCGCGATAACGTTTTTCGTGTTCAGCTTCAACTTTTGCAATCATTGTATAAGCTGTTGCGATTTCCGGGAAACCTTCTTCAGCAGCAATCTTGGCGAATTCTGGATATAATTCAACCCATTCTTCATTTTCACCATCAGCAGCAGCTGCCAGATTTTCTTTTGTTGTACAAATGCTTCCTGCAGGATAAGAAGCTGTGATTTCAACCATTCCACCTTCCAGGAATTTGAAGAAGCGCTTAGCGTGTTCTTTTTCCTGTTCTGCTGTTTCCATAAATACTCCAGCAATCTGTTCGTAACCTTCTTTCTTAGCTACGCTGGCAAAGAAAGTATAACGACTTCTTGCTTGTGATTCACCAGCAAATGATTTTAACAAATTCTGTTCTGTGCGTGTACCTTTAATACTCTTTCCCATAATTTTTAAATTGAAATGTTATATATTGTGACTATTATCTGCATTGGTCTGACAAAGATACAGAATAACTTCATAAAGTGTTTTTTTTATTGAATGAATATATTTATAAAGTTATAGATATATTCTATTTCCCTCACTTAAAGAGGAAAGGTTTCTTGAAAAGGTTTTTATTGTCCGGTTTTCCTTCCCTGTAAACGAATTTTTAGATAATCTTTTAAATTATTCTTCTAAAATAAATCAAAATTTTAAATCACTTTATAAGGAATGTAATTGAAAATTAGTGCTTTCGAATTCTTTATAACAAAGAAATTATTAATAAATATGAAGAATAAAGCAAATTTAATTTTATGTTTATAAACATATATTCATCTATTATTACTACTTTTGTGCTTTCATTTATAATAGGCGAAAGAATGAGTAAAAAGATTGATTTTCAACCTAAGCTATTTGATCTGTTTCACAATTATTCTAAAGCAGACTTCAGTACAGATTTAATGGCTGGTATTATTGTTGGTATTGTTGCTTTACCATTGGCTATTGCTTTTGGTATTGCTTCAGGAGTTAGCCCTGAGAAGGGTATTATTACAGCGATTGTTGCTGGTTTTATCATTTCGTTATTAGGCGGAAGCAAGGTTCAGATTGGTGGACCAACAGGTGCATTCATTGTTATTATTTACGGAATTATTCAGCAGTACGGAGTTGATGGACTGATGATTGCTACTTTGATGGCCGGAGTGATACTTATAGCAATGGGGCTTTTTAAATTAGGGGCTGTAATCAAATTCATTCCTTATCCGATTATAGTAGGTTTTACCAGTGGTATTGCGGTTACGATTTTTACTACGCAGATTGCAGATATATTTGGTTTGCAATTCGGTGATGACAAGGTCCCGGGCGATTTTATTGGTAAACTGATGATTTATGCACGTCATTTTGATTCTGTAAACTGGTGGAATGCATTGGTTAGTTTCGTCAGTATCTTTATTATAGCTATCACTCCGAAATTCTCGAAGAAGATTCCCGGATCATTGATTGCAATTATTTTTGTTACAATAGCTGTTTATTGTATGAAGATGTATTGTGGAATCGATTCAATCGATACAATTGGTGATCGCTTCAGCATTCAGGCTCAGTTGCCGGAAGCTGCTGTACCTTCTATTAACTGGGATGCTATAAAGAATCTGTTTCCTGTAGCAGTTACCATTGCTGTTTTAGGAGCTATCGAATCTTTACTTTCAGCAACTGTTGCCGATGGTGTGATCAGCGACCGTCATAATTCAAATACAGAGTTGATTGCTCAGGGTATTGCTAACGTTGTATCTCCTATCTTTGGTGGTATACCTGCAACGGGAGCTATTGCTCGTACAATGACAAATATCAATAACGGTGGCCGTTCTCCTATTTCTGGTATTATCCACGCTATTGTATTGTTACTGATTCTTCTGTTTTTTATGCCTCTGGCTCAATATATTCCGATGGCTTGTCTGGCCGGAGTGTTGGTGATAGTTTCCTATAATATGAGCGGTTGGAGAACATTCCTTGCTTTGATGAAGAATCCTAAATCGGATGTTACTGTATTGTTCATTACCTTCTTCCTGACAGTAATCTTCGATTTGACCATTGCAATTGAAGTCGGTTTGTTGATTGCCTGCGTTTTGTTCTTGAAACGTGTTATGGAGACAACAGAAATCTCGGTTATCCGTGATGAAATCGATCCGAACAACGAATCAGACATGGAAGTTCACGAAGAACGTCTTTCATTGCCTAAAGGTGTTGAAGTATACGAAATCAATGGTCCTTATTTCTTCGGTATCGCTACCAAGTTCGAGGAGTTGATGTCGCAGTTAGGTGATCGTCCACGTGTTCGAATCATCCGTATGCGTAAGGTTCCGTTCATTGATTCAACAGGTATTCACAACTTGACTAACCTTTGTGAAATGTCACAGAAAGAGAATATCCATATTATCTTGTCTGGTGTAAACGAAAAGGTTCATAAAGCACTTGAGAAATCTCATTTCTATGATTTGCTTGGCGAAGAAAATATCTGTAGCCATATTAATATTGCCGTAGCCAAGGCTTGGGAATATACAGGCGAAAAACCTGAAAAATAATCCATCGGTTTAGACCGATATCAAGATATAAATCCACTGATTCTGCAGATTTGATGGTCTCGAATTGGTGGATTTTTCTTTATTGGAGAAAGTAAAAAAAAGCGTCAAATGTTTTTCAAAATACATTTGACGCTTTTCTGAAAATGTCCGACATTTTTAAAGAAACTTCGTAAGGCAGTATCTATAGGTTTGCTGTTTGATTCTTGACGAAGGATATATAATCGGCCATTCTTTGTTTATTACAAAGCCTCCTTAATAATCTCTCCTACTGTAGGATGAGGGAATACAAACGACTTGATTTCTTCAGCCTTCATACCCTTTTCAATAGCAATGCCGGCTATGACAATCAGTTCGGATGCCGGATTTCCCAACAGATGTGCTCCTATAATGGTTTCATCTTCCGATAGAATCAGTTTGCAGACACCGTTACCCATTTCATTCTCGGCAACAAATCGTCCGGAGAATGCCATCGGAATCTTTTTCACCTGATAAGGAGTTCCATTTGCCTGAAGTTCCTCTTCGGTCTTGCCTGCTCCTGCTATTTCCGGATTGGTATAAACGACACCTGGAATCGCTTTGTAACTCATCGGATGATTCTTTCCAAGGATATGACCGATAGCTACTTCGGCTTCGCTTACAGCTGTGTGGGCTAATAAAGAGAAAGCGGTAATATCACCGCAGGCATATACATTAGGCAGAGAAGTCTGCATGAATTCGTTTACCTTGATTCCATTGCGGAAAGGTTCTAATGACAGGGTTTCCAGGCCGAATCCTTTTGTTACCGGACGGCGGCCGACACTCAACAACACTTTATCGCCGTGCAGTGTGAAATTTTCACCATCTTTTTCGACGGTTACTTCTGTTCCATGAACTCCGGTAACCTTATGTCCCAGATAGAACTTCACACCTCGTTTGGCATATTCTGCCTGGAGCATTCCGGATAGTTCTGAATCCATCGGACCAAGAATTTTGTCGAGCATTTCAACGACATGGACTTCAGTACCCATGCTGTTGAAGAAAGACGCGAATTCCATTCCGATAACACCTCCGCCAATGATAACCAGTGATTCAGGAAGTTCCTTGCTTGTTAAAGCCTCGCGACTGGTCCAGAATTCGGTTTCGCTTAATCCCGGAATTGGAGGAATGACCGTTTCCGAGCCTGTACAGATTAACAGATTTTCAGCTTCGTATGTATTTTCTCCACATAAGACAGAAATCGTTCCATCGGCTGATTTCCCCTGGATAACAGCTTCGCCCGTAATCACTTCCACTCCGTTATCTTTCATCTTCATTCGGATTCCGGCTGTCAGTTTCTTGACAACCTTATTCTTGCGGGCAATGATCTTCGGATAGTCGAAGGTCGGATTCTCAGCCTTGACGGCATATTTGGAAGCGTGCTTGATCTGATCGAAAGTTTTGGCAGAATAAAGTAAAGTCTTTGTTGGGACACACCCTTCGTTCAGACATACACCGCCTAAAGCATTCTTTTCAAATAAAATGGTTGACAAACCACCTTTGGCTGCTTTCTCTGCAGCTGTATAACCGGCAGGACCTCCGCCAATAATAGCTACGTTATATTTCATGTTTTTAGATTTAATATGTTTGTTGTTATAGAATTTCAGATACTGTCCGTCAGATAATCGGATCCTGAACCTTGATTTCCGGATTATGTTTCCGAAGACATTTCATGAAGTCTTTCTTATTGACCGGAGAAATCAGAAGCCATTGAGATTTTCCCTGATAGATAATGATACGGTCGAGCGACAAGGCATAACTGGCAACGGGAAGTGCTGTTACTTCTACACCTGTTATATCTTCTATTTTGATCTTTTTTTCTGGAAAGATACTGCAATGAACAATCAGCCAGCCGTCTGCCGTTATCTTATACCAGGTCGTAAGCAGTATGTGGATACATAACAAGGAACCTAAAAGCAAGCTGATCATGCTTAAAACGGAACCTCCGCCGATGAAAGCCATAACTGTACTGACTGCCAGGATGAGAAGAAAAAGATGATACCACCATCCTACTTTCGATTTAAATATTCTATCCATTCTTTGAGAATTATAAGTAATTATCCTTTTTGTTTTTCGGACTGCAATTTAAGAAATCTATTTGAGAAAATAAACTTCAGTCTTTGTCTATCGGCTTTGTTTGTATATCTTATCAAGGAAACTTATTAATAAATAGAAATTATATATTTGACAGGAAACAAGTTCTTACCTATATTTGTTTCATTTAAAAAGAATATTAATTTTGTAAATCATATAAGATTATGGCTGTAAAGTATTTAAACAAAGAAGATTTTTCTACAAAAATTGCAAACGTATTGAACGGTGGTGAATGGAAATTCTTAGGTGACAAACCTGCTATTATTGATTTCTTTGCAACCTGGTGTGGACCTTGTAAGGCTCTTTCTCCTATTTTGGAAGAAGTGGCTGAAAAATATGAAGGTAAAGTGGATGTTTATAAAGTGGATGTAGACGAACAGGAAGAATTGGCAGAATTGTTTAATATCCGTTCGGTTCCAACTTTATTATTTATCCCGATGGAAGGCAAACCTAAGATGGGACGTGGCGTAATGCCAAAGTCTGATCTTGAAAGTGCCATCAAGACAGTTCTTCTATAACTGTCTGATACCCTATAGTTTTGATTTAACCTAGAGTTAAATATTATTTGTAAAAAAAGACAGTCTGGCATTGTGAAATGGCAGGCTGTTGCCTTTTTATAGAGATTATAAGTCACAATTATTGATAAAAAAATTCCTCCGAAACAGATAAAATAACTGTTACTGGAGGAATTTTTTATGTTTTAGGAACTTGCTGTTTATTTATCTCCCGTATCTGATAACGAATCAGCATTCTCTTCTGCTCTTTTCTTGGCGTTATTTGTTTCACGTGTCTTGACAATTGCCTGGATCTTATCGATATAATCGTTTATCAGATCGATAAATGAAGCGAAATGTTTTTCACCGCTCACTCGGGTAAAGATATTCACCATATCAATCAGTTCTCTGTAGGCATCGTCGGCATCGTTGCGAGACTGCTTCACAATTCCGGTAGAATAGGTGGACTGAACTTTTGAACGATATTCGTATTCTTCTTTAAATCGGGTAGCTGTATAATCCAGATTATCAAACCAGGGACTGAAAGCCAGGGTATTCATATCCTCTTCTGGTATGGTGTTCAGATCCTGGATAAGATTAGACAGAATACCACTCTCTTCACGTTGTGAGATACTGGTGGGATCTCCGTATTTATCGAAAAATCTCTTGACGTCCTTGGCTTTTGCCGCAATAGTTTCTTCAGGATGTACAAGCATGGCCTTCAGATAGTTGTTAGCTCCTCTCCATGCAGCATCTCTTTCAGTATCTGCTTTTGCAACAGCTTCGTTTTCGGGAACTGAAAGAGTTTCTTTCAAAGCCAGGTCGAATTTGTTAACACAATCGGAAAAGGTGTTTACGCAGCTAGTTAATAATGTGGTGTTTGCTTCCGGAATGTCTTCAATGCCTGGCGTACCAGTGATTGGAAGAGTTTTTGTCGCTTTTTTCACGTCTGACAGGAAGTCAAAATCTTCTTCTGTGTGGAGTTTTCTTAAACTGATGTTCTTTACTTTCTTCATAGTTGTATTTTTT
>JAHHQS010000063.1 GCA_020026285.1 Parabacteroides sp. | reverse complement strand
CTTAATTTTTCATTGTTTTTCAGGGATTCCCAGGATATTTCTTTTTGCCCTTTTTGGGGGGGAAGAGGATATTCGGTGTTGCCCTAAAATATATATGACCTTGTATTTGGATTATAACTCTAGTTAAAAATAATTTCAATAAAATTATTTTTAACATACAGGCTTTGATACCACAGCTTTCAACTAGCCGATCATTCCATTCCTATTATTTCTTTTTCTGCTGGTTTATTTCGATATCATATATCTACACCAGTTAATATCTTCTTATGATTTATAAAATTGTGGTGCATGTTATCAAGAGTCGCTATGACTTTTATATCTGTATTGATATCAGTAAACAAATTCGCAGGAAGTTCGTGCCCTGGAAAATCAGTAAGAAATGCCCTTATCATATTATAGCAAATAATTAAAATGGGATTAAGTTGTCGAATATCTGCCTGATTATCGTCAAACTTTGGCTTAAAATAAGAAGTTGATTCGTCATAGTCGAGATAATTTTGAAGAAGATCAACCCAATCGCCGTGAATATCATGGCATTTAGTCCGATATTCAATGTCATAGAGACGCTCATTCCTAGTATCGCAAAATTTATCATGTATATTAGGAATTTTAATATGTAAATGTTGTAGCTCTTCATATGAAGTGCCTGTTTCTTTATAGGTTTGATGAATGGAATCCAGCAAACGATTTTGCCAAGCTAAAAAATCGGAATTTGTTCTATGTGATGAGATATCGTCGTGAATCGCCTTTTCAAAGTAAACTTCTGGCTTAAGACTATTAAGCCGATAATTGTTTAATAGCTGCTTATTGTCATAATTTTTAATATAAAACTCTAAGTTTATGATTTGTTCTATTAGCATCCGTTCAAAGAAAGAGGCTAATGTAACTGTCATTAAATGCGTACACACTAAGCGCCGCTGAAAACACAATAGTTTAAATAATCTAACTAATTGACCATATATTACAGCTTCATCTTTTGTGTAGCCCACACTTGTGTGTTTTGAATTACGAATGATATATTCAATTCTATAAATGGTCAAAGCAGCTAAGTTACACCATTGCTTTGTGAAGTCATTATTTGATAAAGTACCGTTCATTTCCTTCTCGATGATATCGTTAAAATCTATTTCGATTATTAACTCATCATTTTCATCGCTGAAATTTTCCATATTATCCTCCTTATTCCCTTACATGATCCAATAGAATTATATCATGTATTACTATTATTTTAAAGAAAATTACGAATAACCAATATAGTCCATCTATAATCGTCTATGCTAACAGTGTCAATTTATCCTGCCTATTTTATTATGATGATAATAGTGTAAAAATAAGGGGTAATAATGTTAAATTGACAATAAAATTCAAGTGTCAAATAAACGCACGTTAAAATGAAAGAAAGAGGTAACATATGGGAAACTATTATAGCTATGCAAGAATCAGTACCAAGCAGGAAAGAGGGCTTCAGACATACAACAGGCAAATAGCAGCTTTTGATAAATACGCTAAGACACACAATATTGAATACCTTCTTCAATTCAGAGAAGATGAAAGCGCAAAGAACTTTATAGGGAGAAAGGAATGGAACCGCCTGGAACGACTCTTGCAGCCAGGAGACACGGTTGTATTCAAAGATATAAGCAGATTCACCAGAGAGGCAGAAAACGGCTATCAGAAGTATATGGGGCTTCTGAGTCAGGGCGTGGATCTTATATTCATAGATAATCAAGCCGTCAGCACGCCTTATATCAAGAAACTTCTGAATGTAGCAGAACAGCAAAACCTTGTAGCAAAGACCAGCCTAGAAAGTACAGTTAAACTGCTGCTGATTGTTGAACTGGATCGAGTAGAGCAAGAGCGTTTAATCTTCATCAAGAGAGTAAAAGACGGTATTGCAGCCAGTGATAAAGCTAGTGGAAGAAAAAAGGGGCAGCTTGATAAGATGACACCAGAGTTGGAAAAGGATATTAGGATGTATCTATCAAATAGAGGGATCAAACAGATTGATCTTATGAAAAAACATAAGGTCAGTAGAAATACGTTAAAGAAATATATCACAAAAATAGGAAGTATAACTTAAAAATAAAACTCAGAACCCAATTTAGGTTCTGAGTTTTATTTCTAAGTTTGAATTATTATTTCTCTATGTTATAATGTTAGTAATCTTACCTTCCATCAGGAGACACACTATGACAGAGAATGAACAAAAAGCGGCAGCTAAACAGTTCGTTAAGGATTGGACAGGCCGTGGTGATGAAAAACAAGAAACACAATCCTTCTGGCTTGCTCTGCTTCATAATGTATTTGGAGTAGGGGAACCTGAAAAGCATATTCAGTTTGAAGTAAAGGTAAAACTCAGTCACACTAGCTTTATCGATGCATATTTGCCCGACACCAACAGAGGACCAGAAGGCAAAAATCGAACAAACCGCACAGGAAATTTTGGATGCCCGTGCAAAGTATCCAGATTGTTCTCTTGCAGATCTGTACGATGAATTAACTATACCGCCAGAATTGTGGACAGCCCATCAGCACAATGATAAAGCTGTTATGCAAGCATATGGTTTCTGGGGGAAACTCAACACAGAAAACGAATGTGTAGCAGAACTGATGAAAATGTAACAGGAACTGACGAAAAACCAATAAAAGAAAGAGACTTGTCTTCGGGCAAGTCTCTTTTTCTATGATTTTCAGAGTATGCCCACAGGGGTTGCCACAGCTTTGCCCACACTGCAAGGGTGATGGACAAAGTTATGGAAAACAACCTATGGACAACTCTTACCTGGAACTCGGAGAGGCTACCGCCTCCCGAACCGACTTATAATTGAATCGATACCACAGAGAAAACCTCTGATTGATGATTTATAAAAATAATTTGTTTTTGCCCGTTTGTTTTCTTCTCCTTTTTCTACAGTGATTATGTAGGGAGCAGTGCCAGCCTATACAGACGGTCATGCTCTTCTATATTAAATCAAAACTAGAAAGGAACGGGATTCATTATGGCATCCTTCAATCGTATTCTCCACACAACCATGACAGACAGGTTGAGTTGGATGGACAGATTGCTTGAACGCAGAAATTATAATATGGGAAGTAATCGGTCCGATTATATTTTCATTTATTACTGTACTTTACGAAGTATAACCACCTCTCAGAGGGCTTCTAAGAGGCTCTTTAATGTAAATAATTGTCTGGATATCCCACTTAATTCTAATCAAATCAATACCATTATAGAGGCTGTGGATGCTCAGAAACAGCCTCGACAGTTTACAAATGAACGGATTATTCAAAAGCTTCACATCACCTCGGAAGAAGTTGAAATATTAAGAATTGGGCATAATCTTCAAGAGAAAAAAGAACGAGCAAAAC
The DNA here is from genome assembly GCA_020026285.1 of Parabacteroides sp. The sequence goes on along the minus strand of JAHHQS010000063.1, from coordinate 17,344 downwards.
GAAAAGCAGATAAGGATGCTCTCCAGAACAGTTTGAAACGAGAAATTATCAAGCTTTATCAGGATGGTGCAACGCAAAAGCAGATTGAAGATGAATTCCCACAAATCAGTAGTTATGCTGTTAAGAAGATTCTGAAACCCTATGTGCAGCAGAAGAGGAATGAACGAACACAACAAATCAAACTTCTAAAAGAACACGGCTATACGGTGTCTGATATTGCACAAAAGATGAAATGCAGTAGAGACACCGTTTATGCAGCCCTACGTGTCGAAGAAAAATCGAATTTTACTATATCAGAGGTGAGGGAGGAAAAAAGCCTCGTGACCTCATTTGTAGATGAGCGGGCATCGGAGATTTTTTGTTTATACAAGTTGACAAGCAAACAGACCACTTGCTCTCCCACGGACATGGAAAATGTCCGTACTCTGATGAAGGAACAAAACATAGCTATTATGGGTGCTGCAGGTACAGGAAAGACCTATATGATACAGCAATTTCTAAATAATCTTACGAAAGAGGAGCTTAAAACTACAGTAATTGCAGCACCTACTGGGCTTGCAGCAAGCCATGTAAATGGAACAACCCTTCATGCAGCTTTTAAATTAAGTAACGCCATCCAATTTGACAATGACATTGACACGGCACCAGCAGACCTATTATCTATGACACGTATCATTATTGATGAGATCAGCATGGTACGGATTGACGTATTTACTAAAGTCATGAAGACGATCCAACTTATAGAGAAAATCCAAAATCGAAAAATCCAAATCATCGTATCGGGCGATTTTGGACAGCTGTCGCCAGTCGTAACAGCACAAGAGCGACCACTACTCAAAGAAGAATATCCAAATGCCAAACAGTTCTATGCTTTTGAATCTCCATTTTGGGAAGAACGAAAGTTTAAGAAAGTTGTCCTCAGCAAGATATATCGTCAGAAAGACGCTGAATTTTGCGAACATTTAAGTGAAATTAAATACGGTAAGCTCTCTGCACTTCAATGGTTTAACGACAACTCTGCATTGTTACCAAGAGCAGATGCAACCTATATATGCGCAACTAACAAAGACGTAGAGAAGTACACCCAAGATGCCTTAATCGATTTTGAGGAGAAAGAACAAATCATATTTACAGCGAAAATCAATGGTGATTTACCCAGTGAAGAACTTCCATGTCCTAAAAGTATAACAATAGCCGTTGGAATGAGGGTAATGACAGTAATCAATACAGCTAGATATAAAAATGGCAGCATTGGAACGGTATGTAAGATTTGCAAATCTAGTATAGTGGTTTTGTTGGATAGTGGAAACAATATAACCATTTCTCTAAAACGCTTCAAATTATCCAATGGCACGATATACACACAACTTCCTGTTATCTATGCATTCGCTCTAACGGTAAATAAAGCGCAAGGCTGTACATTCGATGCTGTGAATATAGTAGGTGGTTTTTTTGCACCAGGGCAGTTATATGTAGCTCTTTCAAGATGCCGTACAATTGAAAATATATATCTTGTTAAGAAACTTACAGAGAAAGACCTAATTGTAGATGTTTCTGCACTAAAGATGACCATATAATCCAAGGGCCTTCAATTTCGGAAGGCCCTCTTTTATTAGCTATATGGTTCCAAAAAGCAATACTTATCCAACATTTAATATAGAAGAGGAAAAGTGAATTTTTTAATCGTCTATATTAACTATAGAAACAAAATCGTTTTATTACGGGAGGTAATTATATGAACAAAGAATACACTATTTCCGATTCGCTGGAACTGGATATTAAAAATAGATTTGACAAAGTTGTAGCTCATGCAGATTGTAGTCTGATTGACGGAACGGTGGAAATTAAATCTCTTTATGTTCTCCAGAAGTTCAGAGACAAAGGCTTAGACGACGTTCTATTGTCGAAGATTGTCCAATATGCAGCTGAAAAAAACGCACATCAAATAAGAGTATATTGTGGCCCAGAACCATTTTGCCCTGATGGGCAGATTCCTCTGGATGATGAAATCAAATGGTATTCAGCCCATGGATTTTTTCACAATCATACTGTATTTGGAGTTGTTCCTTGTATGGTCAAGCCGCTTAGCCACAGGAGCGTGGTCTAATGAACAGGAAGAATTGGGTATGGTTCACAGGGATCTGGCTATATCCCGTGGCAGCTTGCTTTATATATTACATACTTAGAAATGTATCGCCTGATGTTAAAATTCCAATATATTTACAATATTTTCTAGTGTATTTTGTCCCTATATTGTTCCCCTATATCGTATATACAACAAACAGGCAACGGCAGCAGCGAGGCCAGACAGATTTTAGTTTTGTCAGCTGCTATGGATTGGGGGCAAAAGATGAACGGCACAGCAAGGCATACAACGATGCAGCGTTCCCAGATATTCCACCTGAGTACAGCGCCAAGATTCCTATGGGACTTGTTCTGGGGAAGCACAAAGATAAGTACGCTTACTGTCCCATTGTTCGGGATGGGGTCAACGTAATGGTAATCGGAACCCCTGGATCTGGTAAATCAGTACTGTTGTTATCATGGCTCTACTCCATGCTGTATCGAGACGAAATCGCAAAAAGAGGACATATAAAAGCTGCACCAGGAAGACCGTACAACTTCTTTATGGTTGATATTAAGGGGGAACTCTTTGAAAAGCTCCTTCATATCAAATCTCAGGACTATAATGCATCGGAGTATGTAGATTTACAGGTTGTTCAGCCTTCCAATCATCATTCCTACGGCTGGGATGTGTTCTATCGGATTCATCGTAACAATGTCAGCGAAACCGATTATATCAAGCTGGCAACGGATATTGCTGACTGCTTGATTGTATCAAATGCAAAAGAAAGTCCCTTCTTTACAGAAAATGCAAAGAAAATACTGAGCGGTGTTGTTCTTTACTATGCAAAGAAGGGATGGGACTTTGTTCCAATCATTCAAAAGCTATTACGTACAAACCTGGATGAACTGCTTACGGAGATTGTTGCCGATGCAGAAACGGATGCCGAGAATATGGGTGTAGTCCTAGATAAACTGAAAGGCTTTGTTGGAAAAGAGGATAACGAAAGTGTCGGTGACATTGAATCAACGCTAAAAACCAGTTTGGACGTATTTAGCTATCCAGACATTCAATACTGCTTGCGAGACAATCCGTTTAGAACATCCCCAGCTGTCCTAAACGATGGCAAAACCAATTTGGATTTGGCAATTGAGGAATCGATGCTTGTAACCTATCAACCCATCTTCCGACTCATTACTATGCAAATCCTTAGACATTGCGAGGCTGATTTTAAGGAAGATGATGAACGCTATACTTGTCTGATTCTGGACGAAGCAGCCAGAGTGGGAGCAATTTCTGGACTGGATTCTGGTATGGCAACATTGCGGTCAAAGCATACAGCGCTTATCTGTTTGTTCCAGTCAATTAGTCAATTTAAGGATATCTACCCTACAGAGAAAGCCAAAACTCTTCTAAATCTATGCGAATTGAAAGTTTTTATTAGTGGTTCTGGTGATAAAGATACTACAGATTATGTATCGGCTATGGCAGGAGAATATGAAGCAACCAAAATGTCCTACAAGCGGAAAGGTTTCTTCGGAGGAAAGTCTGATGGCAACTATTCTACGGAACGCCGTCCCGTGGTAGATGCAAGAACCCTGATGGAACTCAGAGAGAAAAAGGAAGTCATTGCTTTTATCTATGGACATTATGTACGCTGTCAGAAATTGCGATATTTTGAAGACCCAATTTTGACTCCGATTATCAATCAGAAGGACAAAGAAGCAAAAGCAAAATTAATACAATCAAATTTATAAGATAAAAAAGGCCAATAAACAAAGAGGTGAAAAACCATGGCACAAGAAGAAAAAAGCAGACAGGAGAAGGTGAAAGAAATCACGGAGCAACTGCATGAAGGTATTATGCAGCTATTCCAGTCTGATAAATACAGGGATTACTTACGGGCAATGTCTAAATTTACAAACTATTCTTTCAATAATACCGTTTTGATAGCACTCCAGAGGCCAGATACCCAGGCTGTTGCTGGTTACCGTGCATGGCAAACGAAATTTGACCGACACGTCAAAAAAGGCAGCAAAGCCATATCCATTATCGAACCGACCACTTGGAAAAGGGAAAAGCAAGAAATCGTGGTCGATGATGACGGTATCCCAATCAAGAATCAGGATGGAGAAATTGTACGGCAGAAGATAGAACAACAGATATTGGGTTTTAAGGTCGGTCATGTGTTTGCTTATGAAGACACAGAGGGAAAACCACTACCAAGCGTTGTCAATCTTTTGGATTGCGAAGTAGACGGCTATGACAAGTTGATGGATATTTTAAAAACCGTCAGCCCTGTTCCTGTTCACTTTGAGCCAATCCCGTCAGCGGCAAACGGATATTTTAATTTAGAAACAAGAGATATTCATGTGGATTCCAGTTTATCCGAAATGCAAAAAATTAAAACTACAATCCATGAAATGGCACATAGTCTGCTGCATGATAAGATAAGCGGCGCAGATCCAGAGGCTAATAAATATGAACGAGAGGTCTGTGCGGAATCTGTTGCCTTTACTGTTTGTAATTATCTGGGCCTAGATACCAGCGAGTACAGTTTTGGATATATCGGTGGATGGTCTTCTGGACACGAGTTGAAAGAACTTCAGGAAAAGATGGAAATTATCAGAAAAACCGCAAATACGCTCATTTCATCTATTGAAACAGAAGTTTTGAATCGAAATATAACAAAAGAGCAATCTGAAAACAGGCAAACGGCTATTTTAAAGACTGAATCGCAACATAATCCAATCGCTCAGATTACAAAATCCAAGTGCCAGGCACAGCAAGAATCATCCATGCATTTGCACAAACACAGAAGGAGGTGATATACATGAGCGAGCCACGAAGTCTTGACGAAAGGCTATTAGAGAAGGAAACACAGCTGAAAAAACTTTTGGAGAAGGCCGATCAATATAAAGCACAGTTAAAGCAGCTACAGATTAGAAAGGCAGAAGAGAATAGAAAAATCCGAACACACAAACTAATTGTTTGTGGAGCCGAAATTGCTTCTGTTTTTGGAAGGCCACTGGAAGAGGATGAGGTAAAGAGTTTGGCAGAATTTTTAAGAGAACAGAAAGATGATGGAATTCTTGCCTTTTTAAATAAAGATATAACTCAACTTGAGGGAGTGGATATTCCAGAATTAAAAACGAAGGAGTTTGATAATAACACAGGGATGACGGATTTTACTTTGTTTTAAAACAAAATAATCACAAACTAAAGTCTGTGATTATTTTATTCGGGCTATTTAATTAGGTAAACTAGAGATATAGCACTATAAGACCAACGAATTAAAACTAGCTATTTGCAATAATTATCATGCCGTCGGACAGGTTATACTCCTTCTTCATGGCGGTGCGATTTTGACAGTAACGGATAATAACTTCGCGAACAAAATTGCTTGTACAGTAATGCAATTTATTGTTCTCATCTAGAAATACGTCTGAAGCAAGCCATGCTGTCTTAATATCAGAAACAAGGTCTTCACTAAGTTCTAAATGTGGGAGGACGGTTGCATTCAGTGGTAGATTTTTTATACGCATAATAATGGTAAATTCTTTGACTTGGGTTAACTCGTTTTTAATTGCCTTTGTGTAGGTGTTCATATTGTTTTCTCCTAAAAGTAATAATGAGGGAGTAACATCGAGAACTTGAGCGATACATAGTAAGTGATAAGCATTGGGTTCTTTGTTCTGTAATGATCCTTGCTCATATCTCCTGATGTTTGGTAAGCTTACATTAGAAAGAAGTGCCAACTGTTCCTGGGTATATCCTCTTTCTTTACGAATTCTTTTTAATCTAGTTGCAAATAATTCTCGCATGTTGTCTCTCCTTTTAGAATATTACAATAAATTATGGGATAAATCACTACTCACATGTGGTTAGTTTATGTGTTAAAGAAATTAGAACGCCATATATTAAAGAGTTCATTATACATGGGGCGGTTATCTAAGCCAATAATTGATAAAGTAAGCATACTATACACGTAAGGTCAATTCAAGATGTCAGAAAATATTGAAAAATAAGATTGCTGATACAACGGTAATACATAATAGGAAAATGAAACACAAAATAATATTTTCGTAGGAACGCAGGACGGGGCCACGACCAATCCCCTTCATAGAAGGGGAATTGCGCAATACAGACAGGCGAGGCCCATCTGTTTATTGCGCCATTCCATGGAGGGCTGCATTAATGCAGGATGAAAACGATATCCCATATCATTTTCATCTCCTATGCGGACAGCACCAGCGTTTCACCTGGACAGACCAGTTTTGCACTGGATGCAATCTTGTTCAGATAGAACCATTCCATGGAGGGCAATATTGAGAGTTTTCTCAATATTGATTTTAAATTAATAAAATTCCTATGCGGACGGCACTCTTTGCAGAGGGCAGTCTTGCAGACAGCTTGCGAATTTGCCATGAATGGAGGTGAACAGACATGGCTATTTTCTACTTGCGTACCAGCATTGTCCGTTCATCTTCTGGCAAATCCGCTGTTGCATCAGCAGCCTACCAATCAGCCACATCCTTGCATGATAAAAAGCTTGGTAGAACATTTTCTTATAAAAATAAGGAAGAAGTCATTCATACAGAAATTCTTCTTCCTGAAAATGCTCCTGCTGATTACCAAAATCGTGAAACCCTCTGGAACGCAGTCGAAAAGAAAGAGAATAAATCGAACAGTCGTTATGCCCGTCAATTTGTTGTTGCCGTTCCAAGAGAGTGGGGCGTAGAGCAAGCCATAGAACGCTCCAGAGATTTTATACAAGAGGCGTTTGTAAATAAGGGTATGGCTGTTGATTGGGCATTTCACATGAAGAGTGATAACCCCCACTTACACATTATGTGTACTGTTCGTGGTTTTACGAAAGACGGGACATGGGCCACAATGGAAAAGAAAGCTTATGCCTTAGATGAAAATGGACAGCGTATTCCAGAGATTGATCCAAAGACAGGAGAGCAAAAAATTAGAAAGCGAACCAGAAATGGAACAATATCTGAGGAAAGATTATGGAAACGAATTACAATTCAGTCAAATGATTGGAATAAAAGAACTTTTCTATGTGAAACAAAAAGACTCTGGGCAGAACATTGCAATCGTTATTTAAGCGCAGAAAACAAAATTGACGACCGCTCCTATCAAGAGAGGGGAATTTTAAAATTGCCACAGATTCATGAAGGCCCAGGAGCACGGGAGGCATTGGGGCGAGGTGTTGTTTTTGATTCGGTGCAAGAGAATCAGAAGCGAAAAAGAATAAACCAGATTTTGGACAATGCAAAACTGTTTATTCATAACACACGTCAGACATTAAGAGATTTGAAAGACAGATTGCTAATATGGAGGGCGAGGTATGAACAAGAAAGATGCAGCGGAACAAGCAGAGTTATTGCAGGAAATGGAGGACTTGATAGTGGACTATCAGATGTTCATCCAGGAATTGCTAACCGAACTAGAACAGTCCAGAAAATAAAAGAAGATGCCCAGCTTTTGGAGCAGCGAACAGTTGAAATTCGGAAAAAACATAGGCATCGTCGATAAATTTTAAACAAAACTATATCAGAAAGGGGATTTTAAATATGGAAACAAAAGAGAATAGAATTACGGTTGTGGCCTGCAATCCAGGAAAGACAGCAGAGATTATACAAATAGGTAGCACATTGGAAGAAATGCAGAAATTTGTGGGTGGGTATATCGAAGCAGTATATCCGTTCGAAGAACAGGTTTGTATTGTCTGTAATGAAGAAGCAAAAATCAACGGAATGGATCTAAACCGTGCGCTTTACGACCCAGAAGGTCAAATATACGATATAGTCGCTGGCCCCTGTTTCATCTGCGATTGCAGAGGTGAGAACTTTGGAGCATTAAGCCCACAGCAACAGGAGAAGTACTTGCAGCGGTTTAAAGAACCAGAAATGTTCTTTCGGGTTGGAAATGATATCAAGGCGGTAAAGCTTCAGACAGAAGTGCGAGGAGCGGATAAAGCTGCCCGTAGAACCCGTGGACACCGTCATTATTCCTATATTTGAATTGATGCCTCTATCAGAAATATGAGAATGGAGATTTGGATGCGCTGAACAAGATTAAGGAGAGCTTGTTTGCGTTTTTCATGGAAACAAGACCGTTCAGGCTCCATTTGCAGTAATTCAGTTGTTCTGGGGGGAAGATATGCGAGATGGTTATTATATGTGGGTGATTTTTATTGCATATGGTAACAATAAAAAGACGGCTATTTAACAGCCGTCTTTTTCTGTACCTATTTTTGCAGTCGTTCGCCTAAGATTCACGATTCATATTGAATTTAAGTCTAGTTGGCAGTGGGAGATTATAATGACCATACCGATAAAAGCATCTGTATGAACTGCCAGGCGGTTTCTTCTGGCAGTGTTTGAGCATCATTAGGAATCTCGGGAATGTCGATGACATCGTTGTAGAGTGTCTCGTACTGAATTGGCGTGTGATCTTCGCTTTGGACAATGATTTTCTCTAAATAATGTGCTTCGTTCATCTGGATGGTATAGGAATAATGAATATCTTCTGTCTCCTGTGAACCGTTGGGAGACAGGGCCTTACCCTCGGATTTGCTGGTGATTGTAAACGGAACCTTTTCATTTGACAGGGTGTTCACCATTTGCGTATGCTCTAAATCGAGAACCCACTTTGTGTCTTTCGTAATCAACGGATGCATTTCGACGGGAGCATCCGCAGACATTAAAGTTGCACCGTCTTCATAGACACAGTATCCGAAAGCATAGTCCTGTTCCTGCCATGTAAGCTGAATATCATATTGGGTGTAGGGAATTTGCTCCTGCTTGGGTATTGTTACTGTTTCCGTGGCAATCATTGCGGTTTCATCCTCAGCGGAAAATTTGAATTGTGTTAAGCCGTTTAGTTTCTCAATCATTGGATTTGGTAATGGGTTTTCCTGCTCTATGTTCGTTTGGTAGGTCATCCATTCACCGTTCTCTTCTACAAGCAAAAGCATATCAGAATCGTTGATATATAAGTGCATTGACCTGTCGGGGGCGTCCATGCAAATGTGATTTACGGTGTCCGTGGCTTCTGCAAGAAGTGTTGTTTCGTTATTTTGAATGATATAGCCACCGTTACGAGATAATAGCTTCACGATAAAATCGGGCTTGCTTGGGTCTGCGTTTTGAAATGAAAATTCAAACTCGGCTTTAGGGGGTGTTGTATCAATCGCAGATTCGGAGCTGAGGCTGGCGTCCTGTCCCAGAGGTTGTGCAATAAAGATTACACCAATAAGGACAAACACAACCAGACAAATGAGCGAAGCTTTTTTCTTCATCGTTGCTTTCCTTTCGTGTGTGGTCTGGAAATGGTATTTTCTAATTCTAGCACAAATTACGGGGCATCTCAAGAAATTCAGTATGATATATACCAGAGCATTTGAAATTACGATATTTGTGTGCTATGATTCAAGGGTAAAACAAGTGGAAAAGGGGTATATGTATGAAAAGAATCGTGTCGTTGTTCCTTACACTGGTGATAGTATGCAGTTGCATGGCAGCATCCGTATTCGCAGCACCTGAGTCCTTTCGTGATGTGGCAAGCGATGCCTACTACCATGAAGCAGTCCTTTGGGCGGTGCAGCAAGGCATCACCGCAGGCGTGGGCGAAAACAAATTTGGCCCAAATAACCCGTGTACCCGTGATCAGATCATGACCATGCTGTGGCGCGCAGCAGGCAGCCCAGGACATCAGACAGCAGAAAGTGCCTTTACCGATGTAAGCCAAGGCGATTACTTCTATGATGCTGTTCTCTGGGCGGTTGAAAATGGAGTCACTGCAGGTGTGGGCAACAACAAGTTTGGCCCCAGCAATCCCTGCACCCGTGCACAGATTGTGACCTTCCTGTGGAAAGCAAGAGGTTCTCAGGAGCCGACCAATACAGCTAACCAGTTCACGGACGTCGCAAGCGATGCCTATTACGCCAAGGCAGTGGCATGGGCAGTGGAAAATAAGGTAACCTCTGGCGTGGGAAACAATCATTTCGGCCCTGATGAAACCTGCACCCGTGCGCAGATTGTCACATTCCTGTGGAAAGCGGATCAGATTACTCCCTCTGAAAATCCTGATACATGTGCCCATGAAGATATCCTAATTGAACGTATTATTTCAGAAGATGATATACTATTGGATTTTGTGCGGGATACGTTTCAGTGCAGTAAGTGTGGATACAAACACAGTATTTATCATGAAATTGTATCGGAAGATATAACCAGTGATGTGATTGCACAAGAAGAACAGCGAGCTGTTGATGCGCTAAATCAATATCGTGCAGAAAACGGGCTGTCTCAGCTTTCTCAGTCTCCAGTATATGATTCATGGGCAGATATTCGTTCAGAGGAATTGGCAACTCAGTTCAGCCACCAGAGACCGAATGGCGGAATTGTGGATTTCTATGAAGGAAATGATTGTGTATACGGAGAAAATATTTCTTATGGTTTTGGCAGTGGCGTAGAAGCTGTAAATAACTTTAAGAGTTCTCCTCAGCACAATGGTTGGATGTTATTACCTGACTTAACTGGCGTATCTGTTAGTATTTATGTAAATGAAAATAATACATATGTAGCCATGTTGCTGATTGGCCCTAGAAATTAAACCACACTTTGCAAAAGGTGAAATGATAAAAAGGAGAGCAAACAAATGAAAAGAATCGTGTCGTTGTTCCTTACACTGGTGATAGTATGCAGTTGCATGGCAGCATCCGTATTCGCAGCACCTGAGTCCTTTCGTGATGTGGCAAGCGATGCCTACTACCATGAAGCAGTCCTTTGGGCGGTGCAGCAAGGCATCACCGCAGGCGTGGGCGAAAACAAATTTGGCCCAAATAACCCGTGTACCCGTGATCAGATCATGACCATGCTGTGGCGCGCAGCAGGCAGCCCAGGACATCAGACAGCAGAAAGTGCCTTTACCGATGTAAGCCAAGGCGATTACTTCTATGATGCTGTTCTCTGGGCGGTTGAAAATGGAGTCACTGCAGGTGTGGGCAACAACAAGTTTGGCCCCAGCAATCCCTGCACCCGTGCACAGATTGTGACCTTCCTGTGGAAAGCAAGAGGTTCTCAGGAGCCGACCAATACAGCTAACCAGTTCACGGACGTCGCAAGCGATGCCTATTACGCCAAGGCAGTGGCATGGGCAGTGGAAAATAAGGTAACCTCTGGCGTGGGAAACAATCATTTCGGCCCTGATGAAACCTGCACCCGTGCGCAGATTGTCACATTCCTGTGGAAGGCAGATCAGATTACACCAGCAACTCCTGAGCCTGAACCCACGGAGCCACCTGTGGCACCTACAGAACCTCAGCCTACAGAACCTCAGACTACCGAACCCACAACGCCTGCCCCCACCGAGCCTCAGCCTAGCGAACCAGCCGAATCCTGTAACCATCAATGGGTTATTAAGAACCTTGCAGAGCATGCCCATGACATGGTAAACAGAGGAGAAGACGAGTTTTATTGGAACACCTATTATACTGCTACTGAAACAAATGCTAAGGTTTGTCCCAAATGCGGAGCCTTTGATGAATCTTCTTGTCTTAACAAATACCAGGGTAATGCTGGATCTTATGAAATGCTTGCAATGGTAAACAACCTGAGACAGAGTGTTTATGGAACTACTGAGTATAATCTGCAAATTGACGACACTCTAAATCAGTTGGCAGCTATCAGAGCAAAAGAGTATTCTATTTCCCATTCTCATCATGGCGGAACATATACAAATGCAGCTGAAAATGGTTCGGATTCAGGCACTTTGAAAGAACATTTTAATTTGTGGAACAATTCCCATCTCCATAGAGAAAATATGCTCAACAAAGACTATAAGTATTTTGGATTTGGACTTGAGACAGTTACTGCAAACACAAGTTCTGCCATTCAGCTATTTTGGAGTGAAAAAATGCGTGATAGTTACTTTATGTGATAGATTCTTTTTTCGTGGATTCATAAAAAGACGGCTGATTAACAGCCGTCTTTTTCTATACCTATTTGTGCAGTTGCTCGCCTTTCAGCTTTATAAAGTCGTAAGAACCACCTAGCCGATTTGCAATCTGTCGATCATTAAGACCTTGTCTATGCAGTTGAGTAATCTGGTCGTCAAACAGTATATATTGTGGTTTTGCGATGAAAGGGGGACGACGTACCAATTCTTTTGGTGAGATTTCTAGAAACATCGCAATGAGGCAGATTTCGTAGGTATGTAATTTCCTGCCTCCGAGAACCTTCCCAATTTGCCACTGCTCTTGCAGGGGATTGTTGCTTAAACGAGCATAGCAGCTGGTGAAATCATCATAAAATAGACTCATATTGCGCTTTTTTCCACGTGGTGAAACATATCTAGTGTATTCTAATTTGGATTGCAGAAACTGGTTGATCGGGGTGATGTTTTCGGTATGTATTTCAGAAAAAAACACTTCAGAAACGTACTGAGCTACCCTTTGTTCAAGGATGTTTCCATCTGTAATAGTATCAGAGCAAGGTGAGATAACTTCTTCAGCACTGGTTAAAGAGGGACTGCCCTTGCTGGTAATTTCGACTGTGCTATCCAGAAGCTTACATCCGTGAATTGGGCAAATCGAGATTTCATCTATCTGGTGGACACGATGCCAATATGTTTCGCCGTATATATCCCTATCAGATTCTACACATAAGGGGCAATACCGCAAAAATCTTTTGTGTGCCTTTTTAAGTTTGCGGATGAAGAGCGTGTTGTAGTAATTCGTATCCATCTCGACCATGAGCTTTAACGCTGTTTTTAACCGATTCTCTGGAAGAAATCGGGCATAATACGGGAACATGGTGTGATTCATAACAAGCTGTTCTAATGACATGCTCTGCGTTATGACTTGAATGGCCGCTGGCGTTAGGTGGTTTAAGAATTCAATATTAGGCTTGACTATCGATGTTGTAAACAGATCTGCTGCAACAGAAGCATAGGAAATATAGCCTGTCCTAGTGTAGTACCTAGAAAACCAGCTATATACCAATTCATCAGGATATACCGTAGGGAAAAATGGTATCATATTCGCACCTCATCAACTGTGATATAGTTCTTTAAGAAGGCTGCAATATCGATGCATTCATTTTTGGATCGCAATATCAGTGCTGAAATCGATATGTCATCTTCTGCCTCGACGGTTTCTGAAACATTTGTTTGGCTGCGTCTGACTTTTGACGTTTGGCAGTGTTTCCTAGGTGACACATAGCTGTGCAACATGGTCATCCGTTTCTTATAAGCAATGTTTAATGTATCAATGGTTAAAGCCTCGGTGCCTTCCAGAATCGCAAGTTCCTGTGCATCATGAACCAGGGAAACAACAATGGAGAGGTTGCCGTTGCTGTGTTCATATAACCAATGAATTATAGCATCATCCAGTACAGTTCGATTTTTGAGATATTGATAACGAAATAGTACTTCACAGAATCTATGAAATTCGGCCCCATATTCCAGTGCATTGTACTGCAATCCCAGAGACCTGCGTGCTAACTGCATCGCCTGGGTAAAAAACACGGTACTTTCAGGGGTTCCAACCATGCAAATGCTAATTCCTGTATTGTTAATTAGTTGAGTCAGACATCCTACCAGGCTTTTTCCGTTTTTATGATTGACTACATGCTGGATTTCATCGACAATCAACAACCCAATGTGATTCAATGCTGCTTGGCTGACAGATCCAATCAACATATCCGTTGTAGCTCTTGCTCTTTGTGCTGTTATATAATATTTGCTGCCCAATTGTTCATCTATGACCCTTAGAATTTCAAACAATAACCCTTTGACGGAGGAATCAAACGGACACTGAACAATGACACAGGGAATTATCTTGGTATAAGGTTCAGAAAATTCAATAATTTGATTTTGCGCAATCAGCTGAATTGCACGGCTAATAGCAGATGACTTTCCAATTCCAGAAGAACCTATGATGGTAAAAGAATCTGAACCACCAATAATACCTGTGTACTCTTGTTGCTTTATTGACTTGAAATTCTCATTGTGTTGCTTAACTGCCAGTTTTGTTCCCTTCTTCCGCAAAGACCTTAATAAGGCAAGATATAATTTGCTGTAAATCTCTTTTGACATTTGATTTGGGACATAGATTTGAAATAAGTCAGATAATGCCATTAACCGTATAGCTGGATTTTCGTTTATGATATCTGGATTGTATTCAGGCAGTATCATTAATTCCTGCTCTAATTCAGTACCCGATTTCATAGAGGATAGTTTCTTAATCAGGCTGAATTCATCCATATGTAACACCTTCTTTTACAAAATCTGTATGATTTATTTCTTGTTCTTTTCGTCGTGCAATACGAATATTTTTCAATCGAACATCTGTTGGTGAAACTATATTTGAAATTATACCAATGTGTTCAGCTAAATCAATTTGGGCTTGCAAGTTTTCTTCGGTAGCACTGTTGACAATTTGTTTTCTTCTTCTATGGATTTCCTGGACAGCACTGAGAGGCTTACCTTTAAACTGAGATTCAATCAGAGTAAATGGGATATATTGGCCATTTTCAACTAACCATATTTCGGATACATTTTCTGGATTATATGCCACGATGACTTCTCCACCTTTGAGGAAATTCTCAGCGTAGTTATCATGTTTATATCGTAGACTATGAACACGCAGTCCTTTTCGTGTGAATGTACCAGTGGTTCTTGGTAAAAGCACTTGAATAAGTTCTTTTGGGCCAATATCTATCAGGTTTGCACCTAACTGATGCTTACCCCATTCGAAAATTTGAGTTGCGTAAGGTTTGACGTTTGCAGCTATCATTTCTTCTGTATATGGAAAGTTCTCGATGATACGTCTGGAATTATAATAGATAATGCAATGCAGAATAATGTGCTCAAATTCTCTCATTGTGAGACATGCATCTTTTCGATAATCATGTGCACCACGTTCTCTATAGTCAGGCTCAATAACGCCCTTTCCTTTTAAATGCTTTTTATAGGTGCATTGTACTAAATCAAAAAATTTCTCTACTGGGCCTTTTAGTTCAGGACGATAGGGAGGAAGATTGACCACTTTTACACCAAGTTCAGCGATTTGTTCAAAAGTTTCGGATTTATACTCAGCGCCCATATCCGTAACCAAGGTACCAGGCAATTGGTGTGAATTCCATTCATATTCTTCGATGAAGATACCCAGCTTTTTGCACCACTCAACTTTATTGGTTATAACATTTCTCATCAGACTTCTCAGACTGTACACGCCGCCTTCCCAGGTCAGGGTATATCCGCAGCACAAGCCACTGTAAGCATCGACACAGGCAGTCAGTATAGGCCTTCCTACAAGACTTCCAGCTTGGTCAATCAGGTAAATGTCGCATACGGTTGCATCTAACATACCCACACCAACGGCAGAAGCGAATTCTTGTACGCCGTCACCTAATAAGGGGCGATTGTTGCGCTGGTAGCTTTTAATGCCGTCTCTGGAAATATAATATCGACGCATTTTCTTGTTCTTGCGGTAAAAATATCTGAATTGATGAAAGGAAGGATGTACCTCACATAACTGACCTTGTTCATTACAGTATTTTTCTTTGAGCATCATGGTATATGCAGTATTGAGGCTGTTTTTGTTCTTGGTATAAAAGAACTTATTTAACGCCCATCTTATATTCTTTTCATCATTGGACAACTTTCTTTCTGCTGTTTTCTGCAAAGGGGCAAGAACTGTAATATCCTGATACACCAAATACAGACACAGATATTTTCGAATGGTTTGTTTGCTCGTATGTTCTGACAGAACTTGGATCATATGATTGCGTTGCGATATATCCCCTATGAAAGGAAGTATGCCAGCAATCAGAGTAAATCTCTCCTGTGCAATTCGTTTTTCAGATTCGGTAAGTTGTTTCTTTTGCAGCATGGCAGTCATTTCGTAAAGCTCACTTTCTGAACAGACCTCAAAGGTTTGTATATCGGCTGTAGCTATCCACTTAGGCATGGTTCGTTTCACGCAATCAATAATCAATGTGTTGGATCCCTTTTCTTGTAGAACCCGAATAATCTCACTGTTCTTCTTCAGCAGTTTCTGCATCGATTACAATCCCCCAATCTAGTACGCCATGCTTCATCCAATATGTTCTGCTGGCATCAAGTAATTTCATCGTCAGTGGCTTTGACAACAGCCGCTGGTAAACACATTCTCTGATCATGAGACAGCCATCTGATTTGGTACATACGAAGTCTGTCATGTAGTCCCCACAATCGGCCCCGTCCAGTGGAACATTGCATTTTATTTCGGTAACATCAGCATCCTTTTGTAACGTATCCACATAGGCATATTGAATCGCATCATAGGTACGGCAGACAGTTTGACATTTGTCTATGGCTCGCTTTTCACATCTGCCTTTATAGTTCTTCTTACGCATTTTGCACCTCCTAATTTTCTCCCAAAAACCATAATGAATCCCCAAAAATCTAATTGCTTCCCAAAAACAGAAATGAGTTTTCTGAAATTTGAACTTTTAGGCGTAATAAAGCCAGTAAAATCCCCCTTTTTGCGCCTTTCCTGTTTTGGGAGTCTTCCCAAAAACGTCATTTTGAAATCATGCTATATTACGGGGCAAACAGAAATATCCTCTCAAGGGGCAACTCCACGCATCCTCCCATGATTTCTCTCTTTTTCTCTTTATCTCCATTTCAGGGGTTCCGCCCGTATCATTTTCACTTCTCTTGTTCGCCTTTTTCTTTCTCATCTTTTCATATTTTGGGCGGCAGCTATGGCGTGATGAGACTTAAAAAGAACAGAAGAGATATCCTTCTATTTTCGCTCTCTTTCTCTCTTTTTTCATTTAATCAGAGAGATAAAGATTAAGATAAATAATTAGAAGAATATTTGAAAAGGACGGAATATATCGGGAAATGATTAGATAATGATCGGAAAATATATGGGTATTCCCAGAGATAAATGAAGTCTATTCTGGGCCAATCTTTTCTGCTGAGTTCGCCTT
The DNA here is from genome assembly GCA_020026285.1 of Parabacteroides sp. The sequence goes on along the minus strand of JAHHQS010000063.1, from coordinate 280 downwards.
TTGCCTCGTAGTGAAAATAGGGGAGAAGAGCAGAAGATCATTGGATTTTTTTGGTTTGGGAATTATGCAAGGCCCCCATTGGTATAAAAAAGACCCTGCATTACCCGATTGCTCGGATAATACAAGGTCTTATTTTTGGGCTTTTCAGGCTAGTCCCAGGATATTTCGCTTTGCCCTAAATTCGGGCGAAACTGGATATTGGGGTGTGCCCTAAAATAATTTTACTTATTCCCACTCGCTCCTGTTTAAGAAAAACTAAGCTTTTTTAGTTAGTGGAAAT
>JAHHQS010000062.1 GCA_020026285.1 Parabacteroides sp. | reverse complement strand
ATGGTCTCTAGTTTCAAGATTAAAAAGACAGTGAAGAGATTAGAATAAACAAAAATGGCGTATGTCATTTAAAACATACGCCATTCCTGTTAAATTATTTTGTCAATATTTCTTTGGCATGCGCAATCGATTCAGCGGAAGGAGGTTCAATACCTTGTAAACCATATTCAATACCTAATTCTTCCCATTTGAAAATTCCTAACGTATGATAAGGCAGGATTTCCACTTTCTCCACATTGTGCAAGGTATCGATAAATTTTCTTAATGGAATAAGGTATTCATCAGAATCATTTACTCCTGGAACAAGTACGTGGCGAATCCAGATTGGTTTGTTAATTTCGCTCAAGTATCTGGCACAATCCAGTATTGATTCATTTGACTTTCCAGTCAGCCATTTATGCTTTTCAGGATCGATGTGCTTGATATCGAATAGCAGCAAATCCACATACTTCATCAGTTCATTGAACTTTTCGAAGAAAATTCCTGTTCTGGTGAATAATTGTCCCGAAGTATCAATTGTTACGTGAATACCTTTATCCTTTGCTTTCTTGCATAGTTCGATCAGAAAATCAATCTGAACAAGAGGCTCTCCACCACTAATTGTGATGCCACCTTTCTTACCCCAATAAGTTTTGTATCGAAGAGATTGTTCAATCAAATCATCGGCTGTTCTCATTTCCCCTTGCGGCAAAGCCCATGTATCCGGGTTATGACAGAAGCGACATCTTAATGGACAACCTTTAAGAAATATAATAAATCGAATCCCCGGTCCGTCAACTGAACCGAAGGATTCTATTAAATGTACATTACCTTTTATCACTATTATAATCTTCCGTGTGCCTGTCTTGAAATTACATCTAACTGCTGTTCGCGAGTAAGGTCAATGAATTTTACTGCATAACCAGATACGCGAATAGTGAAGTTTGCATATTCTTCTTTTTCTGGGTGTTCCATTGCGTCAAGAAGTTTTTCAACGCCGAATACATTTACGTTCAAATGGTGAGCACCCTTGTCGAAGTAACCGTCAAGAACATTAACCAGTGTTTCAACACGCTGTTCGTCGTCTGTTCCAAGAGCAGAAGGACTGATTGTCTGAGTATTTGAAATACCGTCAAGAGCGTATTCGTAAGGAAGTTTTGCGACAGAGTTTAATGAAGCAAGCAAACCGTTCATTTCTGCACCATAAGCAGGGTTAGCACCTGGAGAAAGAGGAGTACCAGCAGCACGACCATTAGGAAGACCTGCAGTATATTTACCATAAACCACGTTAGAAGTAATAGTCAGAATAGAAGTTGTAGGTTCTGAATTTCTGTAAGTGTGGTTTTTGGCAACCTTAGCTAAGAATGTTTTCAATAACCATACTGCTATATCGTCAGCACGATCATCATCATTACCATAGCGTGGGAAATCTCCTGTAGTTTCGAAATCAGTTACCAAACCTGTTTCTGGTTCTCTGATACATTTTACTTTTGCATACTTGATAGCAGACAGAGAGTCAACTACGTGAGAGAAACCAGCGATACCAGTAGCAAATGTACGACGTACATCTGTATCGATAAGAGCCATTTCAGCAGCTTCGTAGTTATATTTATCGTGCATGTAGTGGATCAAGTTCAATGTGTTAACATAAACTTTAGCCAACCAGTCCATCATGTTTTCAAATTTTTCCATTACATCATCGTAATCAAGGTAATCACCTTCTACTTTACGATAAGCTGGACCGCACTGTTCTTTTGATTTAGCATCGATACCACCGTTGATAGCATAAAGCAAACATTTAGCCAAGTTAGCACGAGCACCGAAGAACTGCATTTCCTTTCCTGTCTGTGTTGCAGAAACACAACAGCAGATTGAGTAGTCATCACCCCATACAGGACGCATAACATCGTCGTTTTCGTATTGGATAGAACTTGTTGTTACAGAAATCTTAGCAGCGTATTTCTTGAATGTTTCAGGAAGACGAGAACTATAGAATACAGTCAAGTTAGGCTCTGGTGAAGGACCCATGTTTTCAAGAGTGTGTAAGAAACGGAAATCATTCTTTGTAACCATTGAACGACCGTCCTGACCAAGACCTGCCATACCCAAAGTAGCCCAAACAGGGTCACCTGAGAATAATTCGTTATATGAAGGGATACGAGCGAACTTAACCATTCTGAATTTCATAACCAGGTGGTCAATCAATTCCTGTGCTTCAGATTCAGTTAAAGTACCTTCCTGAAGGTCTCTCTGAATATAGATATCAAGGAAAGTAGAAATACGACCAACAGACATGGCAGCACCATTCTGTGTCTTGATAGCAGCCAGATAACCGAAATACAACCATTGAATAGCTTCGCGAGCATTATTTGCTGGTTTAGAGATATCGAATCCGTAACTCTGAGCCATAACTTTCATTTGTTTCAAGGCTCTGATCTGCATAGAAACTTCTTCTCTCAAACGGATAACTTCTTCAGTCATTATTTCGTTACCGACTTTGATCTTATCTTCTTCTTTTTTAGCGATAAGATAGTCGATACCGTAAAGAGCAACACGACGGTAGTCACCTACGATACGACCACGGCCGTAAGTATCAGGAAGTCCGGTAATAATATGATTATGACGGACTAACTTCATTTCTGGAGTATAAGCATCAAAAACACCTTGGTTGTGTGTTGTATGATACTCAGTGAAAATTCTGTGAAGTTCAGGATTAGGAGTGTAACCATAAGTTGTGCAAGACTGTTCTGCCATTTTGATACCACCATAAGGCATGAAAGCACGTTTTAACGGTTTGTCTGTTTGAAGACCAACAACTTTTTCAAGATCTTTGCTGGCTTCGTCTATGTAACCAGGACCGTAAGATGTCAGACTAGAAACAATTTCGGTTTCCATGTCCAATACGCCACCTTTGGCTCTTTCTTCTTTTTGAAGTTTTTGCAATTTATCCCAAAGAATATTTGTGGCTTCAGTTGGGCCTGCCAGGAAATTTTCGTCTCCTTCGTAAGGGGTGTAGTTATTTTGAATAAAATCACGTACATTCACATCTTCAATCCAGTGTGTCCCTTTAAAGTCTCTCCATTGTTCGTTCATAAATTGTTCTTGTTTATTGTATTAAACTTCGTATATATTTTTCAGTAGATCGGTCTTATTCTAAAAGGACTGCAAAGATACTAGAAATAATTAGTTCCTTTTCTTACAATATCTTTAAAATTGTGAAAAGTATTGGAGGAATAGGGAATTTTGTCTATAATTAATGTTAACAAAACAAATTATTTGTTGGGCCCCCTGAAACGATTATTACATGAAAGGATTTGGTCCAAATATAGGTGGTATATTGTAAAAGAAAGAATGTAAAAATTTATTGGTATATACTCATGATAGTTTTATGAATAATTACCAACAATAGAACATTTACAGGTCTGATTCAAATAAAAAATGATAGATCGCTAAATATCTGTTGCCGGTAACTATTCTTTTTCTCATATCAGTGAAAATAGAATGTTTATTTAGCCTGCCATTTACAACGAACAGGAGAGAATATTTTTTCTTCTTTCTTTAAAACAGCCATTGCTTTATCGACATCTTTTTTATCTAATCCAGTCTCTTTTGCAAGGGTCGTTGCATTTACAGGAGCATTCAGCTCTTTCATCTTGTTTAATACGATTTCTACGTTTTCCATAATGATACTTTAATTTATATATGTTTATAATGTCATTCATTTTATATAGATACAAATATATAAATTTTTATCATTTTCTATCGATTCTGAAAAATATTGTCTTGATTGGGTCGTTTAAAACATTTCTTTTTTAGTTTTATGATGGAAATTTTACGACTAAAGTGAGCTTCTAACCATAAAAGCAAAACAGATGAAAAAGAAGAATATTGTTTTCTTTTCGCCAGCATATATAATTTGCTGTCAATAAGAAATACATACCCAAACCCTTTCTCGAATATAAAGCGTTAATAGGCTTAAACCTAATAGGAAAAGAGAACTCTAAAATAGACAGCGTTATTCTTTATTCCTGTTTTTGAGAAGAGTTCCTCTATAAAAAGAAAGTCTTATGCGCATTAAAGATTATTTCACTATAATCTTGTTACTCTGTATCTTTTTACAAGCTAAAGCTACAAGACAGTCGGGGAATATTATATCATTCAAATACAACTACCTATCATAACTACAAAAAGCCTGGTTTGAGGATGATGTAAGTACAGAATGAGACATCCAAAGATTCCCATGGGAGCGTTCTGAATATAAAGATTTATTTCCCTAAACACTTCAAAAACTAAGTCATTACTGACTGGTAAATCTCCGGAAAAACATATGTTTCTCTTGTACGATATTTCACAATTGGAGATTTTTCCAAGCCAATGATATAATCAAGCGCTCTAACTACTTTATGAAGATTCGCTATGTATGTCATCTTTCGATTAAAATATACTTTACATAGCATAAGAAAAGTTCTTTTTAAGTTTTATCCAATGATATTTCTTTATTTTTTATCTTCATGCTTTTAATTTGGCTATTCTGGATTTAATTTGGATATGCCAGGTTTCAAAACATATATATAACAGGTGTCGGCAGCGATGTGGTTGATAGAGATTCATTCTATCATTGGGAAGTTCTTCTGAGTTTCTTGAGTTTGATGGAAGAAGGTTATGTCCAAATCATCCCGTGAGCCGGGAACCAGATAAAATAATAAGATATGATACAACAGACAATATTCAGATTGGCAGCTTGTAAGAGAGGTTGTCATCTGGTAACGAGTGAAATACTCAGACATTTGCCTTCGCCGCTTCCCCAGACGGGACTTCTTAACTTATTTGTGCAGCATACGTCGTGTGCGCTGTCAATTAATGAGAATGCCGATCCGGATGTTTGTACAGATATGGCCCATGTCATGGATCATCTGGTCCGGGAGAATGAATCTTATTATAATCATACTTTTGAAGGTGCTGATGATATGCCGGCTCATGCCAAATGTTCTTTGTTCGGTGTCAGCTTAACTATTCCCATTACGAATGGTCGTCTTAATTTGGGTACATGGCAAGGCATTTATCTGTGCGAGTTTCGTAATTATGGTGGAGAAAGAAAGATTGTAGCTACAATCTATGGATAGTTTTTATTAATTATGTATACTATATCAGACTATATGATGTACAGCTAATATAGTTTATAAAGAACTAAAACAACAAATCTATTCTGTAGTGTGTCTTTTTATTAGGGTGAATAATCTGTAGGGCTGATAAGAGATATATCAGCCCATCTTTCCTGTCAAATAAGCTTTTGTCCTTTCATTTTGGGGATTACCAAAAAGAGTTTCAGTATCATCATATTCAACAAGTTCTCCTAAATACATGAACATCGATTTGGAAGAAATACGACGAGCCTGTCCCATATTATGAGTGACAATCAGTATGGTTACATGCTTTTGTAATTCAATAAGAAGTTCCTCTATGTTTTTTGTAGCGATAGGATCCAAAGCCGAAGTAGGCTCGTCCATAAGTAACACATCTGGTTTTAAGGCTAAGGCACGCGCTATACATAATCGCTGCTGCTGTCCACCTGAGAGAAATGTTCCTTTTTTGTTTAATACATCTTTTACTTCTTCCCATAAAGACACATTGCGCAGGTTACTTTCAACAATTTCATCCTTTTTTGATTTCGACAAGTGAATACCATTCAGACTGTATCCAGCTAATATGTTGTTATAGATACTCATAGTTGAGAATGGAGTTGGTCGCTGAAAAACCATTCCGACATGACGTCTGACATCTATAGGCTGCATTTCCAGTATATTCTGACCATTCAATAGTATTTCTCCGTTAACACTGATATTAGGATATAGATTATGAATCAGATTCACAGCTCTGAGCAAGGTGCTTTTGCCACACCCGGATGGCCCCATAATAGCAGTGATAGTATTACGTTCTATATCGGCAGAAACATATTTTACAGCCATAGTCTGTTTAGTGTATGAGACACAGACTTTTTTCAGTTCTAGAATAGGATTTTCTATCTCCATTTTTTAGCAATAATTTTAGACGTTAAATTTAAAAACAATACAAAGACCAGGAGGAAGAGGGATGCTCCCCAGATGAGATCCTGAAGATAGGGATCGTTAAAGAACTCCCAGATAAGTAGTGGAACAGCGGATATCGGTTTGTCAATTTCCCAACGGATCATTGAACAGCCGAGAGCGGTGAACATCAGTGGGGCTGTTTCTCCAATGACACGTGAAACGGCCAGTAAAACACCGGTGAATATTCCTCCGAATGCGGTAGGAATCAGTATCTGTAGAATTACTCTGACATTACTTCCGCCTAAAGCCAGACCTGCTTCTTTTAATGAAACAGGAAGGATCCTCATGGTTTCCTCTGTAGAACGGATGATGAGTGGCAACATCATGATAAATAGGGCAACACTTCCGGCTATAGCAGAATATCCTCTCATGGGTACGACAACCCAGATGTAAGTGATAATGCCAATGATGACAGATGGTGTGCCTTGTAATAAATCCGTGATGTAACTTACTATCTGGGCGAAGCGTTTTCCGCTGTTTTCAGCCAGATAAACTCCGCAGAGTATGCCTAAAGGAACAGTAACAACAACTGCCATGCCCAGAATGATCATCGTTCCGATGATTCCATTTGCAATACCTCCTGGAATGGGAAGTCCCGCTGATACAGCTTGCAGAGCTTTATATGCAGTTGGCGTTGGTTCAGTAAAAAATTCCCAGGAGAATTGGTCGTATCCTTTATATAATACTTCGAATAGTATGGCAAAAAGAGGTATGGCTGTCATTCCTGCTAGAATGCAGACTGTCCAGTATAATATTTTGTCTGCCAGAATTCGACGGCCTATCTTGAATTTATATATCTTATTTTTCATTATGATATTCTAGCTCTTTTAATTAGAATTTTACCTATTAGATTAATTAATGCTGTAATCAGAAATAGGACCAAACCGATTGCAATAAGCGATGATAATCGTAGTCCGTCTGCTTCGCCGAACTGATTGGCAATGATACTGGCCATAGAGTTTCCTGTTGCAGTAATGGAGGATGGAATATCATTGGTATTACCAATAAGCATGGTAACAGTCATGGTTTCTCCAAGAGCACGTCCGATAGCCAGAATGTAGGCAGAAAATATTCCAGGCCCGGCTACGGGAAAAACGATCTTTCTGATAACATCGGCACGAGTTGCCCCCAGGCTATAGGAACTTTCTTTCAGCTCTGTTGGTACCATTTTGATAAATTCGGCACTGAGTGAAGAAGCATAGGGTACAATCATAATAGCTAGAACCAGAGAAGCTGTCAGAACACTAGAACCTTGCGGAGAAATGTGGAGTGCCATGAGTATGGGGCGTAACATGTAAAATCCCCACAAACCATAGATGATAGAAGGAATTCCTGCCAGCAAATCAACCAGTGTTCCTAAAACATAGGCAATTGGAGTGTCTTTGAAATATTCGCCAACAAACAGGGAAACTGGAAGTGAAAAAGGAATACAGAAAAGTAGTGCAAGCCCTGTGGTCATCAACGTACCAGTAATGAAGGGCAATGCACCGTAACTTTCGTGTTCAGCTGTATAATCCCATTCGGAAGAGAATAGAAAGTTGAAGAAACCGAACTGGTTGAATGCTTCATATCCGTCGGATACTAATGCGTAGATAATTCCTCCGCAGATGATTGGGATAAGAATGGCGCTGGCAAGAAGTATTGCGCGAAATATTTTATCACTCATAAAAGGGTTATTCAAATTATTTTTTTTATTAAGTTCCCATTGTAAGTCAACTGCTTCAGATTCTCTTTACTTAAATCGATTACTTTTTGAGGAAGTGGAGCGTAATGAACATTTCTCGCAATATTTTGTGCTTCGGGACTTAGGATATAGTTTAACAGATTGAAAGTAGCTGTGGCTTGTTCCAGGCTGCGTTTGGAATAATTCTGTTCCTTGTAGACAATCAGCCAGGTGAAACAGCTGATCGGATAAGCCCCTGGTACATTCGAGTTTGTAATCATGGTACGAATGTCTGGTGGAATCGTTCCGGAAGCGGCAGCAGAAATGGATTCTGTTGTTGGCCGTATACTTTCGCCATTCGAATTAATGATGGATGTAAAAGGGAGATTCTGTGCAAAAGCGTATTCCGATCCGATATATCCAATTGAGTTTGGGGTTTGTGATACGATGCCAGCTACACCCGGATTTCCCTTGGCAGCTTGTCCGAATGGAAAATTGACAGATTTTCCTTTTCCATAGGATTCAGCCCAATGGTCACTGACTTTGCATAAATAGTCGGTGAACACAAAAGTGGTTCCACTTCCGTCTGATCGGAATACGGGCATGATGTTTTCGTCTGGTAAGGTACAGTTGGGATTGAGTTCTGTGATTCTCTTATCGTTCCATTTATTGATTTTTCCGGCAAAAATGTCTGCCACTACATTTCCGGAAAGATTTAGACTATCTATATTTTGCAGATTGTAGGCTAAGACAACTGCACCTATACATGATGGAATATGAATAACAGGAGGAATTTTTCCCATTTCTTCGTCGGAAAGAAAAGCATCACTCCCAGCAAAATCAACGATTTCATCCTTTAAGTTTCGAATTCCGCCGCCGCTGCCGATTCCTCCATAAGCAACTTTGCCCAGATTCTTTTCGTTGTAATTTTCAAAGATTACATTATAAAAAGGCAAAGGAAAAGTCGCACCTGATCCGGAAAGTTCTTCTGCTGTTTCCTTTTGGTTATTTTTACTGCCGCATGATGCAAGTATGATCAATGAAAGCATCCATGTAAAATAGCTGAAACAAATCTTCTTCATATATTGAAAATTAATATTTTTTTCTACTGCAAAAATACAGTTGGTTTGTTTCATATCAATTACAGAGCGGTTAAGCTTCCATTAGGAATGATTAATAAAGTAAAAAATTGATTTCTAGGCAATTCACAAAAATGTTACAATTTGATTAAATCTTATTTCATCCCTGTTTCTACACAGATATTTATTTTATTTTTGCAAAAACTTAATGAATTATGATCGATAGAATACTTGTCGTTGACGACGAAGAAACTTTATGCCAAGTTCTTAAACTGAATTTAGAGAATGAGGGATATGATGTGGATGTGGCTTACAGTGCAGAACAGGCTCTGGAATTGGACCTGACAAAATATTCATTGATTCTGTTAGATATAATGATGGGTGAAATAAGTGGTGTCAAGATGGCCAAAATGATGAAATCGAAACATGAAACAGCTGATATTCCTATAATTTTCTGTACAGCTAAAGATACAGAGGATGACATGATAATTGGCCTTAACATTGGTGCTGACGATTATATAGTGAAACCGTATACGATTCGTAATATACTGGCCCGAGTGAAAACTGTGCTGAGACGGGCTGGTCATGCTTCAGAAGATAAATCGGAGACTATCGAGGTGCAGGGATTGAAAGTGGATCTTAAACTTAAGATGTGTACTATCGACGACCGTGAGATAAAGCTCTCCAAAAAGGAATTTGAAATTCTAGTTTTTCTTATGAAAAATCCGAATCGCATTTTCACACGTGATGAGCTTCTTAACTTTGTATGGAAAGATGAGGTGATTGTGTTGGACAGAACTGTTGATGTCAATATAACTAGACTCAGACAGAAACTGGGTGATTACGGTCGGTATATTATAACTCGATCTGGTTATGGCTATGGTTTTCAAGATTAGACTTAAATACCATCAGCTGATTTTATTAGTTCTGCTTTTGTTTTGTTGGACCATGTTGATATGTTCTATAGGTTTCCAATATCTTAGAGAAAAGGAATATAAAATTGAACATATTAATGCGCAGTTACAGTTGTATAACAAATATCTGGCAGAACATTATCTGTTTGAAAACAATTTGGATGAGATTCATATTCCTTATGAACCGATACGAATCTCATTGATTAATTTCGATGGAAAGGTTATCTACGACAATAAGAACAATCCAGAGTTGTTAGACAATCATCTGAATCGTTCAGAAGTCAAAGAAGCGTTGCAGAATGGTGCCGGTTATACGATTGACCGAATGTCAGACACAGATGGAAATACTTATTTTTATTCTGCATCCAAATATAGAAACATGATTGTTCGAACGGCAATTCCCTATTCCGAATCTTTAGAAGAAACTTTATCAGCGGATATGGCGTTTTTCTGGTTTATGTTTATTGTTACTTTGATTATTAGTCTCTTAGGTTGGTGGGTGACTCGTCAACTGGGGCAGACTGTAACAAGGCTTAACCGATTTGCTGATAAAGCCGAACAAGGAGAACTGATTAGTAATGTAGAAGCTTTTCCCCATAATGAATTGGGTGAAATTTCAAAACATATTATCAATCTATATACTCAATTACAGCAGACAATTGTAGAACGTGATCTGAAACATGAACAGGCTCTTCTTCAGGAAAAGGAGAAAATACGTATCAAGAAACAGCTGACTAATGATATCAATCATGAGCTTAAGACTCCGGTCGCTTCTATCCAGGTCTGTTTGGAAACTTTACTTTCAGGTCCAAAGTTGCCCGAAGATATGCAGCGTAAATTGATAGAACAATGTTATTCCAATTGTGAAAGACTTCGGCATCTGCTTAATGATGTGTCTCTTATAACTCGTTTGGAAGAAGGTAGTCAGCTTATTCCTAAAGAAAAAGTGGTCATCAATGATATCGTTTCCGAAATCAAGAATGAGATTGATCTGTTTCCTCAGGAGAATAATATGCAATTAAATATCGATATCAAGGAACGGGTGGAAATTTATGGGAATAAGTCGCTGATTACTTCTGTGTTTCGTAATTTGACAGAAAATGCACTTGCTTATTCGGAAGGTAGAAATATTTTTATCCAGATTGAAAAGCAAGGTCAGAAACAGGTTCGGGTTGTATTTGAGGATGATGGAGTTGGTGTCGATGATATTCATTTATCGCGACTGTTTGATCGTTTTTATAGAGTCGACAAGGGACGGTCCAGAAAAATGGGAGGTACCGGATTGGGACTTTCTATTGTAAAACATGCAGTGAGGTTTCATAACGGAGACATTCAGGTGTCGAGATCTCATCGGGGAGGTTTGAAATTTGTCTTTACGTTAGATCAATAAATAGGACGAGGTACTTTTAATTAAGTATCTCGTTTTTTATATGGTTAAATAATTTATTAGATAGAAAAATTTACTTGACAAATTTATTCCTCTGGAAAGGGTATCTGATACAGAAGATGTGATATTAATTTTTTTGTAAAAAAGCTGAAATATGTGTGTAACATTATTATAGTTCCTTTGCTCTACAAAAAAATACAAGATGAAGAAAGTTTTTAAGTCTCAGTTTATACATATGGCTGTTTTATTTAGTATTTTTCTATGTTCTTGTACTTCTGAAATAGAAAAGGAAATTGTAGTCCAGGCTCATAGAGGCGGAGCTGCTCTATATCCAGAGAATACAATACCTGCAATGATTAATGCTGTCAAAATTGGAACGAAGATTTTAGAACTGGATCTTCAGTTAACGAAAGATAGTCAGGTCGTTGTTTCTCATGATTCTTATTTGAATAGTACAAAAGCTTTGTTCCCTAATGGAGATAGAATTCCAAAAGAATTGGAGTCTTCTCTACAGATATTTTCCATGGATTATGATAGCCTTTGTCTATATGATGTCGGTTCGTTGGAAAATCCCTTGTATCCAGATCGAAAGAATTTAAAATGTACAGTTCCTACATTAGCCAATCTTATAGACTGTGTTGAAGTATATACTTATAGTCGTGATAAAGATCCCGTTAATTATAATATTGAGATTAAATCAGTTGTAAACAAAAACGACAAAACAATACCAGACTATGAGACATTTTGTGACCTCAGTATGCAAGTACTCCAAAAGAAAAATATAAAGGGACGATATTGTATTCAGAGTTTTGATACTCGTTCGTTAAACTATATCCATCAGAAGTATCCGTGTGTTCAACTTTCATTTTTGGTCGAAGATAGAGGTCTCAGAGTGAAAGATTTTCTAAAAAGACTTGATTTTGTTCCCCCAATAATAAGTCCTGACCATAATATTGTTGATAAGGACTTTGTTTCGGATGCTCATGATTATAAAATGAAAGTCATACCATGGACAGTCGATAGTAAAGTGGAAGTCATGCGTTTGAAAGCAATAGGTGTGGATGGGATTATAACAAATCAACCTGATAGCGTTCAGATTTGGTTAACAAAAGATAGTGGAAAGACAAGATATGCCAAAGCTGTTTCATTCTTTGAAAACCGTATGGGATATTGAAAAATAGAGTAATAAAAAATGAAAAAAAGAAGGTTAAGTATTATTTGTATGTGTCTGTTATCTGGTCTTTGTCTTTTTGGACAGACTAATAATCATAACGATAAACCAAAACTTGTAGTCGGTATCGTTGTTGATCAGATGCGATGGGATTATTTGCATAGATTCTATTCTCGTTTTACAGATGGTGGATATAAAAGACTGATGAATGAAGGTTTCAGTTGTGATAATACGAAGTTGAATTATATCCCAACAGTTACTGCTGTTGGTCATACATCTATTTATACAGGTTCAGTTCCTGCTATAACAGGTATTGCAGGGAATAACTTTTATATCAATGGAACAAAAGTGTACTGCACAGATGACAGTATAGTGAATCCAGTCGGTAGCTCTAGTCCGGAGGGAAAAATGTCTCCTCGTAATTTATTAGTGACAACTATCGGTGATGAATTGAAATTATCGAATAATTTTAAATCGAAAGTTGTAGGAATATCTTTGAAGGACAGAGCTTCTATTTTACCTGCAGGACATTCTGCTGATGCTGCATACTGGTTTGATGATGAGAGTGGAAGATTTATTACTAGTTCTTTCTATATGGAAAAACTACCAAAGTGGGTGGACGATTTCAATACTCTGGATATGGCAAGAATTCTCCTAAATCGTGACTGGAATACTTTATATCCTATAGATAGTTATAACGAGTGTACTCCGGATAATAATAGTTTTGAGAATGCTTTTGTAAAAGGTGAGGATCCTGTCTTTCCTATTAAGACTTCTGAATTATTGAAAAATCAAGGTTATGAAGTTATCAGAACTACTCCTTATGGAAATACATTAACGTTGGCAATGGCCAAGGCTGCTCTCGAAGGAGAGAAACTTGGACAGGAAGACAGAACGGATATGTTAACAATCAGTCTTTCTTCTACAGACTATATAGGACATCGTTTTGGTACTTATTCAATAGAGACTGCCGATACTTATTATCGATTGGATCGAGATTTAAATGATTTTATTAATTATCTAGATCAAAAAATAGGCCGTGATAATTATGTGTTGTTTTTGACAGCTGATCATGCGGCGGCGCACAATTTCCTTTTCATGCAGAAACATCGAATACCTGCTGGTGGATGGATTGTTTCAGAGACCTTGAATTGTTTGAACGATTTTCTGAAGAAAAAATTCAGTGTGACTTCCTGTCTGATAAAAGACATAATAAATTATCAGGTTTATTTGGATAAAGAAGTCATCAAAAAAGAAAATTTGAATTTGGCTCAAGTAAAAAAGCAGACATGTGATTTCCTTTTACAAAATCCTTCATTTGCATGGGTGATAGATCTGGAAAATTTGAATACCGCTCCAGTTCCTGAACCTGTCAGAGAAAGGATTGTTAATGGATATAACAGATTGAGAAGTGGCGATATCCAGATAGTTATGCAACCAGGATACTATAATGTTTCGCCTAAGAAAGGAATGGGTGGAACGGATCATGGAGTATGGAATCCATATGATACTCACATTCCTTTACTATTTCTAGGTGGAAATATAATACAAGGGAGTACTTATGAACTTGTAAACATGACAGATATAGCTCCAACTATATGTGCAATTCTAGGTATTCAGGAACCTAATGGATGTATTGGTCGAGCTATCAAACCTTTGCTTCAAAATATGAATGATTAGTTACAATTTATAATGATATATTCACTGACTCATTATAAAGTCTTTTTGTAGATAAATCTGCTTTCCGCAGAGAATTTGATAATTACGTTTGCTGAAGTGGGTGGGTCTAATTGAGATAAAAAAGAGGAAAGTGAAATGGCATAAACAATAAGGGGGAGTCACAACTACAAAATTTTACCCATAATGTTTGATTGACAGAACCTTATAGTCATAGCCATTATACAGGCAGGAGCTTTGCTTTCTGCCTGTTTTTTAAGTCTGTAGAATCAGGTTTTGGAATTGTTTCTGTAGTTGTTTTTTTATAAAAAGAAGAGAATGTTTAAAAGTATCTATTTTTTTTCTTTATAAAAGTCTGAATGTAAAAGATTAGAAATAAAGATTCTTATTGTTCCGAAAATGATTTTTTATTAGATTTGTACTATATAAATATTTTGTTTTATTACTTGTTATGTAATGAACATAGATTAGTCTTTAAAATTAACGATTAGTATAATGAATAATTTTATCTTTCATAATCCGACACGTTTAGTGTTCGGAAAGGGTATGATTGAATAGTTAAAGAAAGAAATACCTGCTAATCATCGTCTTATGATTACTTTTGGTGGTGGAAGTGTGAAGAAAAATGGAATTTATGATCAAGTAATAAAGGCTTTAGATGGACGTGATTTTGTAGAATTCTGGGGTATAGAGCCCAATCCGACTGTAGAAACATTGCGTAAGGCTGTCAAATTGGGTAAGGAAGAAAGAGTTGATTTCTTACTAGCTGTCGGTGGTGGCTCTGTTATTGATGGAACGAAACTAATCTCTGCCGGATTGAAATATGATGGTGATCCATGGGATTTGGTTTTGAGTCATAGGGTAACTGATACAGTTCCGTTAGGAACAGTTTTGACTTTGCCGGCAACAGGTTCGGAAATGAATAATGGTGCAGTTATTTCGCGAACTGAAACACATGAAAAATTGGATTTTTATTGTAATTATCCAGTATTTTCTATATTAGATCCGCAAGCCACTTATAGTCTCCCTCCTTATCAAGTTGCATGTGGTCTGGCCGATACATTTGTTCATATCATGGAACAATACATGACAACTACAGGTCAGTCACGTATTATGGATCAGTGGGCTGAAGGTCTTTTAAGAACATTGATCGAAATAGCTCCTCAGATTCAGAAGGATTCTAAGAATTATGATTTGATGGCTGATTTCATGTTATCTGCGACTATGGGACTGAATGGTTTTATAACAATGGGTGTGACAGAAGATTGGGTAACACACATGATAGGTCATGAAATAACAGCTCTAAATGGAATTACTCATGGAGCAACATTGGCTATCGTTCTTCCAGGAACTTTACGCGTACTTCGTGAACAAAAAGGAGATAAACTTATTCAATACGGTGAACGTGTCTGGGGTATTATAGAAGGAAGCCGTGATGAACGTATTGATCGGGCTATAGAAATGACTGAAGAATATTTTCGTAATCTGGGTTTAGCTACTCGTTTGGGTGAAGCACATGTAGGAGAAGATACCATTGCTGAAATAGAGAAGCGTTTTAATGAACGTGGTTATGCTTTGGGTGAGGCTCATAATGTAACAGGTGCTGTTGCTCGTAGAATTCTGGAAAGCTGTAGATAATGACAGTAAAGGATGGGATTTATTAAGAAAGTGTTCTGTTTTTTGTAACACTATTTTAATCTAATTTTTCAGATGTGTTAATACTTAAATCAAGGCCTTGAATATTAAGTGTTTATAAAAAGTATTAGAATATAGTATTTCTGAATTAAGGTTTAATTGATTTATGTCGAATAAAATTACATGGCGACTTGAGCATGAGAATGTGGGTCGATTGTTGGTCCAATATGCAATACCAACCGTGATTGGTACGATGGTTAATGCATTGTATAATATAGTGGATCGTATTTTTATTGGTCAGGGAGTTGGTGCATTGGCTATTTCTGGTCTGACCTTGACATTCCCTATTTTTCTGATGATGCAGGCTTGTGGAATGTTGATAGGAACAGGAGCTGCTACTCGTGTCTCTATTCATTTGGGACGTAAGGCGAATGATTTGGCGGAAAATGTATTAGGAAATGCTTTCACATTGACCTTTATCATGTATGTGCTGACAGTTATTCCATCCATGATCTTTTTGGATGAATTATTATATGCCTTTGGAGGAAGTGAGCAGACCATTCCCTATGCAAAAGATTATTTAAATATTGCTATTCCAGGAAGTTTGCTGGCCTCTTTAAGCTTTAGCTTTAATTCAGTCATGCGTGCTTCTGGGTATCCGCAAAAAGCCATGATTACGATGATGATTGGTGCTGTATTGAACGTAATACTTGATCCTCTCTTCATTTTTGTATTTGATATGGGAATTCAGGGTGCAGCTTTTGCAACAGTTGTATCCATGGCTATTTGTACTTTATTCGTAATGACTCATTTCCTACATAAGGATAGTATTATCCATTTTCATGCTAAGTATTTTAAATTAAAGAAATCTATTATCTATAATATTCTCACGATAGGAATGTCGCCTTTTTCCATGCAGCTGGCTGGAAGTGTAGTTGTGGTGATTATGAATCATGCCTTGAAGGAAAATGGTGGAGATCTGGCGATAGGTGCCAGTGGTATTATCTCCAGTGTCACGATGCTTCTTGTATTGTTTGTTGTTGGTCTTGCTCAGGGTATGCAGCCAATTGTCGGCTTTAACTATGGAGCAGGAAGAACCGAACGTGTATATGCTACGCTGAAATTGGGTATTATCGTAGCTACAATAGTGACGAGTATAGGAGCAATTGTCAGTCTTATTTTCCCGAGTGCAATTGTTAATGCCTTTTCTTCCGATTCAGAATTGATAGCAATCACCGATAATGGTTTACGTATCACGATGATTGTCTTTTATGTAGTAGGTTCACAGATTATCATCAGTCAATTTTTCCAAAGTATTGGTTATGTAGGAAAGGCTATGTTTATGAGTCTGAGCAGACAATTCCTGTTTTTGATTCCAGCAACGATTGTCTTTCCTCATTTTTGGGGAATCGATGGTGTTTGGTGGGCACAGCCGTTTTCTGATTTCATAGCAGCTGTAATAGGATGGATTTTCCTATGGTATTATATAAAAGACTCAAAGAAAAAATAAAGTAGAAACTTATTCTTTTATGAAAGAAATAATATTATAGTTTTTTATTTTATTAAGTTTGATTATTTCATATCATTTTGAAAGGTGTTTATCAAAAAATAGAGGAATATTTCTTTTATTTCAGTAAGTACCTTGGCGTCTTTTCTTTATATTCTAAGTAATCTTTTCCATAAGTTTTTTCACAGTATTGTTCTTCTGCAAGAATGGAAAAATGGGTGATTGTTATCAAAGTAATGAGAATAATAAACATCCATAGTGAGGCAGAAGCAATGATCGTACCGAGTATGCTGAAAAAATAACAGACATACATAGGATTACGTGACCAGCGATATATGCCGTTGTTTATTACTTTGTTAGCAGGAGCTGTCGCATAGCTGTGAATAGACCAGATAAAACCTGCTAATGAAAAAATATATATAAGGGTTCCGATAATAAAACATAATGTACCTAATTTAATTGGGACAAAAATGGATAATATTAATAGTGTTATCTGAACAAGAGAAGTTATTGTGTAATTTATAGAATCTTTTTTACTACGCCATGAGGAATTCAAAGCCCGTTTCCCTCCTTCTTTGAAAATTGACAAATAGATAAATTCAATCAGTATCATTGCGAATGATGGAATCCAGGCATTAATCCAGCCTATTTTTAGTGTTGTAAAAAAAGATATATCCATTTTGTTTTTTATGCATTAATTAGATTCGAAAATCATTTGTTTATATCGGTAGTAAATATAAATGAAATTTATATAAATTCGACAATAAAGTCAAAATATGTTAGTAAGTAAATAAATAGATTGAAAATTGTGTTATATTAGTGGAAAATCATCAGAATTCTTGTCTGAACAAATTAATAAGGGGGCTGTTTTGTTCAAGCAAAGCAGTTGTAGAAGAAAGTAGAAAAGAAAATGTAGAAATAAGGTTAATTTAATACAATCATCAATGCAAATGAAAAACAAATTGAGTATTTGGATAATGGCGATGTTATTAGCTTCGTGTACTTCAGTGAATGATTCTAAGATTATCTTGCCAGTTCCTGCAGATGTCCCGAGTGAGGCTCAGAAAGCACAGATCGCTCGTAAATATGGTATGTTCATCCATTTTGGCATGAATACGTTCCATAATGAGGAGTGGACGGATGGCTCTAAACCAGCCGCTTCTTACAATCCTACTCAGATAGATGCGGAGCAATGGATCAAGGGTGCCAAGGATGCGGGTATGAAATATGTAATTTTGGTAACAAAGCATCATGAGGGTTTCTGTTTGTGGAACAGTCAGTATACAAAGTATGATGTGGCTGAATCAGGTAATCCGACGAATGTGGTGGAGGAAGTGGCCAAGGCTTGTAAGAAGTATGATATCGGATTGGGACTTTATTATTCGTTGTGGGATCGTACGGAGAATGCCGATGTAAAGAATCAGTCGGCTGATGCTATGTATAATGAATATATGTTGAAACAATTGGATGAGTTGATTAAAATTACGAAGCGGTATACGGATATTATCGAGTTTTGGTTTGATGGAGGTTGGGTAAAGGAAAATTACCGATGGCCGATCATGGATATTTATCAGACGATTAAATCGAAGCTTCCTAATTGTCTGGTGGGTATTAACTGGACTATTGGTTTACCGAGCAATGTGGATCATCATCCGGTCTTGCCAACTGATCAGAAAGAAGGATATCCGATTCGTTACTTTCCTAGCGATTTCCGTTTGGGTGATCCATATAGTCCTTCTGATAACGATCCGAAAGTTTTTACTTACAATGGTAGAAATTATTATTTACCATGGGAATCGACAATATGTTTAAGTAAGCGTTGGTTCTACCATACGGAAGATCATGAGTATAAATCGCTAGAAGAATTAGAAAAGATGTATAAGCAATGTACTAAGAACAATAATATATTGATCCTGAATTGTCCTCCTAATCGTGATGGTCAATTGCGTGAAAGAGACATCGAACTTCTTAAGCAGTTGAGAGTTCGTTTAGGTATTTAAGTTTTTATTTTTTGTCTGGTTTCAAAATGAATTTTGAAAATTTGGTTGTAGAATGTTCTAGAGGTACAGGTTTTTATATTGAACGAGGACAAGAAAATCAGATAGCAGGCTGTACATTGAGAAATCTAGGTATAATGGCAGTATAGATGGGTAAAGGTATTGAAGATTTTAAAGGATATGTCATATCCATCATTGTAATCGTTTGGAAAGTTCGTACAAGGCAGCCATCAATATCGATGGTGTAGGAAATCGTATAGCTCATTGTAAGATACATGATGTAGATAATCAGGCCATTTATCTGTTAGGAAATGATCAGATTATTGAATATAATGAAATATATCGTTGTGGTATGTATGTAGATGATGGAGCACCTCTTTATACAGGGATGGATCCGACACAGATGGGTAGTCATATTCGATATAACTATTGGCATCATAATGGTTCGGCAGAGATGTCCGGCAGACGTGGTTGCTTAATTTACTTCGATTGTCCAGGAGGTCAGCACTGCAAAATCTATGGTAATGTTTTTTATAAGAATCATGCAGCTTGGGGACAAGTCTTTATTAATGTAGGAGATAGTTATTTCGATATAGATAATAACATATTTATTGATGTTAATACAGCTGTAAGGATTGATGCCTGTCGTGATGAGAATCATTGGTTTCAGGAATGTTTTATAGGAAATCGTCAAGAAAGAGCAGTCTTGATAGAGAAGATTAAATTTACAACATCTCCTTATAAGGATCGTTATCCGGAATATGTGAATTATGGAAAGAAAGGTTGGTATCATCCGAAACACAATCATGTACGACGTAATTTGGCTTATAATTGTGAAACTTTCTTATTAGGAAAAGGCACAGCTATGGACAATCTACAGACATACGATGATCCTGGTTTTATAGATGTTAAAAATGAGAATTTTGGTCTTCGTCCGGATGCTCCAGTTTATAAAATAATTCCGGAATTTGAACCTGTGCCATTTGAGAAAATGGGATTGTATAAGGATGAGTATCGGACTGATTTGTAATTTTAGGAGATTAATAGAAATAATTTTTTAATCATAGTATTAAATGTAGTCTGAATCCTAATTATTCTTTCTAAATTACAATCGATATTGTGTGTAAAGTGGCAGATGGAGAATAACCGTTTTGTTGTAGCGTAAAAGAAAAAGTAGATACTACGTTTTACTATAATACGGATTTCGTTATCATGAAAAAATATTTTACAATTTAGCAAGTATAAAAAACGGTCGTCGGGTAAAATTCGACGACCGTTTTCAACTTTTTCCCAAAAATATTAAGGCCTTACGTGTACAGCTCTAACATGGAGTACTTTTCCTCGGTCTTCTTCTGATACCGTGCCACTAACCGTGTATTTGAAAGCGGAGATTCTTGGTTTGGTGATAGAAGTAGAGGTCCAATAATCACCCGATAAATTATCGTTCATTAACGGAGCCTCATTTTTTGAAGGGAGATACCTCAATATATCTCCCTGCTCAAGTATAGGACGATAAATCGTATGCCCTCTTTGTGTGTGCGTTGTCACTTTGTACTTGTTTTTCATTCCACAGGCACGTCCGGCAAATTGAATCCCCAAGGTATGGCCTCTTCCTGAATTCTTTCTACACCGATGCCGTTGTTCCATGTGGGACAATATTGAGTAAAAGAGAATGTTTTCACTTGATAATTTCCTTGTACGGCAGGTGTCAATGAAAATGTAATCTGACGTACGGTATCTGTTACGTTTTCCGTTAAGAACACATATACTGACACATCTCCCGTTGTGCTACTGGTCAACGGACTTGTTTCTTGTCACCATAAAGTCAATACCCCGCATTCACCAATGTTTCAATATCCTGACACAAATTTCCCTTTCTCCGCGAAAGAAACATTCGATCATTCGAGGTTAACTGCCACCCGCCTTCCGAAGCCAAACGGGTATCACTCTGGATTGTAATAGAATAAATTTCGTAGTGAGCATCCTGTATTTTCGGCAGGGTAATGAATTCTAACTCATATTCATCCGAAATGGATATTTTATACGTCACAGTCGTTGCCTTTCTTCACTCCATATTTCCGATGGAAGCCGTATGCGTGCGATCCACTCCTTTGTTGTTGGTAGAATGTTCTCGAGAGTGAGAGTTTCCTTGAAATTATAACAGTAACCAAGTTTAAGTCCACATTTTTAATTTCTACATAGTGTTCAAATACCCAGCGATGTTATTCCTTGAAGTAATTCTACGGTAAACATCTCTTTGTATGTAGTAGTAGAAGGAGATGGAATCATCAAATTCTCAGTGTAGGTTTCTAACATTATGCCATTTGCAAAAGCGGTTGCCGTATTGGTTGCTGCTCTATTTTCTACCACATTACTGAAATCCAGATGCAGTGATTTACTCGATGGATCAACTTTTTTCATGTATTAGTTGTGTCAATTTTCAAAGTGAATTGTTTTTGTTAGATAATAATTTTTAGATCCTTAATTCCGCAACACTTTTTTATGAACTAATTTTAAAGCACTGAGTGATA
>JAHHQS010000061.1 GCA_020026285.1 Parabacteroides sp. | reverse complement strand
ATATATATCCAATAATAAATGTTTTTAGCTTATCAAGAATAAGAACAAAGGGAAGTAATCTTTCAAAGCCACTCGTAAAGCTTTCAAAGATTTTGTTATATGATATTCCACAGCTTTTGATGTAATATGCTGTAATTCTGCAATTTCTTTTACCGTTTTATTTTCATAGCGACTCATAATAAATATCTGACGAGTTTGTTCCGACATCGTTTTTAAAGTATTCTCAACGATCTGTTGAATTTCATCTGAAAATATTTCATCAGGATCACATGCCTCCAGAGAAGATATTTGTATTTCCAAATTACGCATGGCTGTATCTGTCAGATCTTCTAAAGCAGACTGTTTGCTCTTTTCGTGACGAAGATAGTCTATTGCTGCATTTTTTAAGATAGTTAATAAGACAACATCTGAAACTTCTCCTTCTGACTTTCTAATATATTGCCAAAACTTAAATAAAGACTCAGCAACAATATCTTCCGCCACCATATCATCATGAACAAATGATTTGGCAAATAAAAAAGAGCGACGATAATTTCGCTCAAATATTTTATTAAAGTCTACAATCGCCATTCTTTATATTTTTGATATGGAAACAAAAATAATTAAAGTTTTTCTATTTTACATGTTTTAATAAAAATATCAAATTAATATACATCTATTTCCTAATCGACATCTCATACAGATGATAAAATTTCCACAGAAAGAATCGCTATTCAAAAAATTACCTATCTTTGTTTATTGCTCATTCAATCATGAATAATAATTTTATCTATGAAACAGATACTTAATATCAAGGTTTTATCAATTATAGTTTGTATTTTTCTTGCGACCTATATAAAAGCAATGCCTATCCCAAACGCTAACATTGTAGTTGGAGCAGAACAAATCGATACGATCAAATCTCTTCTTAAAGATAAGCGAGTAGGTTTGGTTGTAAACCAGACATCTTGTATAGGTGAACAGCAACATCATTTATTAGATATTCTGATAGAGAACAATATCCATATCAATTGTGTATTTGCTCCTGAACATGGATTCAGAGGTATTGCTGATGCCGGAGCTACCGTTAAAGACAGTAAGGATTTTAAGACGGGAGTTCCTATTGTTTCCTTGTATGGGAAAAACAGGAAACCAACGGCTGAACAGCTAAACGATCTTGATGTAATCGTTTTTGATGTACAAGATGTCGGAACTCGATTCTTCACTTATATCAGTACAATGCATTATGTGATGGAGGCTTGTGCCGAAAATGATAAAGAATTTATTGTTCTTGACCGACCTAATCCAAATGATTTTGTTGACGGACCAATACGTAAAGAAGGTTTCAAATCTTTTGTCGGAATGCATCCTATACCATTATTACACGGACTTACAATTGGAGAATTGGCTATGATGATTAATGGAGAAAAATGGTTAAAGTCAGATAAGGATTCATGTAAACTTAAAGTTGTGAAAATGAAGAATTGGAAACATGGTGACTCCTACTGGTTACCGGTAAAACCGTCTCCAAATCTTCCAAATGATCAGGCTGTTCGTTTATATCCGTCTCTTTGCTTCTTTGAGGCTACATCATTCAGTATCGGACGAGGAACTTATCATCCATTCCAGATAATTGGATATCCAGACAAGAAATACGGAGATTTCACTTTTACTCCAACTTCTCTATCTGGATTTGACACCAATCCTTTACAAAAAGACAAGTTATGTTATGGTATCAATCTGCAGGAATATCCTTTTGAAGGGGGATTGACTTTAAAATTTGTTCTTGATTTCTTCCATAAAACAGGGAATGATGCCAACTTCTTCTTTTCACGTGCCAAATGGTTTGACCTCTTAGCCGGAACAGATCAGCTACGAAATCAGATTATAGAGGGATTAAGTGAAGAGGAAATCCGAGCTTCATGGCAGGAAGACTTAAACCAGTACAAAAAAATCAGAAAAAAATATCTGTTGTATCCGGATTATCCGAATGCTGAATAAAATCAATCCTTTATATATACAAAAAGAGAATGTATCATCGACACATTCTCTTTTTATTTAATGTATAAGTACTATATCATTTTGTCAACAAAAATATAACATTTCCAGAAGCATCTACCAATTGTGCTTCGTTACTGTTATTACCTGCTTTAACAGCCTTTACAGACTGAAGTGACTGCAAAATTTTTGTTTCTGTTTCCATATCCGGGCAAGACATCATTGTTGACATTCCCTCATTAATAGTAATGGCTGTCTGATCTTTTGCATCTACTTCTACAGAAGTATTAAAGATGTTACAACCTGCATTACCATGTAATTTATTCTCTTTCATATTGAATTCCATAAAAGGAGTCTTTTCAGCTTTAACCTTTTCACCTTTTACTTCTACAATATTCCATTTTCCGTCTAACTGTCCTGCTGTCATTTTTGAACCCGAACATGCAATGAATGATCCTATAAAAGCAGGAATCATCAATGTAAACATAATTACTTTCTTCATTTTCCTTTTATTTGTGTTTAATAAAATCGATAACCTTTACAATCTCTTTGCCTTTATATTATAGACGGGGAAAAACACTAAATTGTTCCCGAACGGTCCGGTATTTAACCTTTATTAATATTTAATCGTCTATACTTCATTTCAAGAGCTCCTTTTGTTATTCGAGCTGTAAAGATACAAAGCTATTTTTTTCTTATAATAAATTCTAAAATCAAATTATATAATATAAGAATATTTGTCTGATTTTTAATTATACATTTGTAATATGTATTGATAAAATAATCGTTCAAGTATATAATCTAAAATCTATTTTACAATGAAAACTTTTTTTATTCTAAGCCTATTAAGCATTTCCAGTATGATTTCGGCCATTACTACTACTGATGAAAATATCCCTGAATATAAAATTCCTGTATTTAAAGAGATGAAAATTACTCTGGATGGCCAGCGAAATGAGGATGTATGGAACAAGGCCTGTAGAATCACTCAATTTATGAATCCTTGGAATCAACAGGTTAATCCTGAAACTTCCGTTGAACTGTTGTATGACGGTAAAGATTTGTATTTCCTTTTCGTAGCTTTTGACCAGGAAGTTGTAACTACAGAATCTTACAAAAATAAAATGGACGTAGTCAACGAAGACAGAGTGGAAATTTTCTTCTCGAAAGATATGGAACTCTCGTCTTATTATGGTTTTGAAATGGATCCGAAAGGAAGAATTCTGGATTATCAATGTACTTATCAGCGTAAATTTAATTATAACTGGACTGCAGGAGACGGTATCCGGATTAAAACACAGAAGACATCTGATGGATATATTGTAGAAGGCTGCATCTCGAAAGATTTATTAGACTTCATGACTGGTAATCAGATTTCCTTCTATTGGGGTGCTTACAGAGCAGAATACAGTCGTGGGGATAATGGGAAACTGATTGATGAATGGCAATGTATCCGTGACCCTAAAACAAAGGTTCCAGACTTCCATATACCATCCTCTTTCTGTAAAATGACTTTAGGTAGTAACTAATTATATCAATTTGTAAGACTTGATTTATTTCAGTATTTTTGTTCTAACGTTAAAAACCAAAAGAAGAGAAAGCTATAATTATATGAATAAGATATATCCCCTGATATTATTTCTTTCCGGACTCTTATATCTGACAGGTACATCCAGCTGCCAACATAAGGAGAAAGAGGAAGAAAAAATTATCATCCCTACTGATACAATACAACATTCATACATATACGGTGTCTGTATTGATTCATTAAATCTAAATGAATATGAAATCCTACCTGGAGATAATCCGGCTATTATATTCTCACGATTAGGATTCTCTGCAACAAAATCGGATAGTATCAGTAAGGCTGTCGCTCATGTGCTGGATCCGACTAAAATCAGAGCGGGTATGAATTATTGTACCTTGACAACCCAAGATTCGCTGGAGACCATCCGCTATATCACATTTGCAAAATCCATGACAGAGTATGTAGTCATTAATCTGACTACAGATTACATCTATGCATACGAATATCAGAAGGAGATTACCCACAAACGCAGATATGTGGAAGGAACTATCAACTCTTCTCTTTGGAATGTTATAAAAGAGAAAGGCGTTTCTCCTTTATTGGCGTTGAAGATTTCGGATGTATATGCATGGCAGATTGACTTTTTCGATGTCAAGGAAGGCGATTCTTTCCAAGCTATTTATAACGAAGCCTTTATTGATGATTCAGTTGCTTTGGGTATTGCATCAATCGACGCTGCTATTTTCATCCATCAGGGTAAGACTTTTACAGCCATTCCTTTCATGCAGGATAGTGTAAGAGAGTATTTCGATCCGGAAGGTAATAGTTTGAGAAAAGCCTTTCTGAAGGCTCCGCTCGATTTCTTCCGAATCACATCCCGCTTTTCGAATGCCCGTTTTCATCCGATATTAAAACGTTATAGAGCCCACCACGGGGTCGATTACGCGGCTCCGACCGGCACTCCGGTAAAGAGTATCGGAGCTGGAACCGTCATTGCTAAAGGATATATGAACGGAGGTGGACATACGATCAAGATTTCTCACAATTCGACTTATACTACTTCGTACATGCATCTGAGTGGTTACGCCAAAGGTTTGAATGTCGGTACTCACGTACAGCAAGGGGAAGTAATCGGTTATGTAGGTTCTACCGGATTATCTACCGGGCCACACCTTGATTTCCGAGTTTATAAAAACGGCACGGCTGTGAATCCGCTGACTATCGATGCTCCGCCGTCTTTACCTATTCGTCCGGAACTAAAGGATAGTTTCATGCTCGTTCAAAAGAGATATATCACTGAACTGGACAGCCTTCATCGAAACTATACAGATAGTGTCATCGAAATAAAGGCTCCATCTGATTCAATCAATATTAACCTAAATTCTGATAAAAAATGAAAGTATTAGGAAATCTTATCTGGCTTCTTTTTGGAGGCTTGCTTACAGCTTTGGAATATATTGTTTCCAGCTTATTACTGATGGTTACAATCATTGGTATACCATTTGGATTGCAAACACTGAAACTTGGAATACTTGCGTTATGGCCGTTTGGCAAGGAAATCACGGAAAGCCATGGAAGTCACGGCTGCCTTCAACTATTGATGAATGTTATCTGGTTATTTATTGGAGGCTTCTGGATTTGTCTGACTCATCTCGGTTTTGGTTTACTCCTTTGCATTACAATCATTGGAATACCTTTCGGCCGTCAGCATTTCAAAATGGCAATATTAGCGTTAACACCCTTTGGAAAGGAAATAAAATAACAATCCTCTCCAACGATTAAAAAAAATCTTTGACCTTTTCATAAAAATGTCCGATGTTTTTTGGAAAACATCGGACATTTTATTTAATCTATCACAACTTTCTCAACTTCTATCGGACGATTCAGGAAGAGAGATGCTGCTTCAGAAAACTTCTCGACGGATTCCGTTGTAAGGAAGCGCGAAGTCCCACTTTTAGTGAGTTTCTGATCCATCTCAGGATGACGCCTTAAATAATCGACCAGACTTCTCGCAACATATTCTCCTTGTGGAAGCAAAGTTATGTGCTCCGGTACATACTGGCGTATTTTGTTCAATAACAAAGGATAATGTGTACAACCTAATATAAGGGTATCAATTAACGGATCCTTTACAAATAATTCATCCAGATACTTCTTAACAAAATAATCAGCACCCGGAGAATTAAATTCATTGTTTTCAATCAAAGGAACCCACATCGGACATGCTTCTGAAGTAACCTGTATATGAGGAAACATCTTGGCTATTTCTATCTGATATGATTCGGATGTAACAGTTCCGACTGTTCCCACTATCCCGACATGCTTGCTTGAACTCATGTCCTCGACTAATTCAACTGTAGGCCGAATCACACCTAAAACACGTCGAGTTGAATCCCATAAAGGAAGATCGTGTTGCTGAATTGTTCTCAAAGCTTTTGATGAAGCCGTATTACAAGCTAGAATAACAAGCTGACAGCCTTCCTCGAACAATTTGATTACAGCCTGACGAGTAAATCGGTAAACGACTTCAAACGAACGAGGGCCATACGGAGCACGGGCATTATCACCTAAATAGATATAATCATATTCAGGCATCAGTCCTTTAATCTTATCAAAGACAGTCAATCCACCATAACCGGAATCAAAAATTCCGATGGGACCAGGATTAGAAGATAATTTTGTTTCCATTATAAAGCAAAAAAAGGGCGCACCTAGACGGTACGACCCTCTTCTCATTTATTAATCACCAAATAAGTTATTTCAAACCTAATTTTGTTTTTACGAAAGATGTTGCATTAACAGCATTTGGAGCTGTATAAAGCAATACCTGAGGATCGATGATATAAGTATATCCTTTTTCTGCACCTACTGCTTTAATAGCATCAGAAATCTTCTGCTGAATTGGAGTAATTAATTCCTGCTGTTGTTTCTGAACATCCTGCTGAGCAACCTGTACGAAATTATCCATACGCTGCTGCATGTCTTGAATATCCTGCATTCTCTTTACTTTGATGTTTTCATTCAAAGAATCCTGTTCTGCAACGAAAGCAGAATACTTCTTCTGAAATTCACCTTGCATTGTTTCCAATTCTTTTTTGTACTTGGCATTCAAGTCATCCATTTTTTTCTGCATGTCAGCAACTTCTGGCATAGCCATAAAGACTTCTTGAGTATTCACAAAAGCTATTTTAACTTCCTGTGCATTTACAGAACCTACGAATGGTAGGATTAACAATAATAAAGCAATAAGTTTCTTCATTTTTTTTGATTATAATAGTTATTAATATTTTACTCTGAATTCACCTAAATAAGGCGCACAAAGTTAGTCAATTATTTTGAATATCCTAGCTTTGACAAGACTTCATTACTGATATCTATCTTAGGAGAAGCAAATATCACACTCATTGCCGAAGCACGGTCGATTACAAGTTGATAACCTTTATCTTCGGATATTTCTTTCACAGCATTGTAAATTTCATCCTGAATTGGTTTCATCAAACTTTCACGTTTCTTATACAATTCTCCATCTGCTCCGAAATACTTACGTTTCAAGTCTTGAGCTTCTTGTTCTTTTTTCACAATTTCTTCTTCACGTTTAGTCTTCATCTCAGCTGAAAGGAAAACCAAATCACTCTGATATGTCTTGTACATATTCTGGGCTTCCTGCTGCAGAGCATCTACTTCATTCTGCCATTTTTTTGAGACCTGACCTAACTGTTCGTTGGTCATTTCATAAGCCGGAATATTTTTCAAAATATATTCCATATCAATCAAAGCATACTTCTGGGCATTTGCTCCTAAACCAAAAGCAAACAACAAACATGTTATTACAAAAAATCTCTTCATATACATCCCATTTAAATGATTACTAAACTACAGACTACAAATATAGCCGAGGTTTTAAAACACTCGGCTATATTTTAATTTATTTTATGTTCTATTTTATTTCAACAAGATATTATTAGAATTCCTGACCGATAATGAAGTGGAAATTGCTACCACTACGTTTTCCTGTAGCACCAAAGTTTGGAGCATCGAAACCATAAGCCCAGTCAATACCCATCAAACCAATCATCGGTAAGAAGATACGAACACCAACACCGGCAGAACGTTTCAATTTGAATGGATTATAATTACTCATATCTGTCCAGGCATTACCTGCTTCAACAAACGCCAGACCATAAATGGTTGAAGATGGTTCCAAAATAAACGGATAACGCAATTCCATTGACAAACGAGTATATGCATAACCATAAGAATCATATCCTCCGTTACCGGCAATACTACCATTTTCATAACCGCGTAAACCAATTGTTTCTGTTGCATAAGTACTTGAATAACCAGTCATACCATCACCACCCATATAGAATGTTTCGAATGGAGAACGTTTGTATTTATTATAAGTTCCCAAGAAACCAAATTCAGCACGAGTCATCAGGACTGGGGTTCTCTTTACACTAATCGGTGCCAATGGAGAGAATACTTTTGCCTTGAACTTCCACTTATGATATTCAATCATCTTAAACTTCTCCGGATTCTGATCACTCATCTTTGAATAGTCTTTACCATCAAATAATGAGAATGGAGGAGTTGCTGCAACTGAGAACATGAATTGAGAACCGCTACGAGTATACAACGGGTTATCAATTGAGTTTCGCTGGAAATTTAATTCCAGGTTCAAGTTATGACAAGTACCATTATTTACCAAGAAGTAATTCCAGTCATGCATCTTATAAACCTGATAGTTCAATGTCGCCATAAACTGGAAGAAGTCATCCGGCCAATTCAATCGCTTACCATAACCGGCAGCCAAACCAAACATCATAATAGATTTATCCGGGTTCAGAGCCAATTCATAACTTCCTTGACCGTATCCGCCATAACCGCCATAGCCATAACCACCGTAACCGTAGCCATATCCGCCATAACCGCCATAGCCATAACCTGGATATCCATAACCGTAACCTGGATATCCGTAGCCATAACCACCATAACCGCCATAGCCACTATACATATCGCTCAAATAAGTACTACTGATATCTGTCTGTTTAGAGAAATAAGCACTAACAGAGAAACTATTAGGACGTTTGCCTCCGAACCATGGATCCAAGAATGATATACTATAAGATTGATAGTAACGGCCGTTAGTCTGTCCACTTAAAGTCAATGTCTGGCCTTCACCCTGAGGGATAATACCTTTATAAGATTTAGGATTCAAGAAGTTCTTCATTGAGAAGTTTGTAAACTTCAAACTCAATTTACCAATTACACCAGTCTGTCCCCAACCAGCGGAGAATTCAATCTGGTCATTAGCTTTTGAAACCAAATTATATTCAATATCCACAGTACCATTCTCAGGATCTGGTATAGGGCGAGGATTCATGTTTTCAGGATCGAAATGTCCCATCTGAGCGATTTCACGAACAGAACGCATCAAATCTTCACGACTAAACAACTTTCCGGGTTTAGTACGTAATTCACGACGTACAATATCTTCATACAGACGATCATTACCATTAATAATAACTCGATTAATAGTTGCCTGAGGACCTTCCTGAATACGGATTTCCAATGCAATAGAGTCGTTTTCCACTTCCACTTCTACAGGATCAGCAGAGAAGAATAAATAACCATTATTAAAATAGACATTTGATACGGCATCTTCATCCTGTTGCAAACGATCATTCAACTTCTTCTGATTATAAACTTCACCAGGTTTCATACCCAAAATAGCCATCAAATAATCAGTTGCATATTTTGTATTACCAACAAAACGAATATCCTTCAAATAGTATTTACGTCCTTCTTCAACTTTCAAATGAATATCAACTTTCTTTTCATTAAAGTTGGAAATGCTATCTGACAACAAGACTGCATCACGATATCCGAATTCATTATATTTACTAATCAAATTCTTCTTATCTTTTTCATACTCTTCTGTAGTAAACTTTTTAGTGCTGAACATTTCCATGATACTGGTCTTCCAGTCGTTAAAAAGACTGAACTTTTCATTCGTCTTCTTCATCGCTTTTTTCAAAGTTCTAGCGCTGACAGCTTCATTTCCATCAAAATAAATTCTATGGATCTTTGTCTTTTCTTTCTTGTCGATATAAATATCCAAAATAACTTCACCTTCATGAGCCAAATCATCTTTCTGCTGAATATTTATATCCACATTCTTAAAACCTTTACCATCAAAGAATTTCTTAATAAGGATTTCGGCACGGTCTAATACATTAGGAGTAATCTGGAATCCTTTTTTCAAACCAAGTTTGGCTTCCAAATCTTCACGTTCACCTTTCTTTATTCCATGATAATTGATTTCAGAAATACGTGGACGCTGAGTCAATTTATATTCCAACCAAATTTTATCGCCTTCTATTTTCGTTGCAAGAATCTTCACATCCGAAAACAGACCATGTTTCCAGAAAGCTTTAACAGCAGCTGTAATTTCATCACCAGGAACAGTGACTTCATCACCTACTGACAATCCGGAAAAACCAATCAGCACAAAATCATCATAATTCTTTACTCCCGTAACTTTTATATCCGCAATCTTATATTTCTTTGGAGTTAACGAGTAAGAAATCACCGGCACCTCTGCCGATTTCTCAACCTTCGCAGTATCACTTTCACTTTCTTGAGCAAACCCATTAAAAGTCATACCCAAGAAAAGGAAAAACAGCACTATTCCTTTGTACATATTAACAGCTATTGTTTATAAAATTAATTGCTCACTTGTTTTACCAAAACGTCGTTCACGTTGCTGATAATACAAGATAGCATCAAACAGTTCTTCTTTTCTAAAATCCGGCCAATAAACATTAGTAAAGTAAAATTCAGCATATGACAACTGCCATAATAAAAAATTACTTAAACGTTGTTCGCCACCTGTCCGAATCAACAAATCCGGATCAGGAATATTTTTTGTTGTCAAATACGCCGAAACTGTATCTTCCGAAATATCCGACAAATCTATATTGCCTTTCTTAACATTCTCTGCTATTAACTTAACAGCATTGGTTATTTCCCATCTGGATGAATAACTTAAAGCTAAAACAACAGTAGTACCTGTATTTACTGATGTTTCATCGATACATTCCTGCAATGTATTACGAGCTTCTTCTGGTAAACGTTCCAAATCCCCGATAGCATCCAATCGGACATTATTTTTCATCAAATCTGGAGTCTCACGCTTAATAGCAGAAACCATTAAAGTCATCAGAGCATGTACTTCTTCTATTGGACGATTCCAATTTTCAGTAGAAAAAGTATAAAGAGTTAAATATTTAATTCCCAAATCAGATGCAGCCTCAACTATTTTACGTACTGAAACGACACCTTCTTGATGGCCCATATAACGTTCCTGACCACGAGCTTTTGCCCATCGTCCGTTACCGTCCATAATAATTGCTACATGTTGTGGCAAATGGTTTTTATCTATTTTTTCTTCTAACGACATTCTGTCTATTTTTTATATAAACCGCTACTAAATCGATTATTACATGGCTGACAACGCGGACCGAAGTCCCATGTTATAGAAAACATCAGCAATGAATACCAGTCTTTGTTTTTAAACAAACTGCTAGACACACCATAAGGATCGTCTAGAAATTCATTATTGCCGTCAGTCACATCAAAAGAATCTCCGAATAATTTTCTAAAAGAAAATTCACATCCTAGATTCAATCGATTAATAATCTTATATTTTACTCCAACACCCAATGGTATATTTAAACTAAAAAAAGTTTTATTACCAGGAGCAATTGTAGCACCAACTCCCATCAACAAATAGGGAGTAAAACGCTTCGTATTCAGATAAGCGAATTTATCACTGTAAGGCATGAAGTTAAACTCCATTTGACCTCCCAATTCAAAGAAATTACGGGAGAACTTTCCTGTAGCCCCATTGGGAAATACATTTTCCAGACCATCAGTATTTCCAGAAACTCTTCCCCACAATAAATTCGTTTTCACTGCCCACCGAAAATTCGGATTATAGCGAAATACAGCACCCAAAGAAGGGTTCAATCCCTTAAAGATCGTATTATTATTTAAATCACCCATATAGTAGGAACCTCCTACCATACCGCCGATTTCATATTTATATTCTTGTGCATTAACTGTTACAAAACAACTTAGGGACAAAAATATCAAATAAATTACACGTCGAAAAAGAAATGTATCCATAAATAAAAACTTCATTAGTTTACCTATTTCTTTTCTAACGTCAAAATCAATTATAAATTATCCAAGCAATAGGTTATTTATTGACGTATAAAGCCAAGTCGATTGATTCGACCTCTCCATACATCATTCAAATCCCGTTGTTCTTCAGCTTTTTTACCTCCAAAGATCAACATAAACTTATCTTTATCAACCAAAATGGATGCAAATCCTCTTGCCTGATATTTTTCTGGAAGAACAATCAATGAATCTGCCAGATTCCATGTTACACCATAATCTAAAGAGCGATAAATATCTTTCTGAGGAACACCTTTCTCATCAATACCACCAATCAAATAAATCATATTATCATAGTAGGTCATTGATGTTCCCTGACGCTTACTGAAATAATCTTTATATGTATCTGTTTGTTTACTCCAACTTAAAGCATCCATTGTAGCCCAAGACAAATTATGTAATTGATTATTTTCTGATTTTCCTCCAACAATCACAATACGGCTCTTATACATTAAATTAATAGATAAAGAAGAAAAGCCTTCAATTGGGAAATCTTCCGCAACAACATTCCCAAGATTCCATTTTCCAGTTTCATCCATTGCCGCGAATTTCAAAACATTTCCATCCTCTACAATAGCAGACAAAACAGCTACTTGATTTTTACTTTCATCCAAGCTACCTAAAACAGTCTTTACTTTCAATTCTGATTCGACAGACGTCCAATTTACTCCATCAACCGAAGAGAATAGTAATCCATCACTGGTTGGCAAATAATATGTTGAGCCCAAAGAAGTGATTTGAGATAATAATACATGATCTGAAGGCAGACCACTTAGAGGTAATTCTTCGAAATTTAAAATGTCTGATTCTTTTGAACGATATAACTTATATCCTTCACCTGTATTTAATTGAGTATACATATAATAATATGTATTTTCTCCTTCTTTAAAAGAAATTGTTTTCTGCTCAGTTACAGCAGATGGAAGCATTTCTGTAGTCAGTTTATTCCATGGCATTGAATCCGAGACCATTTTATGAATATTTACAAATGCTTTATAAATACGTTGAGTCTGTCCATCGAACGAAGATGTAACAAATTTAACCGGCTTTGAAAAATCTAAAGAATCTTCTTTACTCCACGTAACGGTATCACCCGTTGCTTCTTGGAAAACCTGTACACTTGAAGCATATGGGCCATATTTTAAATTACAAATGACTTTATCAATTTCTGTTCCATATGGCATTGAATCGAGATTCATGATAAGTCCATTCAACTGATCAATAGTAAATTTCACTTTTGCTAAACCTGGAACAGAGTCTGTACTCAAAGAAAATTCTGTTATCTGGCAATTCTTATCAACAGCAAAATCCACCTCGAATTTAGAATCACCTAAACAAGAAGACAACAAAAATGTAAAACAACTTGTTATTATTATTAATATCTTACTTTTCATTAAAAACTTAGTTTGTTCGTATAAAGGCACAAAAGTAGGAACATTTTTTTTCTTTATGCCTATAAAACGGGTAATATTTATAATATTTTAGGTTCAATTATCCATTATGATGTAAATACACCTTAAAATTATGTTCTCCAAAATGTTCAAATTCAACTTTAGCAGAAGTTATATCTGGGGATTTAACCCCTTCATTTAACACTTGCGGAGCCTGTTCGACAAAAGCCTCATCCCAAAGTCCAGAATCTATAAATTGCTGCAACAAATTAGCACCTCCCTCAACCATCAATGAATTTAATTTCTGCTCAAACATCCATTGTAATATTTGAGGAACAATTGGATTGTCAAAATTCAGAGGAACATATTCTATGTTATCTTTCTTATCTCTTCGATTAGCTGTAAAAACAATAGTAGATACTGATTTATCCAGCAAATGATAATTCTGAGGTATTTTACCGATTCGATCTATAACCAAACGGACTGGAGACTTTCCTGCCCAATGACGGACAGTTAAAGATGGATTATCCAACAATGCAGTTCTGGTCCCTACTAAAATTGCACTTGATTCTGCACGAAGTTTATGTACTCTAACACCAGTCTCAGCATTAGAAAAAACTATCGGAGAAATATCCGCAGAATCCCGTTTAATATCCATATATTGGTCTGCACTTTCAGCCCATTTCAATATTACGTAAGGTCGCTTTTCTGTTTGAAATGTCATAAAAGCCTTATTTAACTTTTGACACTCTTTTCCCATTATACCTGTCACAACTTCAATTCCAGCATCTCTTAACATTCTAACTCCCCTTCCAGAGACTTCAGGAAAAGGATCCAAACATCCAACTACAACCCGAGGAATTCGTTTTTTTATTATTAGTTCTGCACAAGGTGGCGTTTTGCCATAATGGGAACAAGGCTCAAGACTTACATAAATAGTAGAATCACGCAAAACAGCTTCATCTTTTACTGAAGCTATTGCATTCACTTCAGCATGAGCTTCACCACAACAACGATGAAATCCCTCCCCAACAATGACTCCATTATGTACAATGACAGCTCCAACCATTGGATTAGGAGCAACATGACCTAATCCATGACGAGCTAATTCAATACAACGAGCCATAAATCGTTCTTCTACAAGCATGATATTATCATTTCATTTTTCCAATTGACAAAGATATGATTTTTGATCAAAGATTCATAAAAGCTTTGTATAAAAAACTTTAGAACAAAGTTATACTTTCAAAAAGATATTATTTTTATACATTAACCATAGAATTAAATAAACAATAATGACTTCACTGAAAAAAATCAATAGTGGATAAAAGTCACCAATATATTGCTCAAAGCCAAATAAAAGAGATTCCCCTATACTTCTGAAACGAATCGTTTCTGCTATCATATAGGCCGCTATTGAATTCATTCCATAAACCTTCAATAAAGTCAGATGTTTATGATGTCCTTTATAATCGATCCAATAATAAAACAGACCCATCAATAAGAAACAATATCCACTGCTTACCAACACCATTGAACTGGTCCAGATTGTTTTGATTACAGGCAATAGAAAATTCCAGGTCCAACCTAAAACAACCAATATAAATCCGATACCCAGGAACAACTGAACT
The DNA here is from genome assembly GCA_020026285.1 of Parabacteroides sp. The sequence goes on along the minus strand of JAHHQS010000061.1, from coordinate 7,056 downwards.
TTCTTCAAATCAGCTAATTCTTTACTCTTTGCGATATATCCGGCAAACATTCCCGACATGGCTGTAACAACAAAATTCAAACTGCTCAACAACCAAGTATAATGATATCCTTCCCGGAAAACAACAACTCCATTCTGTAATTCTGCACCATCTCTAAATCGTCCCATAACAACACGATCAAGCCATTCACACAAATTTCCATCAGGAGTATAATTACCTCCACCAAAAGAACCTATTGTTATAAATTCCATTGCAGCCCAATAAACCAATAACAGAACAACCGAAACAACTATCTGTGTCCGTTTCGATGTATATAGATATAACAAGACAGAAAAAAGATATCCAACAGCAATAGTTTGTAATGTGTTGGTGTAAAAATAAATATGATCAGGATCCAACGCTCTCAGATTTCCCTGTACTATCATTCCAAACAACCACAATAAAGACACACGCTTAACCAAACGACGAATTAACGGTTTTTTATCAGGATGCTTCTTGAATTTTGAATAAGCAAAAGGTATGGTAATTCCAGACATAAAAAGGAATAAAGGCATAATCAAATCCCAAGGAGAAAAGCCCTCCCATTCAACATGTCTGAATAGCCATTTACAAGAATTCAGCCAGGGAGTATCTACTGCACGAATAAAAAGAGAAACTAATGGGCCTACTGCTAATAAAAAAAACAAATCAAATCCGCGTAATGCATCCAATGATTCCAAACGCTTTGGCAAAGTCTGTTGTTTCATGATAATGAAGATTTATACATTACAAAAAAAGCGAATCTTTCATCAAGAATCGCCAACCAATTTTCTAGGGAAACATTAAAAATGTGACCCGGGTGGGATTCAAACCCACGACCTTCAGAACCGGAATCTGACACTCTATTCAGCTAAGCTACCGGGCCAATCTCGTGCAAAAGTAAAAAGAATATATCAAGAAAACAAATTACTATAACACTTTTTCCTTTGATTGATATTTTGCAAAACCGTTATTGTTCAACGCTTTCATTTTGCAATAAAAATACAAAAAACATTGATAATATCATACAAATAATTATCTTTGCCACACATCTATAAAAAAAATCAAAGATTTTATAAACAATATGAGTTATTTAATTAAACCTGCAGGATATAAGGCTATATTGAACTTACCGCAGACGGAATTAGGAATTAAAAGTATCAAGGAATTCTTCCAACAGAATCTTTCTTCCGAACTTCGGCTTCGTCGTGTTACAGCCCCTTTGTTCGTTTTAAAAGGAATGGGTATAAACGACGATTTAAATGGTGTTGAGCGTGCCGTTACTTTCCCTATAAAAGACCTGAACGATGCAAAAGCAGAAATAGTTCATTCTTTGGCAAAATGGAAACGCCTAACATTAGCTGATTATCATATAGAAGAAGGATATGGTATTTATACAGATATGAATGCAATTCGTTCAGATGAGGAATTAGGTAATTTACACTCCCTCTACGTTGATCAATGGGACTGGGAATTAGTAATGAATCAAAATGAACGTAACATCGATTACCTGAAAGAAATAGTTGAACGCATTTACGCAGCAATGGTTCGAACAGAATATCTTGTTTATGAAATGTTTAATGAGATAAAACCTGTATTACCCAAGAAAATTCATTTCATTCACGCTGAGGAACTTTTACAAAAATATCCTACCTTTACACCAAAACAACGTGAACATGCCATCTCTAAAGAATACGGAGCCGTATTTATAATAGGTATCGGTTCCAAACTAAGTAATGGAGAAAAGCATGACGGACGTGCTCCGGACTACGACGACTGGTCTACTGTTTCTGAAAATGGATTCATTGGATTAAACGGAGATCTACTTGTTTGGGACGACGTATTAGGTCGCTCATTAGAACTGTCTTCTATGGGTATACGTGTTGATAAAGAAGCTTTACTAAGACAATTGGCCATGACTGGCACAGAGAACCGTAAAGAATTATACTTCCACAAACGTTTACTTAACGATGAATTACCTTTAAGTATAGGCGGAGGTATTGGTCAAAGTCGTTTATGTATGTTTTATCTAAGAAAAGCTCATATTGGAGAAATTCAAGCAAGTATATGGCCAGATGACATGCGCAAAGAAGCACACGACGCTGGAATCTATTTAATTTAATAAAGTTAGTGTTGGAAGTTAGGATTCTCTTCCAGCTCCTAACTTCCAATTTCTATGATATATGGATGTAAAAATTGAACAAAGCTGGAAAGAACAATTGGCTGAGGAATTTGAAAAGCCTTATTTTAAGACACTAACAGATTTTGTCAGACAAGAATATCGGACATCGAAGGTCTATCCTCCAGGACCTTGTATTTTTAACGCCTTTGAACACTGTCCTTTCAACAAAGTCAAGGTAGTCATTCTTGGACAAGATCCTTATCATGAGCCAGGACAAGCCCACGGACTCTGTTTTTCAGTTCAAGACGGGATTCAATTTCCTCCTTCGCTTATCAATATTTTCAAAGAAATAAATACTGACTTAGGCAAACCGATGCCTTCAAGCGGGAATTTGCTACGCTGGGCCGACCAAGGCGTTCTTTTACTGAACGCAACTTTAACAGTGCGTGCACATCAGGCCGGATCTCATCAGAATAAGGGATGGGAAACTTTTACAGACTCTGTAATCCATAAGCTAGCCGAATCTCGTAATCACATTGTCTATATACTCTGGGGTTCGTATGCTCAAAAGAAAGGGGCCTTTATCGACAGTACTCGAAATTTAGTATTGAAATCAGCCCATCCATCACCTCTTTCTGCCTATCGGGGATTTTTCGGAAACAAACATTTCAGTAAAGCCAATGATTATTTAATTGCAACCGGACAAGAACCTATCGACTGGTAAGCAGGATAATGAACAAGTCAGGTTATCGTGAAGATTTTATCTGAATCAATACCATTGTTGACCTTCACGATAACTATTACTCTTATTATACTTCAAGTCTTTCAACAAAGAAGAACTTACTGCAATAGAGAATGTATAAGATTTGTAAGGTCCTACCGGTATCAAACTAGCAGACATTTGGAAACAGTGCATATTACGAGTAATGTTACAAGTCATATAAGATATACGATGTGTATCGAAATCGTAAGTAGCATTAAAATTCAAATTCCAGTTCTTGGTAGGCTGTATATTTCCATTAAAACTTAATGCATGAGTTAAAGCATACTTATACTCCATCTTTTTAGGATCGAATTTATTGCTATACCCCAAACTCATACTATAGTTAAATGACAAACTCCATGGAATTGTTGCCTTATAATAACCATCTGAATCATATTCATCGCTATCCGATTCCTTTTTTCCCAATAAACGTGTAGCTTTCTTTCCTTCCTCATCTTCAGGACCATTCATATCCGGCTCCATAGCATTTGGATCTTTAGCATCGGAATTTTTATCTTTCTTATTATCATCTTTGCCGAACCACTTTTTGAAGGTATCATTATTGAAAGTATAAGAGAAGCTCGTACCTGTACGTTTCAAACGTCCGATACCTTTACCGGCCTTCCAACGAGGAACGTCCACACGATAAGCCCTACCCGTCTTTTCATTATAACCATAAGTATAAGTATCGAATGTTCCATTCAGATTCAAAGTATAATTTTTTGAGAATTTCAAACGTAATCCAACAGACAAGTCACTCCATTTGAATGAATCGGCTACCATATTATAACTCATTCCCATTGACAACTTATCAATCAAACTGATCTTCTTAAAACCAGTAGAATCTTTATCAGAACGAACTTTCATTTCCAAGTTATTATTCAATGAAAAGTTCAACGAACCAGCCTTTCCTGCTGAAGGAGGAGAAAATATCTGATTAGCAAAAGGAGAATATCTGACGGTTGTCTCCTCTCCTTGTGCATTCGTATAAACATAATCTTCCCAGAATCCATATTTGGACGCACCAAAATCAGGACGAGCACTGATACTGATAGAAGGCTCAAAACGATGTCGGATCATCTCAATCTTCTTTCCAAGGAAAGGAAGAGGTTTAAAGAAACCATACAAGGTAGTTGAAGCAGAAAGAGCGGCATCATATTCATAAGTACGATAAAAACCATACGATGTATCCCTTGGAGCCATTCGTCCTAACTGCATGTCATAAGCCTGCTCTACTTTATGCGTATACCAGTTTTCACTATAATTAAAAGATGGTGAAACATTCAAATATTTAAACAAGGTAAACGTTGCACTTACAGGGATCTTATGCTGCATGGCATTTCTCCAATCCTTCACAAGATTTGATTTAAACAACAGATTTTCCTTCGTATTGATACTGTTACGCAAATAACCTGTATATGACATTGAAATCTTTTCATACCAACGTTCTTTACCTACTGCATGCTTGCGTTTAAACGGATAAATACGACTCATAGTCACACTCACATCAGGCAATGTAACAGAGATAGAAGAATCTCGAGATGCCTGGTTGATAGACATCGTTGCTGAAATAGAAAGAGGATTATTGGGGAATCGCTGTGTGATGTTCACGCTAGACCCCTTTGTATTACTTGTTGCATTCGGATTATACAATCCCATCATCTGATTTCGGTCGTAACTACTTGTAGAAAAGTTTACACTTGCCGAGAATGTTCTGAACGGATTAGCCTTTGGATCCTGCGAATGAGACCACATAATCTTAAAATCTTTCGATTTACTATAATCAGGAAGTCCTTTATCTCCATATTTTGAAACTAAATAAGAAGCCTGAATATTACCAGAATACTTATATCGCTTTTTATAATTGGAACGGGCAGATAATCCCCACGAACCTTTCGTATAGATTTCACCGGTCAAGGCCAAATCCATATAATCACTTAATGCAAAGTAATATCCGCCATCTCTCAAATAGAATCCACGGACAGATTCATCACCAAAGGTTGGCATTAAAATACCAGATGAATAACTACTTGAAAATGGGAAGAAACAGAAAGGTAAACCTAAAGGTAACGGAACATCCTCAACAACCAGATAGACAGGTCCGGTTACGATATTTTTTTTAGGACGAACTTTCGCTTTTGTCATTTGAATATAAAAGTGAGGATGCTCATGGTTATCACACGTAGTATATTTACCTCCCATCATATTCAAGGCATCAGTTTCCGTTTTTTTAGTTTTTCCTGCAGTAACATAACCTTCACCTTGCTGAGTGACAACATCTGTAATATACCCCTTCTTGGTTTTGAAGTTATATCTCATGGTTTTTGATTCATATTGGTCCTGATTATCAATAAATAATGGATAACCAAATTCTTCACCAACTGAATCAAGACCAAATTTGGCAAAAACCAGACTACTGTCCATATTCATATGAATTTCTTCTGCCTGTAATTGTATTTGCTGATATTTTACATCACCTTCACCAAAAAGATAGGCCATATTTCCGGCAGTCATCACAATAGAGTCATTTGCTTTATATTCAACCGGAGCTTCTAATCCCGCCTTTTTAGTAGAGTCGGCAGGGGCAATAGAGTCCTGTGCTGCAGCTTTCCCCTTTCGGGTGGAATCAGCAACGGCCTGATCTGACTTATAAGAAGGGGAAGTCTTTTGTTGGGCACTTAATACCCAGCTTCCTAATATATAGACAAATAGGGTTAATAGAACTCTATATTTCATTCACTTTAAAATTCACTGTTTTCAGTTAGAGTCGGCAAAGTTACAATAAATTACGAAGCGAAACTCATTTATTCGCCTAAAAAGAGTTTACACCACGTTTCAAATTGTGAAACTGTTTCTTCTCCATACTTTGAAAGGCTGGCACAGATTTTCACTATTTTTTTCTCTTTGTCTAATTTTGTCTTACTATAAAATTTATCAGCAAAACAGATAAGTTGTTCTTCCATTGACACCGGACGCATATCCCGATGAGGCACAGGAAGATTATTTTCTTCTATCATTTTTAAAGACAGACCTGTTCCCGTATGTCGTTCACAAACCAGAGCATGTCTGGGATATCCTTCTGCCCGCATTAGTTCTGCTCCCAGATATCCATGACAAATATATGGAGCATCACCATGACAGTCAATACCTTCCGCATCACATTTAAATATTCCGATATCATGCAACATAGCAGCTTCTTCAATAAACTGCAGATCCAAATTCATTTCCGGATGATTACGGGCTATTTCTAAAGCTTTATCAGCGACACTACGACTATGTACAGTCAGGATATGATAAGCCTCTGAATCTTCCGGATAATATTTTTTGATAATTTCTAATGGATTCATTGTCATAATTAATTTTCACAACAAATGTAAGCATTCTTTTTCGAAGGTTTTAATGCTAAAACGAAACACATCCCACTTTTTGAGAAAAACATGGAACTTTTTTACTAAAACATCAAAGATATTTCTAAAAACGTTTGACAATTTCTGATAATGTAAAATTAATCTTTTTGATTAATTTTTTTGGGTAAAATATTCAATTGAATCTTTTTCCACTATTTATAACGGATTACTACAAATTATCCTCGCTTTATTAAAAATCTTTTCAAAAGATAGAAGCTATCTTTGCAAAAAACAAATAAAATTTGAGCCATGAGAAGAATCGGAAGTCTTATCAAGGTAAGACCGGAAAAATTAGAAGAATATAAACATCTCCATGCAAATGTCTGGCCTAAAGTCCTAGAAATGATTACAGCCTGCAACATTCGTAACTATTCAATTTATTATAAAGACGGAATGCTTTATAGTTATTATGAATACATTGGAGATAATTACGAAGCTGATATGGCTAAAATGGCTGCTGATCCGACCACACAGGAATGGTGGAAATTATGTAACCCCTGTCAGGAACCTGTAGCAACACGTAAAGAAGGTGAATGGTGGGCCGAGATGGAAGAGGTATTCCATCATGATTGAAATTCTCCTTCTATCAGACATAGTATTTTTTTAATATCATAGATAAAAGCAAACTTAACTACTATTAGAAACACTTATTTTTAGAATCCTTCAATCAGATTAATGAATGAAGGATTCTTTTTTTATGCCATATAAAAAATCATTTCTCCCCCCTTCCTTTTTTCTAAAATATC
>JAHHQS010000060.1 GCA_020026285.1 Parabacteroides sp. | reverse complement strand
CAAATCTTCTTTATATCCATTAGGATAAAAGAAGGTTTTTAATTTCCTTTTGAATTCAGGATGGTAAGCATGAATGATTCGATGATGATTTGGACAAAGAATCATAATGTTGTTGAAATTATTATTTAGTGACTGAGTGAACGGAATAATGTGATGAGCTTCGATCACTTTCTCTTCTCCACCATACGGTTCTGTTATCAATTTTCCACAGATCTGACAACGATAACCATACAGCTTTTTTAGATTCAAACAGACTTTTCTATCAACCTTTCTAATCTTAACGAGTTGTGGCTCTTTTTCTATATGAGCAGCTTCATCGTTAAGCAACATATTCTCGAAAGTTGGTTCATCTATAGTGTATTGAACTATTTGTTTTTTAGCCGTTTCTACTTCTGAAGCATATACTGGAACAGCTTCCCAAACATTGGGATCATCTGTTGTATAGAAAACGATAGAACAACGTAAATTGTCCGGAATCTTAATGGTGTTTGTTTTACTACCTTGATACTTGAGTTGTTTATTAATAGCTATTTGTTGATCAACGAATTGAGTGATTTCATAAAATGATGAACGAAGAACTTTGGAAAAAGCACTTGTTGGATAATATCGGACTTGGTACATAACTGGATGATCCGGATATTTTATTCTATCGAAGTTTTGATTAATAACCTGAATATCCTTATATATCTGATTATTCCAGATAATAGAAATATCTCTTTTTTCTCCAATAGCCAATTCACCAAACTTCTCTAAAAACTGTTGTAATAAGGATGTACGAATTGTAAATCCTTGATAAAGTACACTTTTATCAATATCTTTAACATATATCAAATCCATATTTTCCCCCCTTATTTTATTCTTTTATGATCTCGAATCACTCCACAATCCTCTTCACAATCCCGATATCGGCCGCAGCCCAGTCTAAAGATGAAAGATCCTCTTTCGCTCTCCATTCGAAAGCTACATGTTCGTTCATCACAAAAGTAGGAGCGAGGGCACGACAAAGAAAGGCCGTCATGGTGATGGAGAAATCCGGATACGTATGCGAAACCGTTATCAGTTCCTGATCCACTTCGATGGGGAAATTCATCTCTTCGAGCAGTTCGCGCTTCAAAGCCTCCTGCGGTGTTTCGCCCGGCTCAATCTTTCCTCCCGGAAATTCGAACTTATAACTGGTATAATCGAATTTCGTCTTTCCTTTCTGCATACATAAATACTTGCCGTCCTGCAGAACCACGGCAGCGACTACGTTATAATGTTTCATTTGATTTGTTTCGTAAAAAATAAGAATCACTCTTTACAAAGATATAAGATTCTTATAGAAAGCAGAAGACTTCTATTAGAAGCTAATGAAAAATAATTACATTTGTTAAACTTAAATGAAACACATCAATACAAACGAACATTTGTTATGGAAAGATTCTATTATTGGGATGCTATTAAAGATTTTCTAAATCAATCAGTTGATGAAATTATTGGGAAATTGACACAATCAACACCCAATGATCTAACACTAGATCAAAAGAGAGCATGGAATGAAGAAATCGATATATTGAAAGAAATTCTTCCGGATTATAAGGATCGAGGAAGTATCTTCTTTGAATATAATATTCCAAGAATGGGCCGACGGATAGATGTGGTTCTATTAATTGACGGGATTATCTTCGTATTAGAGTTTAAGGCTTTTCAGGATGAATATCTTTCTGCTGATATTTCACAAACTTGGGATTATGCGCTTGATCTAAAAAATTTCCATGAAGGAAGTCATAATCGGACAATCTTTCCAATATTAGTATCCACTAAATCAGATGCTTCATTTATGTCTGATTTTATCCCTTATACGGATCAAGTTTATAAACCTCTATTGGCTAATCGAACTAATTTAGCTTGCTATATCCAGTCTGCATTAGATAAGGCTAAACCATTAAATCATGAGGATGATTATTTATGGGCTATTAGTCGTTATGCTCCTACACCAACTATTATAGAAGCAGCTACGGCTTTGTACAATAATCATTCAGTAGCCGATATTGCTTATTCAGAAGCCAAGGGGGAGAATCTGACAAAGACTTGCGATTGTATTGCTGATATCATCGTGGATTGTAAAACGAATCATAAAAAGGGAATTTGTTTTGTAACTGGAGTTCCTGGTGCTGGTAAAACGCTGGTTGGGCTGACTACTGCTATCAAGCAGTTTGAAAAGAAGGAAAATGCGGTATATTTATCAGGAAATTTCCCTCTGGTAGCAGTCTTAACAGAAGCTTTGAGTAGAGATTTGGTGGCTCGAAAAAAGAAAGAGAATCAATCGATCACCAAAAAAGAAGCACAATCGGAAGTGAAATCGTTTATCCAGATGATTCATCATTATAGAGATGCTTGTTTGGAAGGAACTAAGTTAGAAAATGGAAAGATCGTGGCTGATCAGGCTTATTTCTTGTCCGAAAAGAATAAAGATAAATCGTATGCACCGATTGATCATATTGCGATATTCGATGAAGCTCAGCGTGCTTGGACGAAAGAAATGCTGGTGAACTTTATGGCTCGTAAAAAAGGGAAGCCGGATTTTCCATATTCAGAACCAGAATATCTCATTTCTTGTCTAGACCGACATCAAGATTGGGCTTTAATTATTTGTCTGGTTGGTGGCGGACAAGAAATAAATACGGGTGAAGCAGGAATAAAGGAATGGATTGATTCGCTAAACAAATCTTTCACAGATTGGCAAATTTATATCTCTGATCAGTTGACAACGAATGAATATGCGAATGGCGAGGTCTTGGATATTATAGAGAACAAAGATCGTTTATATATTGAACCATCGTTACATCTTTCGGTATCTATGAGATCATTCAGAGCAGAAAATCTGTCGTTGTTTGTATATAATCTATTAAATCAAGATAGGGAAGGAGCTTCGAAGGTCCTTCATGAATTGAAGAATTATCCGATTGTATTAACACGTTCTGTAGAAAAGGCGAAAGAGTGGTTGCGTAATAAAGCAAGAGGTTCGGAACGTTTTGGTTTGTTAGCCTGTTCATCGGCCGACCGAATAAAACCTTTGTCTCTAAATGTTCGTTTCAAGCCAGATGAAGTACATTGGTTTTTAGACGGCGAAGATGATGTTCGTTCTTCTAATTATCTAGAGGATGTCGCAACCGAATTTCAGGTTCAAGGTTTGGAACTGGACTGGACAGCTGTTGTTTGGGATGCTGATATGCGTTATAATGAAAACGGCTGGCAGCATTATAAGTTTAACGGTGGTACACGTTGGAATAATATCCGTAAACCGGAATTACAATCCTATCAGACCAATGCCTATCGTGTCTTATTAACTAGAGCCAGACAAGGAATGATTATTGTGGTTCCAGAAGGAAATCCAGAAGATAAAACGAGAGATCCCAAATTCTATCAGTCCACTTATGAATATTTAAAGAGCATTGGTATAGAAGAAATTTAAGAGTTCTTCTATATGGATATGGAATTCTTGAGAACACTTAAATGTTGACAGTCAGAATCTCGTTGATATCGGTCAGATAGTTCGGACTGCGATGTTCCGACTTCACCATCCAGGGCTGTTTTTTCTCTCCTTCAACAACCAGCTGAACAGTTTTAGGTCCATACAGCTGATTCAGCTTATCAATCGCCTTCATCAGTTCCCTGCGTTCGGAACGGTTGGAAATGGTGTCGAACAAATCTCTCTGGACGGCTGATGTATCTGATATATCACCTACAATGACTCCCGATTTCTTATAAAGTATTCCCGGCCGATAGATCCTTTTCAGGGCTTCAAGTGCTGCATGCGTTATTTCCTGTGTATCGGAAGTGGGAGTGAGCAGTGTCTGCGTGGCTGTATTGGAATACTGATTCAGATCATCCCGAAAACGGTTGCTGCAGAGGAAGACGGTTACTGCTCCGGCTACGCTATTCTGACCGCGCAGTTTGTTGGAACAGCTGCCGGCAAAGGTGGCTATCGATGCCTTCAGATAATTCAGATCGCCGACCATCTCTCCAAAGCTCCGGCTGGTGCAGATATGCTGATTCCGCAGAATCTCGGAGGTGTCGATGCAGGGAATGCCATTCAGTTCGAGCCACGTCTGATAACCGGGCTTATGAAACCGGGCTTTCACCCAGCTCTTGCTCTTGTCGGCAAATTCCAGCGGTGTGGATACACCGTAATAGTTCAGTTTGTTCAGTGTATTTTTCCCGATTCCCCATACATCGGCCAGATCGAACAGCTCCAGTGCCTTTCTGCGTTTGTAATCGTTGTCGATCATGCAGACTCCACGATAGCCTTTGTATTTCTTGGCGAACTTGCTTCCCATCTTGGCCAGTGTCTTGGTCGGGGCAATGCCTACACTGACGGGGATATCGGTATAGAGTCTGATTCTGCCGGCTACTTCGCGCATATATTCTTCCAGATTATACCGCTCTTCGTATCCGTCCAGGTAACAGAAACTCTCGTCGATGCTATAGATCTCGACATGCTGAACCGATTTCCGAAGGATGCTGGTCACTCTTTTGCTCATGGCGGCGTAGAGCTGCATATTGGTGGAGAAGACGGTGACGTGATTGGCTTCGACTATCGATCTGACTTTGAAGATGGGATCACCGCGGCGAAGTCCGAGGGCTTTCGATTCGGGTGTGAGCGCGACAATGCATCCGTCGTTACTGGAAAGCACGCAGACCGGCTTTCCGTTTAGTCCGGGATGGAAGACTTTCTCGACAGAGCAGAAAAAGCTGTTGCAATCGACAAGGGCTATCATTGTTTCAGAGTTTGGGCTTGTGGATAATATAGGTAACCGTTCCCCAGATGCTGAACTGATCTTCCGAAGTGACCTTTATCTCCGGATAATCGGGATTGGCAGGAACGAGCCAGCCGAATCCGTCCCGCATCACAAAACGTTTCAAGGTGTATTCTCCGTTGAACTCGCAAACGGCCACCTGGCTTTCATCGGGATTCCGATTGCTTTTATCGACTATCACAATATCTCCGGAGCTGATGCCGGCATCGATCATGGAGTCTCCCTGTACGCGAATCAAATAAGATGATTCCGGATGGGGACATAACATCCGAAGCAGATCGATGTCCTGTGCTCTCTCGTCGTTATCGAGGGGAACAGGAAATCCTGCCACCAGACCGATATCGAAAAACGGAAGACGGAGATCTTTCACCCGGGCTGCCGGAACTACCTGTCCCAATGACCGGATCTCTTCCACGGACTGAATAGACCGGATGATGCAGTTCCTGATGAATTCCGTCTTGTTTTCCTGCTCATCAACCATCTGAGCCAGGTCTTTCGGCAGACGAAGGGTGTAGATCTTGTTCGGTTCGTTTCCCGAACGAGGTCTTCCTGCGCCTTTTCTCTTTCCGCCCCACTGATTATTCTGATTGTTTTCTGCCATAACTGCTGTGTTTGGGACAAAGATAAAAATTATATTTGATTTCTGTATTACATAAAATCAAAACGCCTTTTTTCTTTCATCTCGCTTTATTTGAATGTGTCTTTACCTGTTACCGGCTATGCTTTCAATAATCGAATGCTTCACCTGATAAATGGCATGACCTCGATCATGTCCGATAGACGGAAACGGCTCTTAATACCCGGATCTTTCTGATACGAGCAGGCGAAGTAATGCATCTTTCTATCCGATCATTTAAAAATATTTAAATTATATTCATATAAATGAATGGATTAATAGAATATATCGTTAATTTTGTAGAAATTAAAAGCCCAGATCAATGAATAAGAGATTTTCTCAGCTTTGCATGGCTGCTACTTTTTTGCTGGTATGCGGTGCATGTACAAATACGCCTAAACAAGAGTGTGGTGAAATCAATATTATACCATTGCCCAATAGCATTCAGCAGGGCAGTGGCGTATTCGAATTGAAAAATGGTATGGTTATTGGTTTCTCGGATGAATCGTTAAAGCCTGCTGCTAAATTCCTTTCTTCCATCTTAAGCAAGTCCACAGGTTATCAGTTTGTGGTACAGGAAGGAGCAGGAGCAATCCAATTGAAACTGACAGCCGACGTTACGGATAAAAAAGGCAGCTATCTTCTGGATGTCTCCTCCAACTATGTGCAGGTTTCGGCCTCTTCCTATTCCGGTATCATTTCCGGTATCGAAACATTCCGTCAGTTACTGCCTCCCAATATCGAATTATCGACTGCTATCGAGAATCAGAACTGGTTCGTCCCTGTTGTCACAATCGAAGATTCTCCCCGCTTTGAATGGCGTGGTCTGATGCTCGATGTGTCACGACATTTCTATTCGCCGGATGAAGTAAAGGAAATGCTTGATCTGATGGCTCTTTATAAATTGAATAAATTCCATTGGCATCTGACCGACGATCAGGGATGGCGTATAGAAATAAAGAGATATCCCTTACTTACGGAAAGAGGAGCGTGGCGTACGTTCAATTCGCACGACAGGGAATGTATGAGACGAGCTAAAGCGGAAGATAATTCCGACTTTGAAATACCTGAAGATAAATTGCGGATCGTTCAGGAGGATACTTTATATGGCGGATTCTATACTCAGGAAGATATCAAAGAAATCGTCAGGTATGCCGAAGTCCGTGGTATCGATGTCATTCCGGAAATAGATATGCCCGGACACATGCTGGCCGCGGTAAGTAATTATTCCGGGGTTTCCTGTTTCTCAAAAACCGGATGGGGAAAGACTTTCTCTTCGCCTGTCTGTCCGGGAAAAGAGACTGCCCTTCAGTTCTGCAAGAATGTATATGCCGAGATCTTTCCTTTATTCCCTTATAAATATATTCATCTGGGTGCCGATGAAGTTGAAAAGGTGAACTGGAAGAAGTGCCCGGATTGCCAGAAACGAATCAAAGACGAAAACCTTAAATCGGAAGAGGAGCTGCAGTCGTGGTTCGTTCACTATATGGAGAAATATTTCAATGAAAATGGCAAAGAGCTGATTGGCTGGGATGAAATACTGGAAGGCGGTTTGTCGGAAACGGCAACAATCATGTGGTGGCGTAACTGGAATCCTCAGGCGATACCTGTTGCCACAGCACAAGGGAACCGGGTCATTTACTGTCCGAATGCCAATTTCTATCTGGATGCTCCGCAAGACCAGAAATCTGTCAGAAATATTTATTCCTATGTCCTGGCTCCGGATTCATTAAGTGAGGCACAACGTAATCTGATTTTAGGTGTCCAGGGGAATATCTGGTGTGAATGGATCCCTTCACGCGAAAGAATGCATTACATGGCATTCCCTCGTCTGCTGGCTATTGCTGAAAAAGCCTGGAGCAAACCGGAAATGCTTCAATGGGCGGATTTCCAGAAACGAATGGTTGGTCAGTTCTACCGATTGAATCTGCTGGATGTGAATTACAGGACTCCGGATCTGGAAGGTTTTCATGCTCTGAATGCTTTTGTGGACGAAACGCTTGTCAATATACAAAGTGCCGATTCGAGCGCAGAAATCCGCTATACAACGGATGGATCTATCCCTACGCTGGAATCGCCTGTTTATACCAATCCGATTAAAATAAGCGAATCTACCGATTTCATTTTTCGCCTGTTCCAATCGAATGGAAAGGCCGGCGATATGTTTAAGGCCCGTTACTTAAAGCAGGATTATTCTCCGGCGGTAACGGATGTCGAGCCCAAGAACGACGGATTAAAGGCCGAATGGTACGAAACCAGAGTCGATTCATGCAGCAAAATTGAAACAGTTCCTGTAAAAGGTGTCTATGAAATCAAGAAGGTTGCCATTCCTTCGGAAGTGAAAGGGGATATCGGACTGGTTATTTCGGGTTACATAAATGTTCCTGCCGATGGAATTTACACCTTTGCTCTGTATTCCGACGATGGAAGTATTTTGAGAATCGACGATGAAATCGTTGTAGATAATGATGGACCGCATTCGCCGATAGAACTAATCGGACAACGTGCATTAAGCAAAGGTTTACATAAACTGAAAATTCATTATTTCGATTATAACGGAGGTCTTCTTGAGCTTCGGGTCTTCGATCCTTCAGGAATGGAAATGGAAACATCAACGGGGATTTATGCTTATTAAAAGACAGTTAGGTGCTCAAAACAAGGCTGATACTTAAAAATAGATAAAAAACAGGATTTTTGTCTGTTTTTAAAGCAATAGTTTATATATTTGCACGTAAATTCTTAAAAGAAAGAGTATTATTATGATAGCAACCGGGATATGTCGTATGTCAGACAAGAAGAATCCTGATGAAAAAACTGTTATTTATCATATTTTTTCGACTAAGATATTGTGTATATAAGAAATTAATTTATACCTTTGCACCCCGTAAAGCGGTAGAAACCGCAATCCAGAAAACACTTCCTTTCTGATCGTGATGCTAGTTCAGACAATGAAGTTTCGGAGAGACAAGATTAAAACGGATTTACCAAGTAAATTATGTGAAGTCTTGCGGGTTTATTTTTTTTGAATCATTACATGTAATAAAAAGAAGATAGAGATGTCTAAAATTTGTCAAATTACCGGAAAAAGAGCATTAGTTGGCAACAATGTTTCTCACTCTAAGAGAAGAACTAAACGTAAGTTCGATGTCAACTTGTTTACAAAAAAATTCTACTGGGTAGAAGAAGATTGCTGGATTAGCCTGAAGATTTCTGCAGCAGGCTTGCGCACAATTAACAAACTAGGTTTGGATGCTGCTATTAAAATGGCTGCTGAAAAGGGTTATTTAAACGCTTAATAGGAGGAACTAACAGATGGCAAAGAAAGCAAAAGGTAACAGAGTTCAGGTTATTCTAGAATGTACTGAACATAAGGATAGCGGTATGCCGGGTACTTCTCGTTATATCACTACTAAAAACAGAAAGAATACAACACAGAGATTGGAATTGATGAAATACAACCCAATCTTGAAAAAAATGACTTTACATAAAGAAATTAAGTAATAGGAGATTTAAACAATGGCAAAGAAAGCAGTTGCAACATTTAAGAAAGGTGATGGACGTACTTTCTCAAAAGTAATTAAGATGGTAAAGTCTCCAAAAACAGGTGCTTACATCTTCCAGGAAGAAATGATTCCTAATGAAGCAGTTAAAGATTATTTCAAGTAAATAATTCTTTATTATAAATAAATCAGAAGAGGCTCTTTCCTTTAACAGGATAGAGCCTTTTTTGTGTTTCCCAATCTCTGTTTTGTCAAAAAAATACTTAACTTTGTAATTTGAGTGGATTGGAATTTGTTCTCCAGATCCATCTGTAATTTGAATATAAAATATAAATTATATATATTATGAAGTTTGATGTTTCAAGTACAGCTTTATCTTCAAGATTGCAAATAGCCAGCAAGGTGATTGCATCTAAGAATTCGTTACCAATTTTGGATAATTTCCTTTTTGCATTAGAAGGTGATGTGTTGACAATTACTGCCGCAGATTCTGAAACCCGCCTGGTTACAACCGTTCAGGTTATGAATGCAAGTGGTTCTGGTGTCTTTGCGTTATCGGCTAAAAATATATTGGAACCTCTGAAGGAATTACCGGAACAGCCGCTTACTTTTGATATTAATGATGAGAATCTGGAAATCTTCATTTATTTCCAGAACGGAAAATATAATTTCATTGGAACAAGAGGTGATATTTATCCTCAACAGAAACCGTTGAACGAGAATGCCATTTCTTTAAATATTGATTCGAAGACTTTATTAAACGGTATCAACCGTTCTATCTTCGCAACAGCCGACGACGAATTGCGTCCGGTGATGAATGGTATTTATTTCGATATTCAGCCGGAAAATCTGACTTTTGTTGCCTCAGATGGCCGAAAACTGATCCGTTTACGTAACAATGCCATCCAGAGCGAACAAAGAGCTTCTTTTATTTTACCTAAGAAGCCTGCCAACCTGCTGAAGACTATTCTGGCCAAGGGTGAAGGTGTCGTGGTTATCAAGTTCGACGAGAACAATGCACACATGGTTACAGAAAACTTTGAAATGGTCTGCCGTCTGGTGGAAGGCCGCTATCCGAATTACAACAGCGTAATTCCGGCAGAAAATCCATTTAAAGTAACTATCGACCGTGTTTCGTTCCTTACTGCTTTGAAACGTGTCTCTGTTTTCTCTCAGTCAAGCAACCTGATCAAACTTCAGCTGGAAAGTAATAAAATGTCTATCTTCGGACAAGATATCGATTTCTCCATTTCTGCAGAAGAACATATTGGCTGCCAATATGACGGTCCGGATTTGAGTATCGGTTTCAACTCTATTTATCTGATTGAAATTTTAAGTAATATCACTTCTGAATCCATCATCTTTGAATTGGCTGATCCTTCACGTGCCGGATTGATTATCCCAGAAGAAAACGAAGAAAATGAAGATTTGTTGACATTATTAATGCCAATGATGTTGAATGACTAAATCTGATATAGACAATGCAACTTAATCTGAGAAATCCTTTGGTTTTCTTCGATCTGGAAACGACAGGGATTGATGTAGCAAAAGATAGAATCATAGAAATCTCATATGTGAAAGTTTTTCCTAATGGCAAGGAAGAATCAAAGACCATGAGAATTAATCCGGAAATGCCCATTCCACCGGCATCTACTGCCATTCACGGCATAACCGATGCGGATGTGGCTGATTGTCCTGTTTTCAAGGCAATCGCCAAGAATCTGGCAGCCCAGATCGAGGGATGCGATCTTGCCGGATATAATTCCAATCGTTTTGATATTCCTTTACTGGCGGAAGAATTTCTTCGTGCAGGGGTAGACGTCGATTTCAGTCGTCGCAAGTTCATCGATGTTCAGACAATCTTTTACAAGATGGAGCAGCGAACATTATCTGCAGCCTATAAATTCTATTGCCATAAGTCGCTGGAAAATGCTCATACGGCTGAAGCTGACACGATGGCAACTTACGAGGTTCTGAAGGCGCAGCTTGACCGTTATCCGGAATTGAAGAACGATATGACATTCCTGTCAGAATTCTCCAGCTTCACAAACAATGTCGATTTTGCCGGCAGAATGGTTTATAATGAAAAAGGGGAAGAGGTTTTTAACTTTGGCAAGTACAAGGGCAAACTGGTTGAAGAAGTTCTAAAACAGGAACCTGCGTATTACAACTGGATGATGAATGCTGATTTCCCGTTGAATACAAAACAAAAACTGACAGAAATCAAATTAAGAAGTTTTAATTCCAAGTAATTTCAGAGTTTTATGCTGAAAGGAAAACATATTATTTTAGGGATAACAGGAAGTATTGCAGCCTACAAGGCGGCTTATCTGATTAGAGCTCTTGTCAAGAAAGGTGCTGAAGTACAAGTGGTAATTACTCCGGCCGGGAAAGAATTCATCACACCAATCACACTTTCCGCTTTAAGCAGTAATCCTGTTATCAGTGAGTTCTTCTCGAACAGAGACGGATCATGGCATAGTCATGTTGATTTAGGATTGTGGGCCGATGCTATGCTTGTTGCCCCGGCTACGGCTTCAACTATCGGGAAAATGGCCAACGGAATAGCTGATAACATGCTGGTGACAACTTATCTTTCATGTAAAGCTCCGGTTTTTATTGCTCCGGCAATGGATCTGGACATGTTTGCTCACCCGACAACGACTCAGAATCTGGATAAGCTCCGTTCGTTTGGAAATCATATTATCGAACCGGCCTCCGGTGAATTGGCGAGTCATCTGGTTGGAAAAGGAAGAATGGAAGAACCAGATAAGATTGTAGCTGTTCTTGAGGATTTCTTTACAGAGAAAAATGATCTGAAAGATAAAAAAATCTTAATAACTGCAGGACCTACACATGAAAAGATCGATCCTGTCCGTTTTATAGGTAATTATTCGTCTGGGAAAATGGGATACGCACTGGCTGAAGTCTGTGCTCAGCGTGGAGCCGAAGTGTTCCTGGTAAGCGGACCTGTCGCCTTAACGACATCGCATCCTGCTATCCACAGAATCCCGGTGGAATCTGCCGAAGAGATGTATCAGGCTTCGATGGATATTTATCCGTCAACAGATGCGGCCATTCTTTGTGCTGCGGTAGCCGATTACAGACCGGAGTTCCAGGCTTCGGAAAAGATAAAAAGAGAATCTACCGGTGAAATGACACTGAAACTTGTCCCGAATAAGGATATAGCGGCTTCTCTTGGAAAGATCAAAAAGGATGAACAGGTTCTGGTCGGTTTTGCTCTGGAGACTTCGGATGAAGTATCGCATGCCACCGACAAGCTGAATCGGAAAAATCTCGATTTTATCGTATTGAATTCGCTGCGTGATAAAGGAGCCGGTTTCCAATATGATACAAACAAGGTTTCTATTCTTGACAATCAGGGGAACTTCGAGGCTTTCCCTTTGAAGAGCAAACAGGATGTTGCCGTAGATATTATTAATAAGTTAGTTTCATTATTGAAATGAAGATAAGAAAACTATTGGGGGGGTTCATACTCGGAGTGTGTTCGTTCACGGGATTTGCTCAGTCAATGACTAATACCGGTGAACTGAATGCCCGTATTACGATAAACAGTGACAAGATTCAAGGAACTGATAAATCGGTTTATGAGGCTTTACAGAAAGCTTTAACTGAATATGTGAATAACAGACGATGGACCGACGCCACTTTTGCTATCAACGAGCGAATCAACTGTTCCATGACTATTATTCTTAACGAGAGGAACGACAATAGTTACAAGGCGGAAATACAGGTTCAGGCTACACGGCCTGTGTATAATTCTTCTTATCTGACAACTCTTTTCAATTATCGGGATACGGAACTCGATTTTGAATATGCACAGTTCGAGCAGCTTGAATATTCTCCCAATACATTGACGAGTAATCTGACTGCTACGGTCATGTATTATATTTACGTTATTCTGGGGCTGGACTTTGACAGTTTTGCTCCGATGGGAGGGAAACCGTTTTATGAAAGAGCTCAGCAGATTGTAAACATGGCTCAGGCTCAAGGTTCCTGGAACGGATGGAAGGCTTTCGAGAAAGATGATAATCGTCATGGTCTGATTACCTCTCTGACTGATAATTCTTCAGAGAACTTCCGTAATCTGTGGTATACTTATCATCGTAAAGGTCTTGATGAAATGGCTGCTAATCCGGATCGTGGAAGAACAACGATCATCGAGGCTTTACCTTTGATGAAAGAGGTAAGAAACACTCGTCCGACTTCTGTGGTGCCACGTGTATTTCAGGATGCCAAGCTCGATGAAATCGTTCTGATTTATTCAAAAGCGACCAAACAGGAGAGAGAGGAAGGATATAAACTGTTGTATGAATTATATCCTACACAGACTAAACGATTAGAACCATTACAAAAGTAACAGTATATGTTGAATTCGTTGTTTATCCAGAACTACGTTTTAATCGACAGCCTGGATATCAAATTTGATAAAGGTTTTTCTGTCATCACCGGTGAAACAGGGGCAGGTAAATCAATCATTTTAGGAGCGCTTTCTTTGGTCTTAGGACAGAGAGCCGATGGTAAAAGTATCAAGAAAGGTGCATCCAAATGCGTTATTGAAGTAGTTTTCGATATATCTAAATATCAGCTGGAACCTTTTTTCCTGGAAAACGATCTTGAATATGAGGCAAACAGCTGTATCCTTCGTCGCGAACTTTATGCCTCCGGAAAATCCCGTGCCTTTGTTAATGATTCGCCGGTTTCCCTTTCTATTCTGAAGGAATTGGGAACCAGACTGATCGATATTCATTCCCAACATCAGAATTTACTTCTGGGAGACAATCGCTTTCAGCTGCGTGTGGTGGATGTGATGGCTGAGAATGAAATTCTCCTTATCATGTATAAGAAAGAATATTCCCGTTATCTGGCATTAAAAAAAGACTTGAAAGATTTACTTCAGCGTGCTGAAAAAAGCAAGCAGGACGAAGATTATATCCGTTTCCAATTGGATCAGCTTCTTGAAGCTTCTTTATACTCGGGTGAACAGGAAGAACTGGAGCAGGAAGAAGAGACTCTTTCACATGCTGAAGATATCAAAGGTTCGCTTTATAAGATTTCCGAACTGCTGGAAGGAGAGGAAATGGGTGTCGTTCAGTTGTTGAAAGAGGCGTCTTCATCGGCCGACAGTCTGGAAGCTTATTATCCGAAAGCAAAAGAAATATCCGAAAGACTGCGTTCTGCCTATATTGATTTAAACGATCTGGCATCGGAGGTCAGCAGCCAGAAAGAAGATATTGAATTTAATCCGGAACGCCTTGAATGGGTTAACAATCGTTTGAATCTGATTTATAGTTTCGAACAGAAACATCGTGTGTCATCGATCGACGAATTACTGACCTTGCAGCAAGACTATGAAAACCAATTGAAGGAAATTGATTCGTATGACGACCAGATAGAAGATTTAAGAAATCAGTTAGCTGATTCTTATGATGAATTATTGCAACAATCGGGAGTTATCAGTGTGCAAAGAAAAGCTGCTGCAGAGAAAATGGAAGAGTCGCTGGTGCAGATGGTAGCACCTCTGGGTATGCCGAATATCCGTTTCCAAATAGATTTTACCACTAAAAAGGAACCGGATGCCGATGGAATGGATGATATCTGTTTTATGTTCTCGGCGAACAAGAATGCAGAGCTTCAACCTGTCGCTGAAACGGCTTCAGGAGGTGAAATTTCTCGATTAATGTTATGTATTAAAGCGATGATTGCCGGTTTTACAGCACTTCCTTCAATTATTTTCGACGAAATCGATACCGGAGTATCAGGAGATATTGCAGACAAAATGGGAAATATCATGTGTGATCTGGGATCCAAAATGCAGGTCTTTGCCATCACGCATTTGCCTCAGATTGCTGCCAAAGGTTCCGCCCATTACTTTGTATATAAAGAAGATATGGAAGATAAGACTGTTACCCGGATCAAATCTCTATCGCCCGAAGAGCGTGTCAACGAGGTTGCTCGCATGCTGAGTGGTTCATCTTTGACTAAAGCATCTTTAGCAAATGCTAAAGATTTATTAAGAAAAGAACGATAAACTATTCTTTTTTTGACAGGTCTAATAATAAAAATAAATTCATTGTATAACTTTTAAAGAAAAATGGTCATGAAACGATTTGCATTGATAAGTTTTCTAGTTTTATTATTCACTTTTCCGGCAAAAAGTCAATTTTGGATTCATTTTGAATGGAATGCACCAGTCTGTGAACAGTGCCGATGGATGGAAGAGGAATTATATTTACCATATTCTGTAGCTTGCGAATATCAACATATCATTCATAAGTATGGTCGTAAGATTGAAAGAGAAGCTAGAAGGAATTGTTCATACTGGGACAATTCTGCCAGAAGAATATACCGTTTAAGAATGGAACGTGACAGAAGATTGCAACGGATCCTGACTCCACGTCAGTTCGAAATCTATATCTATCATATTCGTCATAATCCCAGAATTATTCATGATTATGTAGGTTGGTTCGATAATCCTAATTATCCAAACTATCGTCCGTCTCGCGACTGCTTCTGGTACGAAGATTCTTACTGGAGAGGTGACTGGAGATATGACAGCGGTCATTGGAACTGCCATTTCGACTCTCATTCCTGGTATCCTGGAAAATATCACGAACATTATCACGTGTACAATTACAATTATTACTTTGTAAACAATCACTATCAGTACAGGGATGATAGGGGTAGAGATAATATTTATCAGAGCAATTTTGCTCCTCAGACGAATTACAGGCCTCATAATAACAACCATTCTGAAGGCAGATACTCAGGACATAGTTCTTCAAGCAGTAACAACAGCTATAACAATAGCGGCAGTTCAGCCAGAAGACCTGGAGGTCACAGTTCTTCAAGTAATCTGCAGGGAGGAAGCTCCAGTGGAAGATACGACAAATCTTCAAACAGCAGTTCTGTCACAGGAAGACATTCCGGCCGTAATACCAGCTCTGACCGAAAAGAGAATGCTGTCAGACCATCCAGATCCGGTGAACAAGGTCGTGGTTCAAGCAGCCGATATAATCAGTCTGCTAATTCCGGCAGATATTCTGGAAGCAGCAATATCAGTACCAACAGAAGAGAAAACGGCAACAGTTCATCCAAATCCACTTACCAGGGTCGGGGAACCAGTTCCAAGAGTAATAACTCTTCTTACTCCGGATCAGGCAGACACTCTGGTAGAAGTGTAAGTTCCGACAGAAGAGATAACAAGAACAGTTCTTCCCGTTCATCCAGCTATCAAGGAAGAAGTTCTAGCAGCAGCCGATATAACAATCAGTCTACTAACAGAAACTCTTCAAGCAGACAATCCGGTCGTGCAGGCGGAGAGAAGAAGGAAGAATCTTCACGCAGCGTCAGAGGATTTGGCCGTCAGATTTGAGAGAACAAAATAATATAAAACAAAAGCTCCCGAGAAATGAATGATTCATTCTCGGGAGCTTTTGTTTTATCTCGATATTATTATTTTATAATTTCAAGAGATTCTGTAATTCTAATCTCAATTTCTTTATTACCCTGTTCCAGCTCTATTTCAAAGAAAGTACCCTTTGGAGTTTCATAGACTTCCACGTCGTCTATTCTATAATCAGCATAATTCTGAGCAAGATATGCCTTGATATTATCCGGCAGACTGGAAGGAACGATATCCCATTTTGTATAAAGCCATTCATTTGTCTTACTGAAAACCATTTCTTTTCCGGTATCCTTAATGATGATATCTATTTTCAGGTTTCCATCTTCAATTTCCGATTCAACGAATATGGCATCCGGATACATATCTTTAATGATAGCCAGGATCTCACTCGAAATCTGTTCCGGCAAGTAATCGTCATCATCCCTGTCTATTTCTGCTTTAACAAGAATACCTGCTTCAGTGAAATACAGATTCATTTCCACATCGCCTTGTTCGACTTCAATCACGTAAACGGTCTCAAAGTTCAAACGTTCCACCATATCAACATCGTCAATCTTCCAAGAAGCAAATTCGGTACCATTAAAAGAAGAGATAACAGCTTTTGGTAAAGAATTGAAAGCGATATCGATTTCAGTCATTATCCATCCCTGAGTATTGAACCAGGCTTCTGATTCCATACCATCCAAATGAAAATCGATAACAGAATAACCTTTTGTTTCCTTATATTCTTCGATAGGCACATTCGGATATTTTTGAGCAAAAGCCATTTCTACTCCTGAAGGAATATCTGAGATTTTATCATCATCAGAACAACTCATAAAACTTACACTACATAACGCTATAAACGCTAATACACTTGATTTTAAATTCATAAACGATTCTTTTTATTCATTATTTTACACTTCTGGACGAATAAATTGTCCATATTATTTAATCGGATTACAGATATTGTATATAATCATCCTTATATTAAACACATTCTCTTTCAAAAATGTTCGCCAATGTAGTAACTATTTTATAAGAAAATGAAATTTTTCCGATAAAAAAAGCCGATCTATCAATAGACCGGCTCTATAAAATCAGTATATATCAAATTTATCAATGAAACAACATTTCCGCTGTAACAGGTTTAAATTCTTTTTCGTCAGCCTTACGCAATTTAACTGATCCGTCGTTCCAGTTAGAAGGCCATCCGCCAATAACATGACCTAAGAAAACAACCTTGATTTCATGTAATCCCTTTGCCAGAGCAGCCGAACTATCATGACGAGAGAAACGTTTTACTTCTCCACCGTTATTAACCAGCAGTTTTCCATCAATCCAGACTTCTTCCAGTTCAGATGAAATGAAATAAACTCCGTCTTCCGGAATATCGACATAACCAGTTGCAACAGCAGCATATTGATTCACGCCACGCATTGATTCTGATGTCTTGACAACAGAAGTGACCTCTCTCAAATTCTTGATTACAGATTTCTTGGTATCCTTCTTGGCTGCATTCAGATCCTGTACATTCAGGAACATTCCATCTGTAACTTCCATATTCAATCCAGCCGATTTCTTAGCCACTTCTTTAGCAGGAGCCAAAGCCTGTTTTTCTACTTTAATAGTACGAACCGGACTCATTTTTCCTGAAGGCAAAACAGAAGCAATCTTCAAAGTTGTTGTTTCTGTAATTTCGATAGGAGCCGTATAAGCTGTTGAATTAGGAGTCAGGTCTGAACCGTCAACAGAATAAACCATCTTGATTGGACGAGTTGTCTTGAATTCCATTTTAGCCTTGTCAGTAAATGCTACAAAGTTGCAGGAAGCAACAGGCTGTTCCGGTTGTGGAATGTGATAATTAATATCATGACCATCCAAACGAACATAAGCGTTCTCGATACGACGCTGGAAATCTTTAAAATCCTTGCGATCCGTATTTGTCCATGCAATTTCAGACAAAGCAAGAATACGAGGATAAATACGATATTCCATCAAATCAGTATTATACATGTATTCAGTCCAGATATTACATTGAACACCTTTTATATAATTTTCTTTCTTCAAAGAAATCAATGTATCAGGAGTAGGATTATAGCTATAAGTCTTTTCCAAAGTAGAATAGCCGCCAATAGCAACCGGTTCGATTTTAGAATCGCCCTGATAATGATCCAGGTACATACCATTTGATCCTGGAGTCATGATTACGTCATGATTCTGCAAAGCTGAAGCAATACCTCCGGCTTCACCACGCCAGGACATTACGGTTGCAGTAGGAGCAAGACCGCCTTCAAGGATTTCATCCCATCCGATCATCTTCTTTCCGTATTTGGCAAGGATCTTTTCTACACGCTGAACGACATAACTCTGAAGTCTTTCTTCTGCTGAATGTTCCTTGTCGGAAACAAGACCTTCTGCTTTGATTCTTTTCTGACAAAGAGGACAATTCTTCCAGCTTGTCTTAGGACATTCGTCACCACCGATATGGAAATATTCACCCGGGAATAAAGCAACCACTTCACTGATGACATCTTCCAGGAACTTGAATGTCTCTTCCTTGCCCGGACACATCACAACATCTTCAACACCCCAGATGACACGAGGAGATGTTACGGTATTCTTGCAAGACAATTCTGGATAAGCAGAAATAGCTGCCAATTCATGTCCTGGCAATTCAATTTCAGGAACGATTGTAATGAAACGATCCTGAGCATACTTGACTACTTCCTTGATTTGTTCCTGAGTGTAGAAACCGGAATATTCTGTTCCTTCACCATCGATTCGCTTGGAACCGATTTCTGTTAATTTCGGATATTTCTTGATTTCAATTCTCCAGCCCTGGTCTTCAGTCAAATGCCAGTGCATACGGTTGATCTTGAACAATGCCAATACATCCAATTGTTTCTTGATGTTATCAACCGGAATGAAATGACGGCAAGGATCGAGCATGATACCACGATAACCAAAACGTGGAGCATCTTTCACACTGACTGCAGGAGCCTGCCATGCAATATTTGGAACAACTGCAGGACTTTCTATTTCAGCAGGAAGCAACTGCATGAACGATTGCATACCATAGAATAATCCTTGAGGAGCTTTCGCTACGATAGTTACATCCTTGCTTGTAACATCTAATGTGTAGCCTTCATCATTTTTTACATCCAATGATGGATCAATAACCAGTTTGATATCACCCTTGTCTGCTACTTCCACATTGTAACCTGTAGCAGTTTTCATTTTAGCAGCAAAGAAGGCTGCAATAGTTTTAGCTTCTGGCGTCTTAGCTTCAAAACTGACATTCTTTCCTAACTTAAAGAATCCATCATGCTGAACCAGACTTTGAGGAGTAGGGATGATGTTGATTCCTTGATTATAAGATTTTACTTCACCTTGTGGCTCGCTACAAGAGAAAAGTAAACTTAGTGCCACTCCGGCACAAAATGTTGCAAGTAAATTCTTCATGTGTTTATTATTATTATTTAGTTATATGTCATAAAAAAAGTTGTCTGAATTTCCCTAGTTAACAGCTAAGTTTATATAGATTATATTCAGCGTTAATAATAAAACTTAAACAATGCTCAAAGATAGTTTTTTTTATACTATCAACAGGAAAATTCAGACAACTAAATGATAGATTACCAAGCAAAAATAGGATAATCTTTCATAATGCTGTTTACTTTTTCACGAACAGCAGTAATAGTCTTGTCACATTCAGGAGCGGAAAGAACGCTATCGATCAATTCCACGATTTCTCCCATCATCGATTCTTTAACACCACGAGTTGTAATAGCCGGAGTTCCTATACGAATACCTGAAGTCTGGAACGGAGAACGGCTGTCGAATGGAACCATGTTCTTATTGACTGTAATATCGGCTGCAACCAAGGCTTTTTCGGCAACCTTACCGGTCAATTCAGGGAATTTGGTACGCAAATCAATCAACATACTATGGTTGTCTGTACCTCCAGAAACGATCTTATAACCTTTATCCATGAACAATTGTGCCATAACAGCAGCATTCTTTTTAACCTGTTTCTGATATTCTTTATATTCAGGTTCCAATGCTTCACCAAAAGCGACAGCCTTTGCTGCAATGACATGTTCCAATGGACCACCCTGGATTCCCGGGAATACTGCAGAATCAAGCAGCTGTGACATTTTCTTGATTACGCCTTTCGGAGTTTTCTTTCCCCAAGGATTATCAAAGTCCTTACCCAGTAAAATGATACCACCACGCGGACCACGTAATGTTTTATGAGTAGTTGATGTTACAATATGAGCATATTCCAAAGGATTGTTTAACAGACCGGCAGCAATCAAACCGGCAGGATGAGCCATATCAATCATTAATAAAGCACCAACCTCGTCGGCTATTTCACGCATACGTTTGTAATCCCATTCGCGGGAATATGCTGAACCGCCACCGATAATCAATTTCGGTTTTTCACGAAGAGCGACCTCTTCCATCTGATCATAATCAACACGACCTGTTTCCTCATTTACATTATATTCTGTAGCATGATATAAAATACCGGAACTGTTAACAGATGAACCATGAGAAAGATGACCACCGTGAGCAAGATTCAATCCTAAAAAAGTATCACCAGGATTTAAGACAGCTAACAAAACAGATGCATTAGCCTGTGCTCCGGAATGTGGCTGAACGTTAGCCCATTCTGCATTAAATAATTTCTTGATACGCTCGATAGCGATAGTTTCACTTTGATCAACGACTTCACAACCTCCATAATACCGCTTGCCAGGATAACCTTCTGCATATTTATTGGTTAGGCAGCTTCCCATGGCTTGCATTACCTGGTCACTTACAAAGTTTTCTGAAGCGATCAATTCAATTCCTTTCAACTGACGTTGATGTTCTTTCTCAATAATGTCAAAAATGATGTTGTCTCTTTTCATTACCTTGAATAATTAGTTAATGAATGGTATAAATTTAAAAACATTGAATGCAAATTTAAGAATATTATTTTGTTTTCAGTCATAAATAACAACTTTTATTTTGATTGATATCGGCTTGTTTTAGAAACAAAATGACTGTATCATTTCTGATATGCTGTTATATTTCCAGAAATATCCTCTTACACAGAACAGAGAGTCAATAATTATCCTAATCTGTTATAGCAAGATAGTTTGTTATCCGGTGTTGCCTGAACAAATTAAAACAGATTAAATCGGTATTCCTTCCGGCTTAATGTCAAAAAATTCCTAATTTTGTTTCTAATATGTTTCAACTCAAAAAAATGAAAAGATTTTGTTATTGCATAACAGCAGCTGCATTTTTACTATCAATTCACATTAATCCGATTTCTGCACGAGATACTATCCCGACAACAGAACAGTATGCAAAGACTTTAAATATTGGTCCCTTCAAAGCAGGACATGTTCAAGGAATTGCTGTCGACAAATCAAATGGTTTTATTTATTATTCGTTTACAACCATGCTGATAAAGACGGATATGAATGGAAGAATTATCGGTTCGGTCAAAGGGTTGCTGGGACATCTGGGATGCCTGGACTTTAACCCAATGAATGGCCGGCTATACGGATCATTGGAATATAAAAATGATGCTATTGGGAAAGGGATCCTGAAACA
>JAHHQS010000006.1 GCA_020026285.1 Parabacteroides sp. | reverse complement strand
CTATCACTCAGTGCTTTAAAATTAGTTCATAAAAAAGTGTTGCGGAATTAAGGGTTATATATAAGGTATATAATATATCTGTATTTGATAATGATAAAATCTGTAAAAACACATGAAAAACATCCTCTCAATAATATTTCTATTTCTGATAAATATTCAAGTCTTTTCAATGAACGAATTTATACGTAAAGATAGATTCAGACAATTGGATGGATTAGCCTCTAATACGGTTGATTGTATAGAACCGGACTCCGAGGGGTATATCTATTTTTGTACGGGAAAAGGATTGTCTATTTTTGATGGAAATATCTTTCAAAATTTCAACATTCAAAATACTTCCGATTTTACGAACAATCTAGAAGTAATAATCAATTTGGATGATTCACATTTGCTGATCGGTTCAAGGGATAAAGGTCTCTTTGTTTTTGATAAATTGATGAACAATATATATCCGATATTAAAGAATCAGGAGTTACCTGGCGGACAAAATATCAGTGCATTGTTGAAAACCTCTTCTGGAGAAGTCTGGATTGGTTGTGCGTCTGGGCATTTGTGGTATGTTGAGGATTTTAGGAAACTTTTGACATCCAATATTGATATAAATGATTTTCAAGAGGTTCCATATTCATTTCAAAATATTAATGAGTTAGCTGAAATGAATGGGACTTTATTTGTTTCTTGTAATTCGAACAGATTAATATCTGTACGTCATTCTGAGAATACTTTTATTGTAGAAAAGAAGGATGTTTCATTATCTGCGAACACGATTCAGTCTTTCCTGATAATATCTCCGAAAGAAATATGGTGTGGAACAAATCATGGAATTTATGTTTTTAATCTGATTGATGAAGAGTGGAAGTTAACTCAACATGTTGGTTCTAATTTAGGGCTGATTGAATCAATGACACGAATAAAAGATAATATATATGCTATATCTAATAATCGAGATTTAATCAAGATAGATTTGAAAAATAAAGATTATGAGACGATTATGGAGCATAATCAAGATGAATCAATACATATTATCTCTTTAAAAAGTGATATGGATCAAAACCTTTGGTTGGGAACTTGGATGGATGGTGTAATACGATTCTCTTTTTCTGCCCCTTTATATAAACAGACCAAAAATATAAATAAAGAATCTGATCGTTTTGCGAATGTAGTATGGAATATTTGCCAGAATCGTTTTAGTTCTGATATTTTATTTGGAACACAAAATGGAGGTTTGTGGTTTTATAATTTGGAGGAGCAAAAAATAAAGGAAATAGATAAAAGCTATTCTTCTATTTTGTCATTGTTTACTGATTCATTATCAGCATCATTTGTATATGTAGGAACATGGAATGATGGTCTCCGTCTATACGATATGGAAGAAAAAAAATATCTTCCTTTATCTGTACCTGAGTTGGAAAAAGACTTTATTCATTCTATATCTAGATATCGGGAAGGGGAACTGTTTATAGGATGTAGAAAGAGTGGATTATGGATTTATAATGAAAAAGATAAGAGTATCCGAAATATAAAGGTTGCTGATGGTTCTAAAAAGAAGTTATCTCCATTTAATGTTCGAAAAATTGAGAAAGATAACGAAGGAAATGGTTATTGGATGGCTACCTTCAATGAAGGATTGTTTCATTTTTTGTTGACTGAAGATTATGAAATGCAAATTTTAGGTAATTATAAAGTCAATAATAATAATTTGATGCATTTGATGCAGGAAACATCTTTCTTTCAAGATGGTAAGCGTATCTGGATTTCATCAACAAGTGGATTATCATATTTGGATAAAGATAAATTAGATAGTGGAATTCATAGTATATCTCAATTGGATGGGTATTATATAACAGATATAAAAAAATATTCGGATGAATCTCTATATCTCTGTTCTTATGATGGATTACTTATTTTTGATCCTCTTCATGATTTTGTGACTTCTTATCTAACAGATTTATTTGTTTATGGCATGAAATATTTGGATAATAATATTTTACTTGCAACATCAGATGGGGTTATCTCTTTTGAAGCAGAGATTCTAAAGAAGGTTAAAAATAGAGGACTGCCAATTATTCGTTCTTTGAAAGTAAATGGGGAATTAATCACTCCGGTTAGTGTGAATTCTGATAATAAACATTTGATTAATAAGGCTGTTAATTATGTAGATACTTTATTCCTTCCTGCAGGAAAGCATAATATCAGCTTTTTACTCTCATCATTATCATCTCTCGTTCAGAGTAAAAATATCTTGTATTACAAGATGGAAGGTCTGGAAAATTATTGGAGTCAAACAGATAATAACAGTTCTTTAGCAGAGTATCGTAATTTGCCTCCTGGAAATTATAAATTTCATGTACGCTTAAATTCTCCTGAGAATCTTTCTAACGAGCATGTTTTGATAATCATTAAAAATGAATTTTGGTGGAAAACTACTTATGCTATAACTGTATATTGTATATTAATATTGTTGTTAGTTTTATGTAGTATCGCTTATTTTCGAAAACGTTATTTAAAGCGTTATAATAAACATCTGCAAGATATACAGAAAGAAAAAGAGGAGGAAATTTATATTCAAAAAGTACGTTTTTTTACCAATATCTCTCATGATTTGAAAACGCCGTTAACACTTCTTCTTTCACCTTTATCTGAATTGTTGACACATCCTGAAATGCCAGTAGTTTTTCATGAACGACTTCAGTCGATGATTGGTAATGGGAATTTATTGCTTTCAAAGATTAATAAGATATTAAATTATCGAAATACCGAAGAAAATTCGGATCTCTCTTTAGATTTATATCCGATTCGACAGATTCTCTATGAAATTATAATGCCTTTTAAGGAATATGCTGAAAAACAAGGAATATGTTTTGATGTCTTATTCCCTAATCCTAATGATGGAATCACTATTATGAAAACGGATCGTGATAAGTTAGAATCTATTGTGGAAAATTTGATTTCAAATGCGATCAAATATACACCTGAAGGTGGAAAAATTATTGTAAGCTATGATATAAAAGACAACTCTTTAGAGTTAAATATAAAAGATACAGGTGAAGGAATTCCACAAGAAAGTTTGCAAAACATATTTAATCGTTATTATCGTATTTCTCACGATAATCGTGGTACAGGAATAGGTTTGTATCTAGTCAAACATTATGTGGATTTATTAGGTGGGGAAATTCATGTAGAAAGTGAACTGGGCAAAGGCTCTACTTTTAATATCATATTACCTGCCGAAATACATGTGATAGATGACAATCAAATGAATTCGCCGGAAAAAGAGAATAATCAGTCTTTGGGTGTAGATAAGAATAATTTTATACGAATATTGATTGTGGATGATAATAAGGAAATGAGAAATTATTTGAAACATTTATTATCTCCCTATTATCAGATTCGAGAAGCAGAAAATGGCAAACAGGCGATTTTAGTAGTAGAGGAAGATTTACCAGATATTATTATATCTGATTTGGTCATGGCTGATATGAACGGTCTGGAGTTCTGTAAATATATAAAAGGAAACATGCGGACATCGCATATTCCATTTATCATCCTTTCTGCAAAGGATTCAGTGGAAAGCCGAATAGAATGCTGGAAGGCAGGTGTGGATTTATTCGAACAAAAACCTTTTAATTCTCAGTTGTTATTAGCTAAAGTCTCTAATTTGATACATAGTAGGAGATTACTGAAATATAAATATCAAATAGCTACACCTGTTGTGATTGAAGAGGAAAATGATTCTTTAGAGGATAAATTCCTGCAAAAAGTAAATACGGCCATAGATCAAAATAAAGACAAGCCGGATCTGTCTGTAAAAGAACTTGCAGAAAATTTGGATATGACTCAGGAACAACTTTATCGTAAGTTAAAAGCTCTTACTGATATGTCCCCAAATCAATATATTCGTACTTATCGCCTAAACTGTGCTGCTGCTATGTTACGGAGTAAAAAATACATGGTAACGGAAGTCTTATACAGTGTAGGTTTTAATAACCCTTCTTATTTTACAAAATGTTTTAAAAAACAATTCGGGGTGTTACCTTCTGAATATCTAGAAAAAACAGATAGGGAAGAAGAATCTGTGCTATAAATATGATGAATATATATTAGTCTCATAATAAATTATTCTAAAAATAAAGTATCTGAGAGCTGTACTTTTGGCATATAACAAAACATATCTGATATTATGCCAAACAAAAGTATTTATTATTATGGATTAATAGTTGTAACATCATTTTGTACAGCTCTGGTAACTAAGGCTCAGGACAATCAGGACGAAAAGGATTTTTATATTGCTATTGCCGAACATGGACAACAGGTGCATTTGAATCGTCCGATGGAAACAATTCAGCCTGTCTTGTTGTCTGACAGTTGCCTTTTGAAATGGTCTGGTAATAAATTGAATCAATTTCAGCCTGCCAAACATATAGAGAATAAGAAGGAAATGAACTTGGCTTTAAATTCTCTAAAAGAACATTATAAACCATTTCTAAAGAATTTAGTACCTCCAATACATGAGATTCGTCATCGATTATCTATCGATAAAATGCAGTTCAGATATGAACAAACTGAAGATTGCAAGGATTTTAATCGTTTATTAACTGGTGAAGGTGATTGGGATACGGTAAATATTCCTTATTATCATGGACCACAAGGGATATCTACTGCCTGGTATCGTACAGAAATCAACATCCCCGAAGATTATTTTAAAAATCCAGCTCTGATGTTACATTTTAATGGCGCTGATTATTATACAGATGCTTATATAAATGGTCATCATGTAGGATACCATGAAGGAATGCTGGATGAATTCGAATTTAATATCACAAAATATGCTCATCCTGGTAAGAATGTATTATTGATTAAACTTCGTAATGATTACTCTTTATTAGGAGGCGAGGGTACTCCTCGTTATTGGGGGCATAAATTTGCTGCAAGTAATTCGCCTGGATGGGATGATCCTTTTACAGGCTGGACTTGTTGTCCTGCCGGTTATGGTATTTATCAAGATCTATATATTGAATCAAGAAGTACTCCTTACATCGCAGACATTTATTGTCGTCCGTTAATTAAAGAATCTGCTGTAGAATTATGGACTGAAATAGAATTGGATAATGGAGAAAAAGCGGACGATTTCATTCTTGAATATAGTCTGTTTGGACAGAATTTTAAGGCTGTCATTACAAAAGAGAAGCAAAAAGAAATTCGGGTAGAAGGAGGTCGGGTTTTAAATAAAACCTTGATTCAGATTCCAAAAGAGCATCTGCGTCTTTGGAATCCAGATACCCCCTGGTTATATCAAATGCAGGTATCTCTTCTTAATAAGGATAGAAAAACTCTTTTAGACAATCAGAAATGTCAATTTGGTATGCGAGAGTTTGTTATCTCCGAAACAAGTATACCTAAAGGCCGTATGTATTTAAATAGTAATGAGATACGTCTTCGTGGAACTAATACAATGGGATTCTTGCAAAAGGATGTCATGTCGCACGACTGGGAACAATTGATAGATGATTTGTTATTGACAAAACTTACAAACATGAATTTTATCCGTACAACTCAGCGTATTGTTCAGAAAGAGGTTTATGAATATGCGGATAAATTGGGTATAATGATGCAGGCTGATTTGCCTATGTTTGCTTATCTGAATCAGAAGCAATACACAGAAATATTAAAACAAGCTGATAATATCGAGAGAGTATTACGAAATCATCCATCTGTAATAATGATGACTTATATGAATGAACCTATGGCAGAAGCCAAGGCTCATGCTATAAGCCGTTATGCTTATGAACAGTTATTTGATGCTTTAGATATTGTTGTTCATAATCAGAATCCTGAACGTGCCATAAAATATATTGACGGTGACTATCAAGCTCCTAGTAATGGTTTCCCTGATAATCATTGTTATAATATATGGTATGATGGACATGGTATAGAACTTCCTGTTATGTGTCGAGGAGGCTGGATGCCAATCAGTAAAGGTTGGATGTATGGATGCGGAGAATTTGGAGCAGAAGGACTCGATCCTGTTGATTTAATGATTCGTCGGTATCCTGACGAATGGAAGCAGAAAGAAGCAGACGGTACCTGGACTCCTCGACATATGAGAGGTAAACATCAAGGAGAACAGACTTATGGGAAACATTGGGACTGGTTTGAAACTCAGACCAATATGAAAGACTGGGTGAATGAAAGTCAGGAACATCAGGCATGGGGCGTGAAAAAAGTTGCTAGAGCTTATCGTAGAATGCCGCGTATGAATTCTTTTGCGGTTCATTTGTTCATTGATGCATGGCCGAATTGCTGGATGAAAGCAATTATGGATTGTGAACGAACTCCCAAAAAGGCCTGGTTTGAATATCGAGATGCACTAACTCCTCTTGCGGTACAGATCGAAACAGAAAGAAGTCGCTTTTTCTCAGGTGATAAATATCCTTTTCAAGTATGGATATGTAATGATACACAGGAAACCCCTGAAGCTGTATTGAAATATACTTTAGAATTGGATGGTAGAGTGATAGATTCAGGAACATGTAATGCTCATGTACCAACGGTCTCTGAAGGAAGTCGTTTTCAAGGATTGCTTCCTGTTGAAATGCCAAAAGTGAAAAAACGTTCCAGATTGTCTTTACGAGTAGGATTATTCAATAAAAAAGGAGAGATTTTACATGATGATTGTGTTGATTGTTCTCTTTATCCTTCAGTGAAAAGCAATAATGATGTGTCAGTTTATTTGTTAGGTAATGATGATGATTCTAAAGCGATCTGTAAGGTCTTTAATATAAAAGAAAGTAACATCAGAAAACAAGGGAAGTTTTATGCTCATGAAGTGATTTTGGTGACAGATGGAAAACAGCTTATAGATAAAGCTGCAGAATTAAAGGAGACTGTTTCCAAAGGAGCAAGAGTGGTTGTTTTAAATGATGCCATAGAGGCTTTGACAGACTTTATGCCGGAAATAGAAGTTAATAAAAAGGAGGATCATCGTTGGATTGTTTTTCGAAATCCGGATCATCGTTGGGTTAAAGGAAGTAATTCGACAGATTTGAAATATAGCTATTCTTCTGTTGATAGTATACCTAAGCGATATTCTTTTCAACAAATAACAGCTGAAGGTTTCACTCCTGTATTAACATCTCATCAAAAGATTATTCTTGGGGAAAAGAAAGAAGGTCAAGGAAGCTGGGTGATATGCTCTCTCAAACTAAACGGATTTTTAGATACGACTCCTCTGTTGACACAAATTTTTGATAATATTTTGAATAAAAAGTAATCGTCATTTTTTACAAAGTGCCAATTCGGTAAAAATATCGGTTAATATGATTGTTTTTAGTTAAATACTTGAAACAAAGTATTTTGACTAATTATGCTATTGCCATGATTATTAATTTGTGTTACTCTTTTAATGAATTAGTTTTAGATGCATAAGTATTTCATTCTATATACAGGCTCTAACAAGGAATAAATTTGCAGATGTAACTTTTATAAATTTTAATTCATAATGCTATGAACAAAGTATTGTTAATCCTTGCGTTAATTCTGTGTACCATAACAGAAGGTATAGCGCAAAACTTTCAAAAAGTGACAGGAACAGTCTCCGATAAACAAGGAACAGTACCTGGTGTAAATGTTGTGAACTTACGTACTAAATCAGGTACGATTACTGATGGAGAAGGAAACTTCTCAATTGAAGCGACCAAAGGAGACATGATTCAGTTTTCTTATATTGGAATGGAAACAATAGAAATGAAAGCTTTGAAAAATGTACTAAATGTAAAGATGCACGAATCAGCTCTTGCTTTGCAAGAAGTTGTTGCTATCGGTTATGGTACTTCTACTAAAAAAGATTTGACAGGTGCTGTAGCTTCTATAAAATTGGAAGATTCTCCCACAATGCAAATGCCAAATACCAATATCTTGGAAAATTTGAAAGGTCAACTTCCTGGTGTAAACGTTGGTATGTCTTCTTCTGCTGGTGGAACTCCAAGTTTTTCTATTCGTGGTCAGAATTCTATTAATGCAGGAAATTCCCCATTGTTGGTTGTTGATGGTATTATAGGTGGAAGTTTTTCTGATTTGAATCCTCAGGATATTGCCAGTGTTGATATTTTGAAAGATGCCAGTTCTACTGCTGTTTATGGTTCTCGAGCAGCTAATGGTGTTATTTTGGTAACTACAAAGAGAGGTAAAACAGATAAACCTCAATTAAATTTCAATATGAATATAGGTGTTCAGTCATGGACTCGTAAACCAGAACTTATGAGTGGTGAACAAAGTATTCAGTTCGAAATAGACAAGAGAAAAGCAACTGGATTGACAGGTGCTGATCTGGATCCGAAGAATTTTATGATTGCCAAAGAATATGATGCTTATCAGTCTGGTGCCGAAATCAATTGGTTCGATGAAACTACCAGAAATGCATTGACTCAAAGTTATCAGTTGAGTATTTCAGGCGCTAATGATAAGTTTAATTACTATGTTTCAGGGAACTATCTGAATCAAGAAGGTGTAATGATTGGAGATGATTTCCAAAGAGCTTCTATATTAGCTAAAATGGAAGCTAATCTGACTGATTATATTAAAGCGGGTATTAATATTAATGGAACACACAAGGATTATTCAGGTGTAGGTCCTAGTATGTATCGTGCTACATATAGTAGTCCTTGGGGATTCATGAATTCTACATTTTCTGGATATGAAAATTGGATAGAACGTTATCCGGCTGGAAATACTTCTTGGACGAATCCTATGTGGGAAGCATATGCTATAGATGATAAGGATATTTATAACAATGCAAGTCTTAAAGGCTTTTTGGATATACGTTTGCCATGGA
The DNA here is from genome assembly GCA_020026285.1 of Parabacteroides sp. The sequence goes on along the minus strand of JAHHQS010000006.1, from coordinate 42,757 downwards.
TTGAAGGTTTAAGTTGGAAATTGAATGCTTCTTATAATATTGGTACACATCAGACTGCCAGATTTGCACATGAAGAACATTATGTGAATACATTGATTGAAGCTGATTTGATGAATCCATCTCAATTTTTATATGAAGCTAATGGCTCTTCTAATCAATCAAATAGTCATAGTTGGTTAATTAACCAGATTTTGAATTATAATCATACATTCGGTGAACATAAAATTGATTTTACATTCATGTCTGAACGTCAACGTGGACATAGTGATTTTGCAAATATGTCTGCAAAAGATTTTACTGAAGCAGGTACAACTATTTTAGGATATAACTCTTTGGAAATGGGTAAGCAGGATAACAGAGGTATCAATACTGGTAAATCATACAATTCTGCTTTGGCTTATATGCTTCGTGCTAATTATGTATGGCGTAACCGTTATCATGCATCGGCTAGTTTCCGTCGTGATGGTAGTTCTGTATTTGCAGAAGGCCACAAATATGGTAATTTCTTTTCTGGAGCTTTGGCTTGGACTCTTTCAGAAGAAAATTTCATGAAGAAAATTGATTGGATAAGTTATTTGAAACTACGTCTTTCCTATGGAGAAAATGGTAATCCTTCTATAGGTAGTTTCCAGACATTCCCTAAAATCGGTTTTGGCGGATATATCTTTGATAAAGAATATGCTAAGACTGCTTATCAGAATTCTTTGGCAAATAAAAATCTAGGTTGGGAACGGACAAAGGCGTTTAATGTTGGTTTGGACTTTGGTGTCTTCTCTGACCGATTGACTGGTAATGTGGAATATTATAATTCAAAAACAAACGATTTGTTAGTATCTCGTCGTTTGCCTAACACATCTGGTTATAGTAGTATTCTTGACAATATGGGTGAAGTTGCCAACTGGGGATTGGAAATAGGTTTGCATTCACGTAATATAGAAAATAAAGAATTTAGCTGGACAACAGATCTTTCTTTCTGGATGAACCGTAATAAAATTAATCATCTGTATGGTATCGATAATGATGGTGATGGTGTAGAAGAAGATGATTTGAGTAACGGATGGTTCATTGGTAAATCATTAGGTGCTATTTATAATTATCAGACTGATGGTATTGTCCAGGAAAGTGATAAGGAATATATGGAGCAATATAAAATGGCTCCTGGTGATGTGAAAATTGTAGATTTGAATGGTGATGGTAAAATTGATCCTGATGATAGAACTATTATCGGTTATACAAAACCAAACTTTACCATGAATATGCGTAATACTTTAAATTATAGAAACTTTATGTTGTCATTCAGCTTGGATTGGTTAGCTGGTGGTGGAAAAAATCATTATTTGTTAGCCGAAAACAAGAAGGGTATGAATCCATCAACTATGCCTTCTAATGTTTGGTTGAGTAAGCAATATTGGACTCCGGAACATCCGGTTAACGATATTCCTCGTCCTGAATTTAACAATACTTACGGAGTTGGTTTCTATCAGTCACGTGCATTCCTTCGTTTGCAGGATGTGACTTTGAGTTATAATTTTGATAAGAAGTTGTTGAGTAACACTAAGTTTATAAATAATGTAAGATTATTTGTCAGCGGAAAGAACTTGTTGACATTTACAAAATGGGATGGACTTGATCCGGAAGCCGGACAGAAAATCGGTGAAGGCAGCCCGAGTTTCAAGACTTTCAGTGTAGGTTTAAATGTTTCATTCTAAATTGTTTAATTTAATCGATAATAAGTCAAATGAAAAATATATTAAAAGCAACAGCTCTTGTTTGTGCAAGTATGAGTGTCTTTACTGCTTGTAATGATGATGCTTTTTTACGTGAAAAGGCAGAAGACTTCATTACAGTAGATAATGCTTATTTAAACGCTAACCAGTTCAGAACTGGTATAAATCAGATGTATGCACAAGTTCGTGCGGATTATAATCGTACAGATGGTCGTAATGAATTTGTTCTGATGGGGTTTGGTATGGATATATTCACTTCTGGAACGGCTGATGATAGACCTTCAAAAGGTGTATTTGATGATTGGAGCAAATTGAACTCTTTTGATGGTGTTGCCAACATGTGGTGGAATTCATGTTATAGCGTAATTAAAAATGCGAATGAATTACTTTTTCAGACAGAAAATCCAGGTGTTAAGTGGAACCGTGCAGGTGAGAAAGAAGAAATACAAGCGGAAATTCGTTTCTTCAGAGCTTTTTCCTATCGTAATTTAGCTAATATATTTGGTGGTGTTCCTATTCTGGAAAAACCGATTACTGAACCAACTTTGAACTTTACACGTGCTACTCGAACAGAAGTGTATGAATTTGCTATTAATGATGCTGAGTTTGCTGCTCAATATCTTCCTGTAAAAACAAACGATGATGGACGTGTTGTTCGTGCAACTGCAGATCATTTACTTTCAGAATTGTATATTGCCTTATCGGATAATGGCGGTGAAAAATCATATGATAAAGCTATTGCTGCGGCATCTCGAGTTATTGATGGAACTGATGGAGACTATCGTTTGATGACCGAACGTTTTGGGGCTCGTATGAATGAAACAGACCATAATAAAGATGTTTATTGGGATTTGTTCCGTATGAGAAATCAGAATTATATCGAAGCTGGTAATAAGGAATGTTTATGGGCTATACAGTTTGAACGCGATATGCCTGCTGGAACTAATGTTTTTGACCGTCCATTGTTTGAGCGTAGATTTTGGCCTAACTTTTGGTCTGAAAGACGATTTGGATTTAATTCTGTAGCTCGTGATGAAACAGGTCGTGGTATAGCTACTCTTGTTCCTACAAATTATATGAAGTATGATATTTGGGCTAAAAGTGGAGAAGGAGACATGCGTAATTCCGAAGCGAATATTAATCGTAAATTCTATGCTCCATATGTTTTAAAAGGTGGTAAACTAATTATGGATTATGATACAACTTATGTTAGTGAAGTTGTTCTTGCTGATGGTAGTACTGCTGTTGTTAATTTGAAACCTGGAGATGAAATTAAGAAAGAATGGTTAAATTCAGCATCTGATACACTTACCAGATTCTATCCACGTTTCTTCAAATTTGGTACAGACAAGCATCTGAATGGAATACCTGATAATGGTTTCGTTCCTGATTGGTATGTATTCCGTGTTGCTGAAACTTATTTACTACGTGCCGAAGCTCAATTGAAAAATGGTAATAAGGCTGCTGCTGTTCAGGATGTGAATGTTGTTCGTGCTCGTGTGAAAGCTCGTCAGATTAATGAGAGTGAAATGGATATTGATTTCATATTGGATGAAAGAGCTCGTGAACTGGTTGGTGAAGAACAGAGATATATGACTTTATCACGTATGGGTAAGGTTTACGAACGTACTAAGAAATATGGTAGAACATTCTCTGCTGAGTCTATCAAAGAACATAATAATTTATTCCCGATACCTCAGTCTGCTATTGATGCTAATTTGGAAGCTGAAATGACTCAGAATCCTGGTTATTAATATGTTGATAAGTGATATTTTTACAAGGACTTATTGATAAGGATATTCTCTTTTAAAAAGAAATTGTAAAATAAAATGATTATTATCCTATTATAGAAAGAGTTTGAAGAAGATCAGACTTGTTTTTATAATAGGATAATGTCTTTATCGAGTGAAACTCTTTTATGTGAAGATGTTTAAATAAATATTTTTAGGATAATATTATAATAATAGTTCGTTAAAAAACAGCTTGCTTTAAGCGGCTCTATTTATAAAAAGAGTTCTTTGAAAAACACTCAATGATCTCTTTGATCTATTTGAATCGGCTAATGCTGAAACTGTTGTTTAACTTAATTTAATCGGTGAAAAATTACCGAAGTATTGTATATGGAACGAAGAGATTTTTTGAAAAATGCGGGTCGGGTTGTAACTTCCGCAGCTATTTTAAGTTGTGATTCTACTATGTTAAAAGCTACAGAAAATAACTTGGAAATGAGTACTTTACAGGATGATATTAAGAAAGAGCTAAATGCTAATTTGAATAAACCGCTAACAGCTATTGTGATAGGAGCAGGATCAAGAGGTAATGTTTATACACGGTATGCATTATTATATCCTGGATCGTTGAAAATAGTAGGCGTTTCTGATATAAATGAGTTTAGACGTAAAAAAATGGCTGAGCGTTTTCAAATACCAGTCGAAAATCAGATGGGTGATTGGAGTGAAGTTTTCAGACGGTCTAAATTTGCAGATTTTGTTATAATAACCACTCCAGATGCATTGCATTATGAACCATGCATGAAGGCGATAGAAAAAGGATATCATGTATTATTAGAAAAACCTGCAGCACAAACAGAAAAACATTGTTTGGATATTCTACAACAGGCTAAAAAATATAAACGTATTGTAGCCATATGCCATGTACTACGTTATGCTCCTTATTTCAGATCTTTAAAAGATTTTATTTCTTCAGGGAAAGTAGGTGATATTGTAAGTGTTCAGCATCTGGAACCCATTGAACGAATACATTTTTCTCATTCATATGTTAGAGGAAATTGGAATAATTCCAAGAAAAGTACTCCTGCTATAATATCCAAATCATGTCATGATTTGGACATTATACGTTGGCTTATTGATAAACCTTGTAAAAAGGTAACAGCTTTTGGTGATTTGACTTTGTTCAAGAAGGAGAAGGCTCCGAAAGAAGCGACAAAACGGTGTTTGGATTGCCCGATAGAAAAACAGTGTGCTTTTTCAGCCAAACGAATATATTATGACCGTCGTGATTGGTTAAATGTTTTTGATTTATCAGGAAAAAGGGAAGAACAAGGTGAGCAGATATTATCTTATTTGAGAACAACTGATTATGGACGTTGTGTGTTTTATTCAGATAATGACCAACCAGATCATTTTATCATGAATATGAATTTTGAAGGAGGTATAACTGCTGCATTTTCAATGGAAGCTCTTACCAGTTATGGTGGAAGACGTACACGAATCATGGGTACTAAGGGCGATATTGTTGGTGATATGACATCTTTTACTTATACGAATTTCTTGACAGGCAAACAGGAAAAATGGAGTACAACAATTAGTGATGGTCATGGAGGTGGTGATTTGAGACTGGTGAAAGATTTGCTTTTAGCTGTTTCAAAGGAAGATGCTTCCTTATTAACCAGTACTATTGATGCATCTATAGAAAGTCATATAATGGGATTTAGAGCAGAAAAAGCTCGTTTGAACGGTACAATAGAATCTGTCAGTTAAACCTGTCGTTAGTGTAGAAAACAGATAACTGAAATCTGTACATTTAACTTCCTTTTTATTTATAAATCTTATTCTTGTGAATAAAGTCTTTTTTACAATTGAATAGAAAAATAATAGGTGGAGAAAAGTTGTAAAAGTATACGTTATAATGAAAAATAGAAATATTAATTTATTGGTTGCCGGATTCCTTTTATGCTTTAATTTGTCATGTGTAGTAATTCATGATGAATCTAGTCTGGAAGCATTGAATGATTGTAATGTGGAATGGCATTCACCATCGAAAAACAGTTTAGGTTCCATGCCTATGGGAAATGGAGATTTGGGAATCAATCTTTGGGTAGAGGAAAATGGAGATTTGTTATTTTATATTTCTAAAACAGATGCATGGAGTGAAAATGCACGATTGTTAAAACTGGGAAAAGTTAGATTGTCTTTAAATCCCAATCCTTTTTATACCGGTAATTTTTTTAAACAGAAGCTGAATGTGAAAGATGGCTGTATGTCTATTGAAGCCGGAAAAGATAGAGAAAAAGTTTCTATCAATATTTGGGTCGATGCCAATCATCCTGTTGTGGAATTGGATGTGAAAAGTTCCCAACCAATTATGGCTGAAGTGAAAAATGAGCCTTGGCGTGTGAAAAGGCGTTTGTTGTCAAAGCCTGAAGATCATTCTGCAGTAGGAATTGTCGATTCAATTTATGTGGAAAAGGATAGTATAATGTCACAACGCTCCCAAGGTCTTGCCTGGATGCATAGAAACATCAGATCTGTTTGGAAGAAGAATTTAAAATTACAAGATTTAGATGATGATGTAGAAAAAGATCCTTTACTGAATCGTACATTTGGTTGTTTGATTCATTCAAATAAGTTGAAGCCGGTTTCAGATTTAAAGATAAAATCACCATTACCCGTAAACGACTTTACTGTTTCTGTATACGCTTATACTTTACAATCTGAAAATGACAAGCAATGGATTACTTCTATTGAAAATGAAGCGTCTAAAATCGAAACTCTTTCAAGGAGCAATCGCATAAAAGAACATAAAAAGTGGTGGAATGATGTTTGGAAACGTAGCTATATTTATTTCTCAACAGCAGATTCTGTTACCTCAGAAAGAGTTGCAAAAGCTAATCAGGCTTATACACTACAACGTTATATTAATATATGTGGAGGAAGAGGAAATTTCCCGATTAAATTTAACGGCTCGATATTTACAGTTGATACAAAATCAATGGTAGGGCGTTATCATGGTTTTGATGCTGATTATCGTCAGTGGGGAGGTGGATACTGGTGGCAAAATACGAGATTACCTTATTGGTCAATGCTGGAATCGGGAGATTTCGAGTTTATGAGACCTTTATTTAATATGTATAAAGCAGCATTGCCTTTACGTCAGCAGGCGACACAAAAGTATTATAATCATGAAGGAGCCTTTTATCCAGAGACGATGTTTTTTTGGGGAAGTTATTTAAGTAATAATTATGGAACAGATCGTTCATCGTTACCATTGGGAATGACTCAAAATACATATATTCGCTATTATTGGCAAGGAGGATTGGAACTGTCATTGATGATGCTCGATTATTATGCTTTTACGCAAGATAAGACGTTTTTGGAGAATGATATTTTACCAATAGTGACTAATGTTATTACCTTTTTTGATCAACATTGGCAAAGGGATGAGAATGGTAAAATTCGATTTGATCCCGCTATGGCTTTAGAGACATATAAAAAAGCAGTAAATCCTTTACCTGAAATTGTGGGGATTCATAAGGTTTGTGAAGAATTATTGAATTTACCGGATAATTTTTTAACTGAAACACAACGAGAACAATTAATCAGGCTTAAAAGTGAACTTCCTGACATACCTTTTAAAAATATAAAGGCTGGAAAAGTATTGGCTCCGGCTCAAAGTTATGAGGGAAAACAAAATGTTGAGAATCCAGAGTTGTATTCAATTTTTCCATATCGGAGATATGGTATTGGGAAAGATGATATAGAACTGGCCAAAAGAACATTTGAAAATAGAAATATTAAAGAAACGGGAGGTTGGCAGCAGAATGCAATTCATGCTGCTTGTTTAGGATTAACTGAAGACGCTTCGCAGTATATGCTTCAAAATTTTAATACCAGGAATTCGGATTTTCGTTTCCCAACGATGTGGGGTCCTAATTATGATTGGATTCCGGACCAGGATCATGGAACAGTCGCAATGATAACATTACAGAAAATGCTGTTGCAGTACGATGGAGACATGATTCATTTATTCCCTGCCTGGCCCAAGAATTGGGATGTTTCATTCAGATTGTATGCCCCTGGGAATACGATTATAGAAGGCGTTTTTAAACAAGGTGAAATTTTAAATTTAAAAGTAACTCCAGAATCAAGGAAATCGGATATTATATGCTATTTATGAAATTTGATGTAGAATAAATAAATTTGATTCAAAATTGTGGTTTTGTATAATTGGCAATAATGAAAGAAAACAACTAAAGTCCGTACATATTCAAATATGGAATTATTTAGTTTCATTGTATTGAAACTCCGGTTTCTTACCGATGAAACAAAAGTTTCAATGTAATGAAACTGAATTTTGAAGGGAAAAATAATGGATAGGCAAGTATTCGATGAGGGATATTTGCCTTTCCATTTTATGATGATGAAGTTTTATTCATTATTTACGGAACTGATAATTAAATATTCTTTATCTTTGTCTTCGATTTTGGTGCTTGTTTTTCATTCTGAAAAATGAGTTAAAAGGGAATCAGGTGAAAATCCTGAGCAGACTCCGCTGCTGTAAGTTCTTGAAAATTCTTTGAAACTTCGGCCACTATTCATGCTGAATGGGAAGGCTTCAAAGAACGAACAAGTCAGAAAACCTGCCAATATTATACGTTAAGGAGACTTTCGGGTGATTAAAGTCGCAGACAAATACATATCCTAATGAAAATAAGTGAAGGTATAAAACCTCAATTTTTGATCGGTGCAATTAATTCGGGAAGTGGTAAGACTACTTTTACAATGGGTATTCTACGTGTGTTAAAGAAAAAGGGAATGAATGTCCAGTCTTTTAAATGTGGTCCGGATTATATTGATACCAAATTCCATTCATTGGCTACAGGTAACGAATCGGTCAATCTGGATACCTGGCTGGCTTCGAAAGACCATTTAGATTATTTATATCATTATTATGGTTCTTCTGCTGATGCTTGCGTAACAGAAGGTGTGATGGGTTTGTTCGATGGATATCAGCAGATGAAAGGCAGTAGCGCTGAAATTGCTATGTTATTGAATATACCGGTTATTCTGATAATCAATTCAAAATCGATGGCATATACGGTTGCTGCTCAGATATATGGCGTGAAACATTTTTGCCCCGGATTGAATCTGGCTGGTGTGATATTTAATCAGGTTTCATCTCCCAATCATTTTTCTTTTCTGAAAGAAGCCTGTGATGACGCCGGAGTGAAATGTTTGGGATATCTTCCAAAATCGAAGGATTTACAAGTTCCTTCACGTCATTTAGGTCTGACTTTAAGTGCTCAGCACGAAATGGATGAGCAGATCGAAAGAGCTGCCCGATTAGTGGAAGAGAATATAGATATAGATCAATTGTTATCTAGCTGTTCGTCTGTATTTGAAGACAGAGCATTTAAATCTTGTACAAAAGACTCTACATTCAGAATAGCAGTAGCCAAAGATGCTTCTTTCAACTTCACTTACCGTGAAAATATAATTCAGCTGGGAAGGTTGGGTAAAGTTATCTATTTCAGTCCGCTGGCTGGTGATTCGTTGCCGGAAGCCGATCTGGTTTATTTGCCGGGTGGTTATCCTGAATTATTTGCAGAAGAATTGCATCAGAATAAGAAGCTGATGATGCAGTTGAAAGATTTTGTCGAGAAGGATGGTCGGATTTTAGCAGAATGTGGCGGAATGTTATATCTCTCCAAATCACTGACAGATAAGGAAGGGGAGAAGCAGTACGATATGTGTGATATTCTTCCTTTTGAAGCGAGTATGAAAGGTGCGCGACTTCATTTAGGTTATCGTCGATTGATGATTGGTGATGAGGAGTGGAGAGGGCATGAGTTTCATTATTCGGATGTGGTGAATGCTGAAGCTTTGCCATCTGTCGCTCGTCAGTTTACAGCAAGAGGAACAGAGGTGAAGACTCCTTTGTATCGATATAAGAATGTAATAGCCGGTTACACGCATCTGTATTGGGGAGAAAAAAATATATTGGATCTATGGAATAAGAAAAATGAAGAGTATTATGGTTAGATATATTACAGTAATCAGTGTATTGTCGTTGTTGATCTCTTTTTCTTCCTGTCAGAATCAGGCAAAGAAAAATCAGACTGCTGAAGGAAATGAACAGGTCGCTTCGTTTGTAGAAAAAGTCAATCCGGTTTATGCAGAAGGCTATAAAGTGAAATATATTGAAAATGGATGTCTGGTTGACATTCAGGATCCGCAGAACCTGAATAGTCAGTCTTTTCATTATGCTCTCGTGACAAGAGGTGCAAAGGCGTTGAATATTCCGGAAGGATATATAGAAATTGAAGTCCCGATTCGTAGCGTTATCTGTATGACTTCACTTCAATTGTCGAATTTTATCAAATTGGGCGAGTTGGATAAGGTGGTAGGAATAACCAGTTCCCGCCATTTGTTCAATAAAGAGATGAAACAACGTCTGGAAAGCGGAAAAACACATAAGATTGGTATCGAAGGAAATTTCGATAACGAAGTGATTATGGGAGTCAATCCGGAAGCCATCTTGATTTCGCCGTTTAAGCGTGGAGGATATGAAGCCTTGAAGGAAGTTGGTATTCCTTTGATTCCTCATTTGGGATATAAGGAAATGACTCCGCTGGGACAAGCCGAGTGGATGAAATTTATTGGATTGCTGACAGGTACTGAAAGTAAAGCTAATAAAAAGTTTGCAGAGATAGAGAAGAAGTATAATGATTTGAAAGCGTTGACCACTAAAGTGTCCAGGCGTCCGAAAGTATTCAGTGGAGAGTTTCGTGGAGGAAATTGGTATGCTGTGGGAGGAAAAAGTTTCCTGGCTCAGTTGTTTAAGGATGCCGGAGGAGACTATTTTATGAAAGATGATACTCATTCCGGAGGAGTGGTGCTGGATTTCGAGACCGTCTATAGTCAGGCTGCCGAATCTGAGTATTGGCGAATTGTAAATAGTTATCAAGGAAAGTTTTCATACGATGTATTGAAAGATGAAGATGAACGATATGCTGATTTCAAAGCTTTCAAGGACAAAGGTGTTATCTATTGTAATATGAGAGAGAAACCTTTCTATGAAAGTATGCCGACAGAACCGGAAGTGATTCTGGCCGATTTGATAAAGATCTTTCATCCGGATCTTTTGCCTGATTATGAACCTGTTTATTATGAATTGTTGAAATGAGAAGGTCTGTTTTTCTCAATATGACATTTCTGATCATATTGATTATTATTTTCTTTTTGTTGAATTTAGGTCTAGGTTCTGTTCATATTCCATTATCATCCGTATGGAATATTGTATGGAATTCTGGAGACGAATCTGTCATTTGGCAGAATATTATATGGAAGTCCAGAATACCACAAGCTTTAACAGCCTTGGTTGCCGGAGCTGGATTGGCAGTGAGTGGTTTGCTTATGCAGACCGTTTTTCGTAATCCCTTGGCCGGACCGTCTGTATTAGGAATCAGTTCGGGAGCCAGTATGGGGGTTGCTTTTGTTGTCTTGCTCTCTGGAAATATCGGAGGTGTAGCATTGAGTCATTTGGGTTTGGCCGGTGAATTGGCTTTGACGATAGCAGCTATAATAGGATCTCTTTCTATCATGTTCCTGATCGTTTACGTTTCACAGAAAGTTCATGGGAATGTAACCTTGCTGATTATAGGTGTCATGATTGGTTATGTAGCTAATGCCGTGATTGGCGTGTTGAAGTTTTTCAGTGTCGAGGAGGATATTCGTGCATACGTAATCTGGGGATTGGGAAGTTTCTCGAGAGTATCCGGAAATCAGATAACATTGTTTGTCTGTGTGATGCTGGTGATTCTTCCTTTCTCTTTCTTGTTGGTAAAAACATTGAATTTGTTACTTCTTGGTGATGATTATGCCCGTAATCTGGGACTGAATATAAAGAAAGCCCGATTGAGAGTGATTATGGCTTCTGGCGTTTTAGTGGCAATTGTTACTGCTTATTGTGGACCTATTACTTTCCTGGGATTGGCCGTTCCACATCTCTGCAGAGGCTTGTTCCGTTCGTCCGATCACCGGGTGTTGCTTCCGGCATCCTTATTGGCTGGAGCAGCGATGGCTTTGGCTTGTAATCTTATAGCCCGGATGCCGGGATTCGAGGGCGCTTTGCCTGTCAATTCCGTTACGGCTTTGATTGGAGCTCCGGTAGTCGTTTCTGTATTATTTAAGAAAAGAAAAAGTGAGGTGGGAGAGTGATGATTAAAGAAACCATACATTTACAGAACCTTTCGACAGGTTATCGCAGCAAAAAGGGCGACAGAGTAATTACTTCGAATATTAATGCAACGATTTTCAGTGGAGAACTGACTTGTTTGCTGGGTGCGAACGGAGCAGGAAAGTCTACTTTGTTAAGAACACTTTCTGCCTTTCTCTTTCCATTGGGGGGAGAAATTTCTATTTTGGGAAAGAAACTGACTGACTATTCTGATCAGGATCTGGCTCGTGTAATAGGTGTAGTACTGACAGAGAAATGTAATCTTCGGAATATGACTGTGATCGATCTGATTGGTATGGGAAGAAGTCCTTATACCGGATTCTGGGGAAAGTTGAGCAAGAAGGATTTTGAGATTGTGGATCATGCCATCTCTTTGGTTCAGATAGAAAATTTAAGGAATCGAATGATCCATACATTGAGTGATGGTGAACGTCAGAAGGTTATGATAGCTAAAGCTCTTGCTCAGGAAACTCCTATTATATTTCTGGATGAGCCGACAGCTTTTCTGGATTATCCTAGTAAAGTGGAGATTTTGCATTTACTGCATCAGCTATCCCGTGAGATGGAAAAAACGATATTCTTATCGACTCATGATCTGGAACTTGCTTTGCAGATTGCCGATCAGGTCTGGCTGATGGATAAACAGAAAGGTATCACCATCGGAACACCGGAAGATTTATCCTTGAACGGTTCTTTAGATAATTTCTTCCCTTATGAAGGTATCATTTTCGACAGACTTTCCGGTCTTTATCGTATCAATAATGAAACTTCGATTGAAGTTCAGCTGGATGGTGAAGTGAATAAATGTGCTATGGCTCAGAAGGCTTTGTGGAGAAATGGAATTCATGCACATGCTGAGGCTGAATCTTCTATCAGCATTTTTGCCGATAGTGAAACACCGAATCAGTTTCAGATAAAATCATCAGAGGGTATTGTTGAAGTTCATTCTATCAAAGAATTATTACACGAAGTTCTGCCTCGTTTGCAGAAAGAAACTAGTCATACATAATAACGGGTGATTGCTTGTATACAGAAATAAAGTAATTTATGAAAGCATATACTAGCAAGTTAGAGCTTAAAGACGAAATTAAGAAAAGCTATACCAGGTTCATTGCTGAGTTTGATGATATCCCTGAAGAAATGAAAGATCTTCGTGTAGATGATGTTGACCGTACTCCGGCTGAGAATTTGGCTTATCAGGTTGGCTGGACTACTCTTATCTTGAAATGGGAACGGGATGAGAGAAAAGGTCTGGAAGTAAAAACGCCTTCCGATCAATTCAAATGGAATCAGCTTGGGGCGTTGTATCAATGGTTTACAGAGACTTATGCCTGGATGTCGATCCATGAACTTAGGGCAACTTTGGATATGAATATCCAGGGAATTTATGAGATGATTGACTCTATATCAGACGAGGATCTTTTTTCTCCTCACAAACGTAAATGGGCCGATAGTGCGACCAAATCTGCGGTTTGGGAAGTTTATAAATTTATCCATATCAACACCGTGGCACCCTTCGGTACCTTCCGTACAAAAATCAGGAAATGGAAGAAACTCATGCTGTAAAAGTTCGTTGATATCTGATTCTGACAGTTAATTATACAACAGTTAGTAAAACTCACGATTTTAGAAAGATTCATATTTAAAATACGGATATAAGGAAATCTCCATTTATACGGATTGGCTGCATAAATGGAGATTCTTTATTTCAAATGTCCGATATTCGATAGGTATCTCGGAAAAACGCTATGGTTTTATCTTGATTTCTGGCTTATTTTCTCTTCCAGTTGTAATATTTAGTTCGTGCATCAGCTATCAGATCGGCTGCTCTGTAATGCGTTTGTTCGCAAGGCTTCAAGGTTGGAGTCCAGATTGTTTGCATAAAGCCTTTCAGTCTTTCGGGAGCGATAATACGTTTGTTGTGTCTGACAAGACAATCGAAGTTTTTGTTGTTATTCCATTCACGACTGTTCCTCCATAAACTGCCAGTTGGCACTTGGTCGAACCCCTGTTTTTCCAATTCCACGAAAGTCTTTGAATTGATGTTGGTTGGATTATTATCCGAATCAAATGCCAGATCAGGATAATAATTCCAGTTACTTTGCAACACACTCTTTGGCATTCTGTTTATAAATTCTTTTGGATTATTCCAATAATAGTCGGACCAGATCCAGGAGCGTGAACCTAATTTCTCCACAGTTCCCACTAAAAATAAAAAGTCCTTCCACCATAAATCGCCGCTTCGAACCACGGTATATTGTGTCCCTAGAGAAATCTGGTTGGCAGCTGTTTCTTCATCCATACCTAAATGGATAAAACGAGGCTTGTCGAACAAATCATGTACTTCCTCTATCAGATCCTGACAAAATTTGTAATAATACTTAGATGATACACAATATTGATATTCACCCGTCCATGCCTTATGGCAGGTCGAGAAGTTCAACTTTGGAATGGGTTCCATACCCAAAGCACGAATCTTTTCCAGTTTATTCTTTAGTAGCTTCGGAGTCCAAGCCCCTTTCACTGCAATTTCAGGATGAGTCTTATATTTTAAACCATCGGCCAGATCAATCATTACCATATTGACACCCGCTTGGGCCAGATGTTCAATTATGTGATCCCATACTTCTTCTTCGCAAGTCAGGTTCGGTTGATACATATGTGCCCATTTGCGGACTTCAGCTTCAGAGAAACTGGTTGGGTAAGTATTCATTTCATAACCTTCCGATCTATAATCTTCCCATAAATTATAACCCAGATGTATCAGATAACACCAGATCATTTCGTCCTTCTTTTGTGAAAAGGAAAGTTCTTCTTTGTGGTTCGCAAATAGAAATTGCGGAGCTGATGCGAGTGCTCCCAAGGCGCCCAACTGTTTGCAAAAATTTCGTCGACTGGTCATAGCAGATTAATTTAAAGATTAAAAATCAATATGTTCAATTGAAGATATCTATGAAATTTGCATTTGCGTTTTTCAAGTTATCTCTTAATACATAATATGAATATACGAGTATTTTCTTTAAAGACTATCTGATCTTATATCTGGCAGATAATAGAATGATTGAAGAGAATTAACCTCGTAGCATTGCAATATAGTCTTTATTTCCCCAATGGGTAAGTAAAACTTATCCAAAATACGTAAATACTCTTTTTTTAAGTTATCTTTACAACAGATAATCTGTAAACTGTATACCTATGGGAATATTCGATTCAATAAAAAACAAAGTCTTCGGTGAATTTATAGACATCATTGAGTGGTTAGATGATACCAATGATACTATTATATGGCGTTTCCCGAGATATCAGTCTGAAATCAAGAACGGAGCACAGCTTACCGTCAGAGAAACTCAGATTGCCGTATTGGTCAACGAAGGCCAGATTGCAGATATCTATCAGCCTGGTCGTTATAAACTGACAACACAGAATATGCCTATCCTTACTACCTTGAAAGGTTGGAAGTATGGTTTCGATTCTCCGTTTAAGGTGGATGTATATTTCATCAATACCAAACAATTCCTGAATATCAAATGGGGAACGGCCAATCCGATTCTGATGCGTGATGCTGAATTCGGGCCTGTACGAATGCGTGCTTTTGGTTCTTATTGTTTCAAGGTAAAGACAGATCCAACATTTTTCATAAAAAATGTAGCTGGTACCGACGGACAGTTCACAACTGAAGGAATTACTGACCAGTTCCGTAACTTTATCATCACTAAATTCAGTGATTATCTGGCAGAATCGAAGATTGCCGTACTGGATCTGGCTTCAAATTATAATGAATTTTCACAGGCTTTGTATGAAAGTCTGAAAGGTGATTTTGAAGAATTAGGTGTTGAACTCACTAAGTTTTTGATTGAGAATATTTCTCTTCCTAAAGCTGTGGAAGAGGCTGTGGATCGTCGTAGTAGTATGGGGGTAATCGGTGATATGACTGCTTATACTCAGATGCAGTTTGCCGATTCTTTGAAGGAAGGTGCGGTTTCAGGTAACGGCAGCGGATTAGCTGGCGATGCAATGGGTGCCGGAATCGGACTTTCGATGGCACAACAGATGGCTCAGCAGATGGCTCAACAACAACAGATGAAGGGCGGTATGCAGCAGCAGTCTCCTCAAATGCAGCAACAATTCATGACACCACCTCCGATACCACAGCCTACGACTTACTATGTGGCAGTAAACGGAGCACAACAAGGTCCGTATCCGATGGCTCAATTACAGATGATGGTACAGCAAGGTATGCTTACTGCACAGACTCTTGTCTGGAAACAGGGAATGCCTCAATGGGCTCCTGCTTCGAGTTTGCCTGAACTGTCTCAGCTCTTTATGAGTAACACACCTCCACCTGTGCCTCCACAGATGTAAGGAAGGAAAGGTTTGAAATAATAACCTATTCACTAAAGACTGTATAATATGGATGGGAAAAATAGAGAAGATACATTGAATGATATAAACGAGACCGTAGAAGAAACGAATGAACTGACTGATAACGAGGCTCAGGTGAAATGTCCTTCGTGTGGAGGATTTATGACTTATTCCCCTGCTTCGGGGAATCTGAAATGTGTATATTGTGGTTCAGAGAAGGAACTGGATAAAACTCCAGTAGAGATGACAGGACACTTGCTTGAAGATTGGAGAGAAGTAACTGAAGAGGAACAGACACATAAATCCATCGATATCAAGTGTGAACAGTGTGGTGCCACTACCACTTTGTCTGGTAACATCGCTTCATCCAGATGTCCGTTCTGTGGCAGTCCACTTGTGAATAGTAATGTAAAGACACGTAACTGTTATGAGGCGGAATACATTCTGCCTTTCTCCTTTGATAAGAAGAACTGTAAGAGTGCGTATAAGAAATGGTTGTCCGGCAAATGGTTTGCCCCTTCCCGATTAAAAAAAGAAGCGGCTGATCCGGCTTCATTTCAAGGGGTCTATCTGCCTTTTTGGGGATACGATGCGAATACAGAAACTTTTTATCGAGGTCAAAGAGGGGAAACTCGAACTCGTACAGTGAGGCGTAATGGTCGGGTTGAGACTGAATCATACACAGTATGGTATGATATGTCAGGATATGTCTATCTGGATTTTAACAATCTACTGGTTTCGGCATCAGATACCATACCTGATTCTATTTTGGATAACATTCGAGATTGGAATTTAAAAGCTTGCGTCCCTTATAACAAAAATTTTGTTTCCGGCTTTACCAGCGAAATCTACCAACACGATTTCAAGGAATGTTATCCGAAGGCGCAAAGGAGGATGGATGGTATGATTGACAAAAAAATCAGATGTGATATAGGAGGGGCTATGCAACGTATTCTTTCCAAGGATACTGATTATCAGAATGTGGCTTTTAAATATTGTCTCTTACCAGTTTGGATCAGTTCGTTCAAATACGATAATAAATTGTATCGTTTCGTGATTAATGGCTATTCGGGAGAGGTTGTTGGCGAATATCCGAAGAGCAAATGGAAGATAGCGTATGTAATTTTCTGTATTGTGGCCGCCATAAGTGTATTCTATTATTGTTTTTTGCAATAGTCGCTTGTTATTATAAAGTATTAAAAAAGGAAAGACGATGTACCGTTGTGAACATCGTCTTTTTTTATTTTGTGTTTGTTGATAATTTACCAACTGGAATTCTAAGCAAGATGAATCTTAATCAGACGCTGATTGGCATTTCTGTAGAAGAAAGGGATCTTGTACATCAACTTTAGCATCCAGTTAAATTTATAAGCCATTGGCAGATCGCTCATATATTCAAATTTATCGACTCTGACCTGGGGTGTCAGTGATTCTACATCTTCGGGAGTGGTTACTCCCCAGATATATTCTACATTCTTATTGTATTTCTTAACAGAATCGTGATACTTGGCTTTTCCTACTGCAAATGCAGGAATAGAATCGAAAAGTATGGTTACTTCACCGAGATAGATTGAAATATTCTGTAACATTTCTTTGATCTTCTCTTCCTGAATGTACATCAGAACGCCTTCTATAATAATCAATGTCGGGAGATTGTTCTTCTTGAGTTGTTGCATCCACGTAGTATCGAACATGTTCATGCTTATAATTTCATTGCGTTCTACTTCCGGAATAACTTCCTTACGCATTTGTGCCACTTCTTCCAGATCTAGATCGTACCAGTTTACAACTTCTTCAGGCATGTTGATTCGGCGGAAACGATCATCAATCCCTGCCCCTAGTTGAATAACCTGACAGGACGGATTCTCTTTGATGAAATTTAAGGTTTCGTCATCTATCCATTTTGCTCTCAGACAACATCCGACTTGAGATGGATTCTGTTTTCTTTTGTTGTAATAATCTAATTCATATCCTAAAGATTTTAAAAGAGAATACGCATTTTTGTCGATTAGAATAGGATTGTCGCTGACTGATTCTACAGCTTTAGCCCATAATGGTATTAAAGTGGTGGATGTTAATAGATTTTTGTATTTATTCATGGTATTAGAATTATTTTATATCTTCTTTTTCTCTGAAAATACCTCCTTCATCATCTATCAGCAAGATGGTAAGTTTTTCGGCAGGATAGACAGAGGAACAATGCTTCTTGCAGAGATGCAATAAATACGGAAAGAATTTTCCTGCATCCACTGGTGAGAGAAGTGTCCATAATTCGCGAGCCAAAGTTATCTGATCGATAATTGTCTGGACTGAATCACTACATCCACTTACTCTTGCAGTCTCTTTAAGGAACTCCTTATTCATCTGTACTTTCTTGCTGTGTGTGTCCAGATAACCTTCGGCTAATTTGACAGCTTTTCCAAGCATGATTCCAAGTGTGACAGCTTCTGCTTTCAGTTCTGAAGCAATTCGCAATGTGTCTCCAATGAAATTACCGAAATGGATGAATGCCTGTGACGGTAGTTCGGGATATAAGGCTTTGATATAACGTTCACTTTTTGCTCCGGAATTGAATACCAGACGATGAGCACCGACAGCCAATCCTACTTCGATTTCTTTTTTGATGGCATCAACAAAGGCTTCGGATGAGAATGGACGAACGATGCCGGATGTGCCAATGATGGATATTCCGTCGACTATTCCTAACTTTGGATTGAATGTTCTTTTCGCAATCTCTCTTCCATTAGGAACAGAAATGGTTACATCGAGTCCTTCTTTATAGAGAGCGGATAATTCGCAGGTCATCATAGCCCTTGGCGTTTTGTTGATGGCAGGTCCACCTATCTCTAATCCTAATCCAGGAAGAGTTACTTTGCCTACTCCTTCTCCTTGTAGAAAATGAATTCCAGGCAGATTGCTAAACTGGATTGTTGATACAATCTCTTGTCCGTGGGTGACATCCGGGTCGTCTCCGGCATCTTTGATTACAGTAGCTGTTGCTGTTGTTTCATTGATTTTCTTAGTTGAGGCTATTGGCAGAGAAAGGATTTCTCCATCGGGGAACTCGATAGCTACGGAATGGATATCTTCTTTACCCAATAAAGAGAGAAGTGCCGCTTTACTGGCAGCCGTGGCACAAGCTCCGGTCGTGAATCCGCTTCGTAAACGATAGAATCCGGGAACATGAGTTTCGATGGCTTTACGCAGACCGAATTCTCCGGTAACGGGAATGAAACTTTCGGGAAGAGCTGGACGCTTTACGGCATAAACCGGAATTCCGTATTTATGGGCTGCGTCTATCTTTGCCTGAAAACCGCCCGATTCACCGCTTTCTTTGGTCAGTATGGCTTGAGGATGAATTGATTCGATTAACGATTCCTCTTCACCTTCCTGATAATAAACTATATGATTCTCGTCGAAGCCTTGTTTTTTGGCGAGCGACAAGGATTCCTCACGTTTCAAAATACGGAACCAACATTCCGCCTTTTCCCAGTAATCGCGAAGCTTGGCAATGGTGTTGACTCCAGTCAGGGCCAACAGGCGAGTAATTCCATCGGAGTTCAGACGTTCTATGGCTTCCTGATAATCATTACACCAGATGATTGATGTTGATCGAGGAGGATAATTCCTCTCTACACGAATTACCGGAAGTTGTAGTGCTTCAGCAGTATCGGCTACTGTTTGATGCAAACCTACAGCAAAAGGATGTGCGGCATCAATTAGCAATCTTATATGATTCTCTTTACAGAAGGAGATCATTTCCTGCTGATTCATTCCACCGGTTACATGAGTCCCATGTTTGCAGAGAATCTGCTGCAGGTCTCCTTTCGTAGAGTAGAAGTAAGGCGAACCGGCTTCGTCAGTTACTTTGACAGCCATTCGCCCTTCGGTTGTTCCTCCTAAAATCAATATCATGGTCGGAACAGATGTTTAAATGTGTGAGAATATAATTTGGATAGTCCTTTACGATTGTCAATGGCATCGCCCACAACCAAAAGAGTTGTCAGTGTCAGATTATTTTCTTTGACAATCTTGGCAAGGTCTTTCAGCTGACCACGATAGATTCGTTCCTCTTTCCATGTAAGTTTATAGCAGGCAGCAACAGGTGTTTCCGGTGCGTAAGCCTGTAATAATTCTGATTGAACCTGTTCTACAATTCCGGCACTCAGATAGATACACATTGTACTTTGTGACTGGGCCAGTTTGTGTAATTGTTCCTTTTCAGGCATAGGAGTGCGACCTTCTCCACGAGTCAGAATAATCGTCTGGACTTTTTCCGGAATGGTGAACTGCGATTGTAGGGCAGCTGCAGCAGCCTGGAAGGAAGAAATACCCGGAGTAATGTGGTAACTCATCTGATATTCATCGAAGAAGGCCATCTGTTCCTGAATAGCTCCGTAGATACAAGGATCTCCGGTGTGTAAACGAACGACTAGTAGACCTTTATCGTAGAATTCCTTCATTAATTCGAATTGTTCTTCCAAAGTCAGTGAAGCGGAACTGCGTACGGTTGCTCCTTTCTTGGCGTAATAGGTCAGTTCTATAGGAACCAGACTTCCTGCATACAGAATTAAATCAGCTCTTTGAAGAAAGTGTTTTCCTCTGACAGAAACTAATTCCGGATCACCTGGTCCAGCTCCGACAATTTCAATATGTCCCTGTCGGCAGCATTCCTTTTCCATGCTAACAGCAAAAGTGAAATGATTATTTTCGGTCAGTACGCCTTTCTGTTTTTCAATTAGCAGTGGCCCTTCGTTTCCACTTTTCAAGGCTGTTCCTTCAGCGACTCCGTAGATTCCGGTTACTTCGAATGCCTTTTCAGAAGGATTAGGAACTTGAATGTCTTTCAGTTCTTCAGCTGAATAAATATGTTGTTGTGTAAAAGGCCATTTTTGTTGAAGGGCAGCGAGTAAAGGTTCGTCTTTCTTCAATTCAATGGTGCTGATAGATGCTAAAGCTAAAGGATTCAGATGGTCCTCTTCCATCTTTTGAGCAATATAATCGATAATTCCTTCCGGATTGCATTGTTTGCGGCAACCGACTCCCAGATGAAGTATCGGAGGATAGAAACATAGCATTGGAAGTTTTATTTCTTCCTCTTTATATATATAAGGAGTGACTGCAATCAGCAGTTCGAAATCTTCTTGAGGTATATCATTCAGTTTATAGAAAACTTGAACGTGTTCCGGTAATGTTTTCTCCAGATACTCTGTTCCTTTATCTTTCGCTTCAAGTAGAAGAGCAGTAGGACGTTGCTGGACGAACAGATAGATTAGTTTGTTCATTCGTTGAGGAGTGACATTGACCTGCCAGTTGAACTTCTTGGCTAGAGTATCGAGTGCCCAGATTCCCATATTGTCACTCTGTGTAGTGATTACGGCTTCACCTCCAATGATTTCGGCAATCTCTTCGCTCCATTCGTTAGCTCCTCCGATATGACCGGAAAGTACTGAAATAACAAATTTACCAGTGCTGTCAACGCAGACAACTGCCGGATCTTTGTATTTGTTTCCGATGCATGATGCGATGCTTCGCACACAGATACCTAAGGCTCCGATAAAAATGATACAATCAAATTCAGAGATATGTTCTGATAAGAAACCTCGGATAGAACGAATGGTGGTACAACCGGCGCATTCGTGTTTTGTATAAATTTCGGCATCATTATATTGTTGTTGAATCGTCTGTGCTAGTGGCAGACTTGATTCGGATATTAATAGTATAGCTTTCATTCTGCTTTAAATATTTCTATTGGATTAAAAGAATTTACTTCTAAATGAATCTGCTTGGTGATTGTCCGGTGAATCTGTTCGATTCCATCCTGGAACAGACGGATACTGTTCTCACTGACGGCATTGAAAACAATAATGCCACCGGGAAGCAATACTTCGTTTACCTTCTGCAATATCTCGATCATTTTTCCTCCGTGACCACCTATAAATACTGCATCAGGTTTGGGCAGATTACTGATGTCTACTTCTAGAAAGTTACCGATATGAGTATCTATTCCGGGTGTCCCGAATTTACGGGCATTCAGTTCCATTAGTTCGCGTCCTTCCTCTCTTTGTTCAAAAGAATTGATTTTCAGATGAGGAAACTGAAGTCTGGCTTCGATGGAAACAGATCCTGTACAGAAGCCGATGTCCCAAAACGATGTTTTGTTATGCAAATCGAGCATACTAAGCGAAAGTAATCTATATGGCATTTTGGTAATCATATTGACACGTCCGTTTAGTAGATGGAAGTCACTTTCGGGTATACCGAAAGGACGGTTCCTGGCTATAGTTTGCTGTAGGATGATACAGTTTGGAAAATCAAACTCCATCTCTGAAGCTTCTTTTAAAGTGAATGTTCTCACTTTCTCCATCTCCTTGTTCCCTAACAGTTCTCCTACGGTTATCTGATAATTATCGTAACCATATTCGAGCATTCGGGTGGCAATACAAGCCGGAGTCTTGTGTCGGTCGGTCAGTGAACCGATTTTCTTACGCCCTTCAATAAGTGCCTTGTCAAATTCATCCCAAGGACGACCTGTCAATGATACAGTATGCATGTCCTGATAAGAAATCACCATCCGATGAGCCAGCATTTGGAGGGAATTGAATGCAGGAAAGACCTTTATCTCTGCATCTGGAATCCGTTTCTGTATGGTAGTGGCAAAGCCGAAAAACAATGGATCACCCGAAGCAAAGACGATAATCTGCGGATGATTTCTGTAGGCTTCGAATACAGCATCCAAAGGAACTGTTATGTTAATCCATTGTGCATCCGATGGAAGTAAATCCTTCACAATTTCGTAATGCCGTTTCCCTCCGGAGAATATTTTTCCTTCGGAGATAATACGGGAGATTTCGGGAGTGAAGAAACATTCCTGCTCGTCGGTAATGCCTATGACATAAAAACGCTGATTAGACATCTCTTCCAGGTTTTAATAATTCGGCATCGTTATAACACAGAATGGAATTAACCAGAGTGGCAGCTAAATTACTTCCCCCTTTGCGTCCTTCCACAATCAGTTTTGGTATGGAAACGAATGGCTTCACCATATGTTTACTTTCGCAGACATGAACAAAACCGACAGGGGCAGCCACGATTCCAACAGGTTGTGCCTTGTGCTTACGAATCAGACTACAAAGTTCCATCAGTGCAGTAGGAGCGTTTCCGAAAACATAAAGCGCATTCGGATGTTCCTGTACTGCTAGCCGGATACCAGCTTGAGTACGGGTAATATTCTTTGCCTTCGCCATATCTGCCACTCTTTCATCAGACAGATAGCATTTGACTTGTATGCCCATTCGTTGAAGAGCTCCTTTGCGGATACCTGAAGCAGCCATTGTTACATCAGTAATAATGGTATCAACCTCGTGATCTGCAAAAGCATGATATAATTTCTCTACCGCACCATCATCAATCATCAGCAGATTTTCCATATCGAAATCAGCTGTTGTGTGAATGGCATGAAGCAGAGACCATTTCTTTCCTAATTCAATATTCGGATTTTTCAGTTCCTTTTCAATTGTACGGAAACTGTTAATCATGATTTCTTGTCCGATTCCCTTCGCATCCGTATTGTTATTATTCCGATAATAACCACGCGGAGTGATCATCTTGTTTTCGAAGGTATATGTTTGAGAGTTTCCAATCAGGACAATGGTAAACATATCAATATCTTCGGGATTGAATTCTTCCAGGGTAGTTATTGTTATGTGTTCGTCCTCGCGACCAGCTTGTCTGACATAGCCGACCGGAGTCTTTGGATCTCTTTCCTTCAGAAAAATCTCTTTCAGACGATACAACTGCCAATATCTGCCCTCGCTCTTCGGATTGTATATGGCTGTAATAAAATCGGCAGAAGCTGCAGCAAAGATTCGTTTTTCAATTTTATCCCATGGTGTCATCAGATCGGATAAAGAGATGATACAAAAATCGTGTCCGATAGGAGCTCCTAATAATGAAGCAGCTTTCTGAAAGGCACTGATCCCAGGAAGGACTACTATATCAAAATTGCTTTTCCTTTCAATCTTCATTTCATAAATCAAGGGAGCCATTCCGTAGATTCCTGAATCACCAGAACTGATAATACAGACGTTTTTCCCTTGTTCAGCGTATTCGAAAGCCTGTTGGGCACGATCTCTTTCGCGCTTCATACCGGTATCTACACACAATGTCTCCGGATTTAAATAAGGTTGGATAAACTGAAAATAGTATTTATATCCAATGATAACGTCACTACTTTTTAACGCGTTCATTACTGCCGGTGTAATATCATTAAAACTACCCGGACCGATGCCAGCAACTATTAATTGAGGATGATTCATGTTTGATGTTAAATAATATGATAAAGAGTTCTCTGAGTCAAGTAATAATAAGTCATTATTCTATCGTCAAACATGTTACAAAGTTAGAGGATTATTTTAAATTTGTATTTTCTTTGTTAAATATTTTATGAAAAGAATATATACACGTACAGGAGACAAGGGGTGGACTGGCATCCATGGGGGAGAAAGAGTCCCGAAAGATGATATTCGTATTGAAGCGAATGGTTGTATAGATGAACTGAATTCTATTTTAGGGGTTGTTCGTTCGCTGATGCCTCAGGAACATCCGTGGCAAATATCTCTGTTTGAGATTCAGAAAAGCCTGATGACGGTAATGAGCCTGGTGGCAACACCATCTGCAAAAAGAAATATGAATCCGAATATATTAAGTGATAAAGTGGTTGACGATTGCGAGCGGCTGATGGATAATTTGACTTCTCAAATGGAAGATAATCACTATTTTATTCTTCCGGGAGGCAGTCCCGTCTCGGCTCAGCTTCAGCTGGCACGAGCCGTCTGCCGAAGAGCCGAACGTCGTTTGTGGTCATTGAATCGTCAGGATGTGGTGCCTGAACTGATTCTTCAATACATAAATCGTTTGTCAGATTTGTTCTTCATCATGTCTCGATTTGAAATGAATCAGCAAGGTTACTCTGAAGAGCGATGGAATACTTTTGCCTATAAACGAAAGATGAAGAAGGAGTGATTTTATATAAGAGGCTGTTTGTCGGATACGATGCATTTGTCTGTAAGAAAATTTGAATGAGAATTTTTGAAAAGTTTAGACCTTTTGATTAAAACGACATCTCCTTATTACCGATAAAGTTGGATATACATACCAAAGGCGAAAAAATACAGAAATATTGCTAATTCAGAAATAATCTGTATATTTGCAGTATAAGATTCTTTCTGTTTCATTAGCGAATGAATTAAAGGAAAGGAGACATGGAGCTTCAAAAGCTTGAAAAACAATGGGGATGACCGGTTTTGACAGCGGGTAGAAGCGGTTTGTAAGCATGTAGTGCGTAGTCGGCTTGCACTTAAATCTCAGACGTCAAATTTTTAACTGGCGAAAACAATTACGCTCTCGCTGCTTAATCGAAGTATAGTAGATTGAAGCTTAATCCCTGCAAAAGTTGCGGGGACGTGACATCACCCGGATGCTGTTGCTCCGAAGCGTTCCGATCAGGTGGTGCAGCAATATCGGAGATAGCTTGAGGTACGCCTCGGACTGATAGCGAAATTTTAGAGGATAAGGTTCAAGTGGGTGGCTTCGGTCTTGCTTGTTCCCGACAATCAAAGGCGAAGATAAACATGTAGAAAGCAGATTGATTCCTCGTTTGGACGAGAGTTCGAATCTCTCCATCTCCACCATGACTTTATTTTGACACTGCGAATCAGCATCTGGTTGATTTGTGGTGTTTTTTTTATGTCTGAAAATTAATGTTCCCTTTCTATTAGACCATAAGTTAGGTTAAAAAAGTTTTCCTTACGGATATAAATAAACGATGTTGATTATTCGCTTCAGTTAACAATATAGTTCCAGGGTATACATTTATGAGTATACATTGGATACAAAGTATTTCATGGGAAGAATGTGACAAGTATAATAATACACTATCATTTACGTTAAATATGAAGATGGATAATCAACAGGTGTAAAAAAGATGGACAGGATAAATAATCACTTTTCATGGAAGAAGAGATTGTTAAGCTTTAAATATGCATTTAATGGCATAGTTTTGCTGATCAGAAACGAACATAATGCATGGATTCATTGTTTTGCAGCCGTCAGTGTAGTTGTTTGCGGACTAATTTTTAATCTGAAGGCTATGGAATGGATTGCGATTGTCTTGGCTATTGGTATGGTTCTGGCTGCAGAAGCCTTTAATTCTGCCATAGAAGTCTTGGCAGATAAGGTTTCTCCCGAATATAATGAAGCCATCAAGCGAACAAAAGATCTGGCCGCCGGAGCGGTTCTTTTATTGGCTCTTGCGGCAGCCGTCATCGGACTGATTGTCTTTATTCCTAAGTTTATCTTTCTGCTAAATGGCTGAATCTGTTTATAAATCCTTTAATAACATATTATTATTCTGAATCATATCGCTTTTCAGTTTCAGCAATGTTCTCCATTCATGATTGAAACGGTTGACAATATCTATTTTGAAATCTTCCGAACCGGAACAATCTAATTTATTAAACAGATAACCTATCGTTATTTTATTGATATCGATTGCCGGCTGGTAATAAATAACTCGGTTATCATTTCCTATCATCACTTCGGAAATGATTCCTAAATTGGTCAGTTGATAGAGAATATCGGTTGTCAGACGAATAGGTATCTTATACATGACAGAAAGTTCGTCTGCTGTGTATGGCTTTTCTCCCTTTGCAAAACGCTTAACAATCAATGTGGTAATCAGTAATATCAGAAAATCTTTATAGCGACGTGAAATCTGTGTACTGTCTCGTTCGAAGCTGAATTTTTGCACATTCTGTGATGCATATGAAAGTTCGGCTCCAAACAGACAAATCAGCCATGAAAGTTGCAGCCATAACAATAACAAAGGTAAGGCTGCAAAACTTCCGTATATTGCATTGTATCTGCTTACCCAGATTTGTCCACTGATATATACTACCTGAAAGAACTGAAAAGCACATCCGGCAATGACTCCGGCAATCAGTCCGTTGATGAATTTTACTTTGGTATTAGGCAATGCTATGTATAATCCGGCAAAAGCAAGCGAAGTAAAAATATAAGGGATGATGTTTAATATCACTTCAACAATAGGAGTGAAGAACACATATTGCTCCAGAAATGAATTTTTCAGTGTGGAGATGAATATGGAAATACCGCTGGCTGAAATAAGCAATACCGGAGAAATAATGAAAAGAGCCATATAATCAATTACTTTTCTGATCCATGGACGGGATTTGTTGATCTGCCATATTTCATTGAATGTTTCTTCGATAGTAGAAACTAGATTGACTACGGTATATAGTAATAAAATCAAACCGATTCCAAGAATTACACCTCCCTGGGCCTGATCCAGATAACTCTCTACAAAAACAAATGCTTTTTCCAATTCCATCTGATGACCTGGAAAATAATCAAACAGTGTGGTACGGACGATGTTTTGGAATCCGAATCCTTTGGCGATACCTAAAAGAACGGCTAATAGGGGGACAATAGCGAGCAGAGTGCTATAGGTCAGAGCAGAAGCCTTCGTTTGAAGGTGTTCGTTAATAAATCCTCTGATAGCGAGAATCAGACTTTTGATAGAGTTGATATAAACTATTTTTATTCCGCTGATTTCATCGGTTATTCTCCAGATATCATAGGATATATAATGAATGATACGAGATATGAGATTTTTTATTTTTTGGATATAAGATATCTTATCGGACATAAACTGATAGTCGTTTAGAATTAGAGTTTCTTCTTTTGTTAGTGTATAAAGATATGGAAAAAATGAATATGATTTGGTTTTAAAGGAAGAAAAATATAAAAAGCAGTTTGTCAATAAGCCGAGTTCTGTACTCTATACCGAAATATAAAGCGTCTGCCATTTATCTGAGCTTACTGTCACCAGTAAGCTTAAGCGGTCTACCCCTCGGCATTGGACGAGCAGTCCTACATGCGCCGATATACATGACCTTACAACCTATAAGGCGTACGGCATCTCTTGTTACCAAAAGATCCGGTGAGCTCTTGCCTCACCTTTTCACCCTTACCCGACCGAAATCGAGCGGTTATTTTCTGTTACGCTACTCAAACCTCACGATCTGCTTCCCGTTAGGAAATATAGTGCTCTGTGTTGCCCGGACTTTCCTCACACCTCCGAAAAGATGAGCGACAGACTTGACAAACTGCGGTACAAAGATACTTTTCTTTTATGAAAATAGGACAGAAGTTGGTTAAAAATATATGAGCATGTAAGAATTTCTATCCGTAATTTGAAGGATTCTGACAAATTTTCGGCCAATTTATTCAAATACGACTGCAATATTGTCATGATTTGATTGTTAAAAAGGTACTTTGTATCGCAAAGTACTGTTAAGTTTAGTGAACTATATGGCCTTACTCGTTAAAAGTGATAAAAAATAAGAGGTAAAAGGTATAATTGTACATTTTTTGCTCTTTCTTTGTCGTAAAGAAATAATAAAATTGAATATCGAATTTTATAAAACAGTGAAGATTATGAATACATTTATGAAAGGAATTTTAGGTTTGTCAGTAGTTGCTGTTGTAGGCGTAGGATCTGCAATAGGAACGACTACCTATTTGATGAATAATCAGCAACAGCTTTTTCAGAAAGATACAGTGATCAACGGTTTTAGCCAGCCAATGAAATTAGTGAGTTTCCCGTCAGTGGCTGCTGAAAATACAGATTTTACAGTTGCAGCAGAAAGTGCGGTTCACGGAGTAGTTCATATTATGGCTACAACTAATGCCGGTGAGTCTGCTTCAGGAAGACAATATGTAGATCCATTTGAATATTTCTTCGGATTTGGTGGTGGCGGTGGTTTCCAGCGTCCAAAAGCTCAGCCGAGAGTTGGTTCCGGTTCGGGTGTAATTATTTCAACCGATGGCTATATTATTACAAACAATCATGTGATTGAAGGTGCAGATGAATTGGAAGTAACGTTGAATGATAACCGTAAATTTAAAGCCGAGCTGGTAGGTACTGACCCATCAACAGATATAGCTTTGATCAAGATTGATGCAAAGGATCTTCCTATTATCCCATTTGGTGATTCTGAAAAATTAAAAGTAGGAGAGTGGGTTCTTGCTGTAGGTAATCCGTTTAACTTGACTTCAACAGTTACTGCTGGTATCGTAAGTGCCAAAGGTCGTGGTATTCCTTTAGGTGGTGGTGCAAAGAGTAAGATTGAATCTTTCATCCAGACTGATGCTGCTGTAAATCCAGGTAACAGTGGTGGCGCTTTGGTTAATACAAAAGGTGAATTGATCGGTATTAATACTGCTATCTATTCAGAAACCGGTAACTATGCAGGTTATTCATTTGCTGTTCCAATCAGTATCGCCGGTAAGGTGGCAAGCGATTTGAAACAATATGGAACTGTTCAACGTGCCGTATTAGGTGTTTCAATCTTGGGCGTTGGCGACATTATGGATCGTTTGAGTATGCCTAATATTCCGGAAGATTATAAGAAGGAATTGAAGGAAATGAAGGAAAATATCAAAGTTTCAGAAGGTGCTTATGTAGCAGAATTCTCTGATCGCAGTGTCGCTAAGGAAGCTGGTATCGAAATAGGTGACGTAATCATCTCTATCAATGATGCTAAAGTTAAATCAGCCAATACTTTACAGGAACAGATCAGTAAATATCGTCCAGGTGACAAAATTAATGTGAAAGTCAATCGTAAAGGTTCTGTCAAGACATTCAAGGTTGAATTAAAGAATGCTCAAGGTAGCACAAAAGTGATGAAAGCCGAAGATGGAACTGAAGTTTTGGGTGGTGCATTCAGGGTTTTGTCGAACGATGAAAAACGTAAACATGGTGTAAGTTACGGTATTGAAGTAACAGGTTTGACTAACGGTAAGTTGAAAGATGCCGGTATCAAGAAAGGTTTCATCATTATGGTTGTAAATAATCAGCGTATCAAGACAACTGAAGATCTTGAGAAGATTGTAGATAATGTTTTAAATGGCCGTACAGAAGACCAGGGATTATTTATCAAAGGATTCTATCCTAACGGACGAACTAAATATTATGCTATAGACCTTGCAGAGTAACCTTCATTTCAGATTGTATCTGTTACTATATGGTTTATAAATGAGAACATAATATATTAAATGTTAAAAATGGACATTAAGGGTTGAATATCGTAAGATTTCAGCCCTTTTGTTTGATATATTTTGTATATCTTTGTCCTTGATATATCAATTATAATCGTTGGATGAGACAATTAAAAATTACTAAGTCCATTACCAATCGCGAAAGTGCTTCTTTGGATAAGTATCTACAAGAAATCGGTCGTGAAGATCTTATTACAGTAGAAGAGGAAGTTGAGTTGGCACAGGCTATCAAAAGAGGTGACCGTAGAGCGTTAGAAAAGTTGACAAGAGCGAATTTGCGTTTCGTTGTTTCTGTAGCAAAACAGTATCAGAATCAAGGTCTAAGTTTACCAGACTTGATTAATGAAGGTAACTTGGGTTTGATTAAAGCAGCTGAGAAGTTTGATGAAACACGAGGATTTAAATTTATTTCTTATGCTGTATGGTGGATTCGTCAATCTATTTTGCAGGCTTTGGCAGAGCAGTCAAGAATTGTTCGTCTTCCATTGAACCAGGTAGGCTCACTGAATAAAATCAGTAAAGCTTTCTCTAAATTCGAACAGGAAAATGAACGCAGACCGTCTCCGGAAGAATTGGCAAAAGAATTGGATATTCCAGTTGATAAGATTTCTGATACATTGAAAGTTTCAGGACGTCATATCTCAGTGGATGCTCCATTCGTTGAAGGCGAAGATAACAGTCTCCTGGATGTGTTGGTGAACGACGATGCTCCAATTGCTGACCGGTCGTTAATGAACGAATCATTGTCTAAAGAAATTGATAGAGCTCTAGCTACGCTAACCGAAAGAGAAAGTGATATTATCAAAATGTTTTTCGGTATTGGGTGTCAAGAAATGACATTAGAAGAGATCGGCGATAAATTCGGGCTTACTCGTGAGCGCGTGCGTCAGATCAAGGAAAAGGCTATAAGAAGATTAAGACAAGGTACACGTAGCAAACTCTTAAAATCGTATTTAGGATAATCCCGACGGAGGATAACATAATACGTAAAGATTTAAAAAAGGCTTCAATTTGTAATAGATTGAAGCCTTTCTTTATTTATTATCAAGCTGATTTTTAAACATCCGGATGAAAGGACGAGTGGGTAAAAACGTCTTATGTTTTTCAGAAAAGCTTTGACCTTTTTGGACAAAGCTTTGATGTTTTCCGGAAAACGATGCGATGATTTATAGAATGTTTTTCAGAAGCTATATACATTAATATATAGCACGGCAGAAAAATTCTATTTTATTCTTCAGTGATCAGATGTATACCGTCATTCTCAATAGTGATGAGATGCTGTTTGTACAGAGAACCGATAGCCTGTTTGAAAGCTTTCTTGCTGCATCTGAAAAGTGAATAGATCAAGTCTGGATCACTCTTGTCGTGAACCGGAAGAAATCCGTTTTTCACTTTCAAAGCATCCAATACAACTTTGGCTATACCATCTACTCGCTGATATCCAAGTGGAGTAAGACTGATATCAATCTTATCATCTTCACGAATGTCTTTCACAAATCCTTTCAGGTGATCGCCTAGCTCAAGACGTTGGAATATCTGATTATGATAGATCATCCCCCAATGCAGATTGTTGACAATTACCTTGTAACCGATTTCGGTCTCTTCGGTTACCATCAGATCAACTTCGTCATTATACTTATATTTCGGTTGCACATTGTTCAGGAATTTTTCAACCTTTTCGGATGCCATGATTCTGCCCGTCAGATGATCAATACGAACATAAACAAGATACCATCGATTTTCGCGCATGGTAGCCCGCTGTTCTTTGTAAGGAACCAGAAGATCTTTCATGATACCCCAGTCCAAAAAAGCTCCGGTTGTATTTACTGATTTGACCTTCATGAAAGCGAACTCGCCAACCACAGCCTTCGGATGAACCGTAGTGGCAATTAGGCGTCCCTCATTATCATGATAAATAAAGACCTCCAGTTCATCGTCCACCTTTAAATTTTCAGGCACATATCGTGTAGGCAAAAGGATTTCCTTACCATCTCCACCATCCAAGTAAGCACCGAAACTAAGAATTTTAACCACTCTCAGTTTGTTATAATTACCAATGTTAAGCATAAAAATTTGATTTGACACAAACTTACGTAATATTTCGGAAAACAGAAAAAAAAGCAAATATTTATCAGGGCTTGCAGCAATATTAATCCGATTGCATCGTTATTTGAAGAGTAGATTTAATGAATTAGTTGTTAAATCTGAGTGATTGTTGTATTTTTGCATTTGCATTTAAAAAATTACTATGTACGTATGAAGTTAAAGTATTTATTGTTTGTCTTTTTAACAGGAATTGTCTGTTCGTGTAAGGTACCAAAAGATGTAGTTTATTTTCAGGGGATAGATGATTTGTCTGAAGAAAAATTGACACAAATGAGTTCACAATCATATTCTACAAAAATCACTTATGATGATTTGTTAGCAATTTCTGTCTCTGCATGGGATCCGGCAGCTGTAACACCTTTCAATCCTCCTACTTTTGCTTTTGCCTCACAGGGAGAAGAGCCTATTGAAATATCTGAAGCTATGTATAACTATTTGGTAGACAAAGATGGTAATATAAAGTTTCCGATAATAGGTACAGTTCATGTTGCAGGTTTAAGTAAAACGGAAATAAGCAATAAATTGGAATCTTTGATATCAAAATATGTTGACAAACCTTTGGTTAATGTTCAGTTGTTGAACTTTAAAGTAACCTTGATGGGTGATTTTAATAGACCAGGTACGTATAGTGTTAAAAATGATCGTGTATCAATATTAGATGCTATTGGTTATGCTGGAGATCTTCAGTTAACAGCCAATCGTACAAATATTATGGTAATTAGAGAGTTGGAAGGAAAAAAGAAAATTTATAGAATGGATATAACTAATCCCAATATATTTGAATCTCCTTGTTTCTATTTACAGCAGAATGATGTGGTTTATGTTGAACCAATAGCAACAAAACTTAAAGCTCGTAATACAACAACTCGAAATTTCTCAATCGCTTCATCTATTATTAGTACATTATCGGTGGTTGCAAGTATGATATTTAGTGTGATAACTTTGAGTAGAAGTAATTAATTATAGAAATCAACAGAATAGTACTTATGGAGAAAGATAACGAAGTTATAAGTTTAAAATCTATTATTATATATTATATAGGGCACTGGAAATTATTTGTGTCTTTTGGCGTTATATCGTTGATCTTAGGAGTGTTGTATCTCGTATTATATCCAAAAACATATGAGGTGATGTCTGTCGTCAAAATCCAGGATGAAAAAGATTTAACCAGTGGAGGTGGAATCAGTATGGGTGATGCTGCCGGTTTGATGCGTTCTTTTGGATTAGGTGGAGGCGGTGGAGGTTCCATCAATCTAGATGATGAAATCTCAACATTAAAATCAAATTCTCTTATATCTAAAGCTGTATTAAGTTTAGGATTGGATGTTACTTATGAAGAGCCTTTTTCTTTTAGAACATTGTATGATGATTCCCCAGTATTGATTACTCCAGATTCTGTTTTTAGAAAGAATATCGATAAATATATCGAATTTAAGTTAAGGATAGAAAGAAACGGTGGCTTTGTGGAGATGAAAGAAACCGGAGAAAAGTTTACATTTGAGAATTTGCCTACTCAAATAAAATTGGAAGAAGGTGTCTTGAATATCAGTTACAGAGATGCCAATCAGAAAGTAGAATCTGTTGACTTGAATATTTCAATAGCTCCTGTGGGTTGGGTTGCTGAAGATTTAAGTGAAGAAATGAAGATTGAAGAATATTCAAAAGCTTCAAATACAATTGAGTTGGTTTATACTGATCATAATAGAAGTAGAGGTAAAGATCTTTTAAATTCTTTATTAGCCGAATATAATAATCAGGCAACTGCAGTAAAGGCTAAAGACGGGTCTAAATCAATGACTTTCTTAGAAGAAAGAATAAATGGTGTTATTGCCCAGTTGAAGGATGTTGAACGAATGATAGAAGTCTACAAACTTAAAAATAAGATGACTGATGTCGAATACGACGTCGTTTTTTATACAGAAGCCTTAAAAACGTTTAGAGAGAAAATCATTGAATTGGAATCACAGATGTATATCGTTAATCTTTTGGATGAATATGTAAAGGATCCAAAGAATAAACATAAGTTGGTTCCTGCAGGATTATCCACAGGTTCAAAAGATGGGGATAAGAGTAGTCCTGTTGTATTATATAATCAGGCCTTGATAGCACGAGAAAAAACGATTAAATCGTCAAAAGATTTTAACCCTTTAGCTGAAATAGAAGAAAAACAGATAGAAAAATTACGTGAAAGTGTTTTGGTTTCTGTTAGTAATTCTAAAAAAAGTTTGGAAGCAATGATAGCCGAACTTAAATCTCAGGAAAAGGCGATCTTTGATAAGATGGGAAATGTTCCTACTTATGAACGAGAATATATCGACATGAAGCGTCAACAGGAAATATTGCAAGGAATTTATTTGGTCTTGTTGCAGAAAAAAGAAGAAGTAGCTTTAGCTGTAGAAGGTGGCCGCAATAAAGGATTTATTACAGACCAGGCATTTGTTAAGCGTAAACCAGTTGCTCCTCGCAAATTATTTGCAGCAATCTTTATGGTATTTTTTACATTAGGTATTCCAATGGGGTATCTGTTTGTATCAAGTCGGGTAAAAGAACTATTAGAAGATTTAAAAAAACGCTAAGTTATGCAGGTTGTTATTTTAGCAGCAGGAATGGGTAAAAGATTAGGTAATCTTACTCGTAATAATACAAAGTGTATGATTGAAGTAAATGGTGTTACTTTGATAGATCGTGCTTTGTCTCAATTCTCGAAACTTAATCTAAATAGAATAATTATTGTTGTTGGTTATAAAGGCGATGAATTGAAAAATTATGTAGGTGATAACTATAACGGAATTCCAATAGTCTATATAAACAATCCTATCTATGATAAAACTAACAATATTTATTCATTATCGTTAGCAAAACAGCAGTTACAGGAAGATGATACTTTACTGGTCGAATCTGATTTGATTTTTGAAGATGCTGTGTTGGATAAAATAATATCGGATCCATATCCCAATATCGCTTTGGTAGCGAAGTATGAAAGTTGGATGGATGGAACTGTTGTTACTTTAGGTAGTGATAATGTAATTTTGAATTTCATAACAAAGAAAGCTTTCAATTTTGATCATAAGGATTCATATTATAAAACAGTAAATATTTATAAGTTTAGTAAGGAATTTTCAAGAACACATTATGTTCCATTTCTGGATGCATATATTAATGCTCTTGGCTGTAATGAATATTATGAGCAGGTTTTGCGAGTAATAGCATTATTGGATAAACCAGATTTGAAGGCTCTACCTTTATCTGGTGAAAAGTGGTATGAAATAGATGATATTCAGGATTTAGATAATGCAGAGTCTATCTTTGCAGAAGAGGATAAGAGATTAGAATCATATCAGAAGCGTTATGGAGGTTATTGGAGATTTCCTTCTTTACTGGATTTTTGTTATTTGGTAAATCCTTATTTTCCTTCAGAGAAAATGAAGAAGGAAATGAAGGCTAATTTTGATGTGTTACTAACAGAGTATCCTTCAGGCATGAGGGTAAACGCATTATTAATGGCAAAATATTTTGGTCTTACACCAGATTATGTTTGTGTTGGAAATGGCGCAGCTGAGCTAATAAAGAGTCTGATGACTTCGATTGAAGGTAATTTAGGTGTTGTTTATCCTACATTTGAAGAATATCCAAATCGTCGAAATAAGATAACTCTTGTACCTTATATTCCATCTAATTCTGATTTTTCCTACACTGTTAAAGATTTGAAGGATTTTTATTCAGATAAAGATATTAAGGCATTGTTATTGATTAATCCTGATAATCCATCGGGTAATTATATACCAAAAGACGAGGTTTTCCAATTATGTGACTGGGCAAGTTCAAAAGATATACGTTTGATTTTGGATGAATCGTTTGTTGATTTTTCAGATGAATCAATCAAAAATTCATTGTTGGAAGATTCAATATTGGAATCATATCCTTCTTTAATAGTGATAAAAAGTATTTCTAAATCATATGGTGTACCAGGATTGAGATTGGGTATCTTGGCTTCATCAGATAATGAGCTTGTTCAAACAATCAGAAAGGATGTTTCAATATGGAATATAAATTCATTTGCTGAATTTTATATGCAGATATTCAATAAGTATGCTTCTGATTATGAATTAGGCTGTAAATATTTTGTTCAGGAACGTAAACGTTTTCAGGAGGCGTTAAAATCAATACCATTTTTGAGAGTTATACCTTCACAGGCAAATTATTTTTTGTGTGAAGTTATAGATAAATATACTTCATCAGACTTAACACAATTGCTGTTGAGCCGATATAATATTTTGATAAAAGACTGTGGAACGAAGAAAGCATTCCAACATGGAGAATATGTCAGAATAGCAATTCGATCATCAGCTGATAATAACTATTTAGTTAAAACTTTGCAAGCATTGTAATTAGTATGAAGATTATTGATTATAACCAAATTAAAAATTTAAATATTTCACCAAAACAGTGTGTAGACTGGGTGGATAAGGCTTTAAGAAGTAAGTACGAATGTATTTTGCCAGGAAAGGTAAGCGTATCTCCTTCTTCTGATGTGTTTTTTAATACAATGCCAGTTTATTTGGCTACGAAAAAACGATTCGGAGTGAAGGTCGTATCTCGTTATCCAGAAAGAAAACCAGCTTTAGTTAGTGATATTTTATTATATGAAGCTGTTCATGGTGATTTATTGGCTTTTATGGATGGCTCATGGATTACAGCTATGAGGACAGGAGCGGTTGCTGCTTTAAGTATTAATAAGCTTAAAAAATCAGATGCAAAACAATATGCTTTTATAGGTTTGGGAAATACAGCTCGTGCAACATTATTATGTTTGAGGGAATTGATCCAAGGGCCTGTAAATGTATCTTTATTATCATATAAAGATCAGGCAGAATCGTTTATTGATCGATTTAAAGAATATACAGATATCTCTTTTACAGTTTTTTCAGATGTTAAAGAGTTAATAAAGGATGCAGACGTGGTTATTTCTTGTGTAACTGTAGCTCATGATCTTTTTGCCCCTGATAATTGTTATAAACCGGGAGTTTTGGTTGTTCCTGTTCATACAAGAGGTTTTCAAAATTGTGATTTGTTTTTTGATAAAGTTTTTGCGGATGATGTAAAGCACGTTTGCGGATTTAAATACTTTAATCAATTTAAAAAGTTTGATGAATTTGCCCATGTCCTTTTAGGAGAAAATCCAGGTCGTGAATCGGACAACGAACGCATATTGGCTTATAATATAGGAATTGCTTTGCATGATATTTATTTTGCTTCGGAAATATATAATTTAGTATTAAATAATAGTGAAAATTTAGAAATGAATATACCGACCGATAAGTTTTGGGTATAGTTTATCATGCTATTAGAAAAAGGAAAGAAATATAAAGTTATACTTTCTAATACAGCATATTTATCTGTTTTGGAAGTATTGAAAATGGTAATGCCTTTTATCGCATTACCATATATTATTAGTACAGTAGGAACTGAAAATTATGGTCTTGTGGTCTTTGCACAAACTGTAATATCTTATTTTATTGTTCTGGTAAATTTTGGTTTGGATGTTTCGGCTGTTAAAGAAGTATCAGTTGCAAGGAAGGATATATCCAAATTAAATGAGATTGTATCATCAGTATTGATGATTAAAACAATCTTATTTCTGATTTCTTTTGTGATATTAGGAGGTATGGTCCTTCTTATTGATCAATTTAGGAGTCATGTTTTATTATTTTTTCTTTCTTTTCTATCTTGTTTGTCTGAAATTCTATTCCCTGTATGGTTTTATCAAGGTATAGAAAAAATGAAATATATAACGTTGATACGTTTTATTTCAATTTTAATATATACTGTAACTGTTTTTCTTTTTATCAAAAGAGCAGATGATTATATATTAGTACCACTTTTGCAATCAATAGGTTGGATTGTATCGGGGGTTGTTTCTTTTTTTATGTTATTAAAAGCAGAAAAAATAACCTTGTTTTTGCCTTCATTAAACTTGATGAAGAAATATTTTGTTGATAGTATTCCATTCTTTTTTTCAAGAGTGTCGGTTGTTATCAACAATGGTATGGCAAAATTAGTTTGTGGAATATTTTTTACTATGCATGAAGTTGCAGCATTAGATTTAGCACAAAAAATAGCAACTACAGCATTAGTTCCGTTGCAAATGCTTAATCAGGCAATATTCCCTCATATAGCAAAAACGAAAGATGTGAACTTTGTAAACAAGTGTTTTCGAATGATTATGTTTGCAACATTATGTATTATCTTTTTAGTTTACGTCTTAGCTCCATTAGGTATACATATATTATCTGGAGGAGCATTGATGGATTCTGTTCCGTTACTGCGAATCTTATGTCTGTTTATTTTTAGTGGAGGAATAACATTGTATACAGGATCACCAGTTTTAGTGTCTTTTGGATATTCAAAGCCTTTTAATAGAAGTGTCTTGTTATCAACAGTAATACTTATTTGTCTATATGGATTATTATTTATTACAAATAAATTTTCGATAGAGTATTTTACGTTAGCTTTGGGATTAGCTGAATTTTCAATAGCTATTTATCGATTATATTATTGTAATCGTTATAAATTGATACAGTTTAATGGAAGAATTAAGCCGTTTTAATCCGGAAGGGTCTGTTTTAAGAAGACATCAACATAAAATGTTTGATATCTTATGTGTAGTAGACGATATTTGTAAAAAATATGGTATACGATATTGGTTGAGTTCTGGAACATTATTAGGAGCGGTACGACATCAGGGGTTCATACCTTGGGATGATGATTTAGATATAGAAATGTTGAAAGAAGATTATTTGCGTTTTATCGAAATAATTTCATCTGAGCTGCCTGACGATTTAAGACTTCAATCAACTAAAAGTGATTATAATTATGTCGCTCCCTATGTGAAAATCAGAGATTTGAAATCTCGTTTATATGAAACGTTAGGAAAAGATTGTAATTATAGATATCGTGGAATATATATGGATGTTTTCTATATAGAACGAAATTTTAAATTTTTTGTTCGTATTGCAGCAAAGTTACATGGAATTGTCTATAAATTGTCATATAACTCTAAATCAAAATCAGGATATCGTTTTCTTTGTAAAAGAGGATTACTAAACACTTTGCAATACATGGTTTATCCGTTGTTATATGGATTGGCTAAATTATTAAAAGCGGAAGATTATTATCAATGTTTGGGTGCGGGCTTTTTGGGTGTAAGGCATGAAGAAGACTTATTCCCTTTATCCAAAATTAATTTTGAGGGACGTTCTTTCCCAGCTCCGGCAAATGTTGATGCTTATTTATCTGAATTATATGGTGATTATATGAAATTACCAGATTTATCAAAAATAGAAGTGCATTTAAATAATATAGAATTTGACAAATAAGATATAATGAAAACAAATATATTATTAGTTTTTGGAACACGTCCGGAAGCAATTAAAATGTGTCCTTTGGTAAAGGCTTTTCAAGCTGATAAAGATTCTTTTAAAACAGTTGTGTGTGTAACAGGTCAACATCGAGAAATGTTAGATCAGGTTTTAGACGTTTTTGATGTAAAGCCGGAGTATGATTTAAATATTATGTCTAAAGGACAGGATTTATATGATGTAACTTCTCGTGTTTTATTAGGAATTAGAGACGTTTTAAAAGAGGTTCAGCCTGATGTGGTTTTGGTTCATGGTGATACAACTACATCTATGGCTGCAGCATTGGCTGCATATTATCAACAAATACCTGTAGCTCATATTGAAGCAGGATTGCGTACACATAATATTTATAGCCCTTGGCCTGAAGAAATTAATAGACAGATTACAGGTAGAATATCTGCATATAATTTTTCTCCAACAGCATTAAGTAAGGAAAACTTGTTGAAGGAAAATGTTGCTGAATCTTCTATTTATGTAGTGGGTAATACTGTCATAGATGCTCTTCATATGGTATTGAAAAGGATAAAGTCTGAAAATACTATTGAAAAAGTAATTCTGCAAGAATTGGCCGATAAAGGAATTTCTAATGATTTGGTTGAAGCGTGGAAAAATAATAGAAGAATGGTCTTAATAACAGGACATAGACGTGAGAATTTTGGTGATGGATTTATCCATATTTGTCATGCTATAAGAGATTTGTCGGATAAATATTCGGATGTAGATTTTGTTTATCCTATGCATTTGAATCCGAATGTCAGAAAGCCTATTCATGATGTATTTGGTACTGATTATAAAAAGATTCATTCTAACTTATATTTCATTGAGCCTTTAGATTATTTGCCATTTGTATATATGATGGATCATTCATTTATTGTCTTGACTGATAGTGGTGGAATTCAAGAAGAAGCTCCAGGATTGGGAAAACCTGTTTTGGTGATGCGTGATACAACAGAAAGGCCTGAGGCTCTTGATGCTGGAACGGTAAAATTAGTAGGAACAAACTATAATAAAATATTGTTTGAAGTCTCGTCTTTATTAGATGATGAAAAGGCTTATGCAAGTATGTCCAAGGCAAATAATCCTTACGGAGATGGTCATTCCTGTCAAAGAATTTTAGATGTATTTCGTAAAAAATAATCTGAATGAAGAAAAAAAATGTTTTAATCATACATAGAGGTTATCCAATTGGCACTAATGCTGGAGATAAAGTAAGAACATTAAATATGGCCAAATCTTTAAATAAACTTGGCTTTAATGTATATTTATTGGGCTTTTATACAAAGGGGTTTTCTTTGAAAGAAAAGGAAATGAAATCTTTTCCAAAAGA
The DNA here is from genome assembly GCA_020026285.1 of Parabacteroides sp. The sequence goes on along the minus strand of JAHHQS010000006.1, from coordinate 1,697 downwards.
AATCAAACCGATCTTTATGTACACTTTGCCTAATAGATTACATTTACAAAATATAGCTTCGTGGATTAGGGCTGTAATTACCTGGATTATATGTAAAAAATATTCTATCGATATTGTTCAATCTGAATTGGCTTCAGGTGCGAATTGTGTCCGATTTTTACAAAATTTGCCTTTAGTTACAGATTTTCATTCAGATATTGTTCCTGAGCTGGAAATGGATAATTATTTACCATATCAAGTTGAAAATGCTAGAAAAGAGAATATTTATGCTTTGGCTCGTTCTTGTAAAACAATTACAGTTTCTTCTAATCTGAGGAAAAATTTATCTGTATATGGAGAGAATAATATTCCCAATTTTATTTTACCTTGTAATTTTCAACCTGGTCCATATCTATCTTTAACCAGAAATTTGCGATTCTCTTTAAGAAAGGACATGGGGTTGGAAAACCGGATTGTATTATGTTATTCTGGAGGATTACATGTTTGGCAGTGTATATCAGAAACTCTTGATTTAGTAATTAAGTTGAGGAAAATAAACCCAGCTTATTTTTTATGTTTGTATACCAATGACGATATAGAGCCATATAAAGACCAACTAAAACAATTAGAAGGTGCTTGTTTGATTAAAAGTCTTAAACATGAAGAGGTTCCCTCTCATTTATTATTGACAGATATTGGATTTGTTTTAAGAGCAGAAAGTCTGGTAAATATCAATTCATCACCAACTAAAACATCTGAATATCTGGCGGCGGGAATGATGGTTGTAGCTACCCAATATGCAGGGGATGTTCCACAATTAATAAAAGAAAGTGGCTGTGGTTTTATTTTAGATAATCCACATGTAAAAGATCAGGAATTGATTACTTTGAATGAGAAAATACTTTATTTTATGTCGAATAGGGAAGAGTTGGCTGAAAAAGCTCGTAACTATGTCTTTGAAAATAGAGTTTGGAGTGCAAATGAAAGATTGTTAGAATGTTTATATTCTGACCTGTAAAAATAGCATATCTTAATTGTATAGATATGCCATTTTTATCGTTTAATTCTAAATCTGTTTTTTTTGAAGAAATAGAGCATACTTTTTAAGTGCATAATTGTTTTCTTATTGAATTTTGATGATGATCTTTGATGGGCATGAATCATTTTACTTAGTGGAAGATAGATAACTTTTTTCCCTTGTTTCCAACATCTATGGCAAAGATCCATATCTTCCACATATAAAAAGAAACCTTCATCAAAACCTTTTAATTCCCTATAAAAAGATGCTGTAAGTAATAGGGCTGCTCCCATACACCAATCAACTTCTGTTGGTTGTTCTTTTGATATATCTGTCATTAAATATTGCTTAACATATTTATTATCACTTTTATCTTTTCCTTTAGTGAATATTCTGGCTAGAAGGATGGATGGTGATATAAATGTCCTGGCAGAGTATTGTATGGTTGAGTCTAAATTTAATAATTGTGGTGCAACAATTCCTACTTCTACATGATTTTTTAGAAACTGATAAAGAATATCAATACTTTGAGGCAGTATAATGACATCTGGATTTAATATGAAAATATATTCACCAGTAGCATAAGATGCTCCTTTATTATTATTTTCTGCAAAACCTGATATCGTATTATTTTTATAATATTTGATTTGTGGATAGTTGCTTTTTATAAATTCCTCAGTATTATCAGTAGAACAATTAT
>JAHHQS010000059.1 GCA_020026285.1 Parabacteroides sp. | reverse complement strand
TTCTGAAATGTCTTGGTCACAGCACTTGCGTTCTGCTCAGGACTTCATGAAGGTAGGTGACGAAGTTGAAGCTGTAGTATTGACTCTCGACCGTGAAGAACGTAAGATGTCTTTGGGTATCAAACAGCTGAAACAGGATCCATGGGAAACTATCGAAGAAAAATATCCTGTAGGTTCTAAGCACGTAGCTAAAGTACGTAACTTCACTAACTTCGGTGTATTCGTAGAAATCGAAGAAGGTGTTGACGGTTTGATCCACATCTCTGACTTGTCTTGGACTAAGAAAATCAAACACCCATCAGAATTCACTCAGATTGGTGCAGAAATCGATGTTCAGGTATTGGAAATCGACAAAGAAAACCGTCGTTTGAGCTTAGGCCACAAACAATTGGAAGAAAATCCTTGGGATGTATTCGAAACTATCTTTACAGTAGGTTCAATCCACGAAGGTACAATCATCGAAATGTTGGATAAGGGTGCTGTTATTACATTACCTTATGGTGTTGAAGGTTTCGCTACTCCTAAACATCTAGTTAAGGAAGACGGTTCACAGGCTCAGGTTGAAGAAAAATTACCATTCAAGGTTATCGAATTCAACAAAGATGCTAAGAGAATCATCCTTTCTCACAGCCGCGTATTCGAAGATGAACAAAAGGTTGCTAAGAAAGAAGCTGCTGCTGAAAAGAGAGCTAAACACAACAGCAAGAAAGAAGAAAATAACAATGTTACAACTCAGTTAGAAAAAACTACTTTAGGTGATATCGAAGAGTTGGCTGCATTGAAAGAAAAACTTTCTGGTAAATAATCATTCAATGATGATATAAGAAAGCCGGTTCCTTTATGGAATCGGCTTTTTTGTTTATATAAATGTGTTTTTCTACTTTTGCACCATTGGTCGGAGAAGATGACTGATCAATAATCATTCAAAACGGTATAATTAAATGAAGAAATTAATCATATTCGACTTAGACGGAACATTGTTGAATACAATCGCTGATTTAGCGAACAGTACCAACTTTGCTTTAGCCAGGAACGGATTTCCAACTCACCAGCTGGAAGAATACAATTACTTTGTAGGAAATGGTATAAACAAACTGTTTGAGCGTGCTCTTCCCGAAGGGGAAAAATCTACAGAGAATATAGCTGCCATACGTAAGGATTTTCTGGAATATTACGATGCTCATAAGGCAGACCTCAGCAGACCGTATCAAGGCATATCTGATATGCTGCTTGAATTACAAAAGAAAGGTTTACTGATTGCCGTGGCTTCGAATAAATATCAGAAAGCGACAGCCCAATTAATTTCCGATTTCTTCCCGGAGATCCATTTCTGTGCCGTATTCGGGCAACGTGAAGGAGTAAAGACCAAACCGGATCCTGCGGTAGTTCTAGAAATAATGGATATCGCAAAAGTTTCTCATGAAGATACATTATATGTTGGAGACTCCAATGTAGATATGCAGACTGCTATTAATAGTCATGTCGACGCTTGTGGAGTAACATGGGGATTCAGACCGGCTTCTGAATTAAAAGAGTTTTCCCCTAGATTTATAGCACAAGAAGCAAAAGATATCCTGGACTTCGTGGAAGCCTAACCGTCGATATAGAAAAAAACGGAAGATAAGGTATAATAGTAGTATTACTATCTCCTTATCTTCCGTTCCTTATTTGGTAAAAGAGTTTATTCTGTTATCACAGAGAATTCACCTATACCCGTAGCTTTAAAATCATCCACATTACGAACAGACTCCAGCTTGACACTCTTTCCTTTGACAGGAGAAAAATGAATTACCTGCTCTATTGGATTCGCTTTAATATTTGAGAACTCTCCACTTGACACCAATTTTCCATCTATATAAAATTTATAATTGGATATATGGCCTCTCGAATCTCTTCCCTGATTTGGTGTATAACGGAAACCTGTTATTGTATTTTCTTCTGACAACTTCACAGTCAAATCATTATCCCCTTGTGGCAAATAATAGGCAGAATAGCCATTTCCATCAAATATTACCCTCGCCTTTTCATCATCCACCAAATAAATTTTCGAAGAAATATCAAACTCTCTAGAACTTACTGGACTGTATTTATCAAATACCGGATCATAAACAACAGCCTTAACTGTCCCTTTATGATTCAAAACAAAAGGTTTCTCATAAAGCAAAGAATTCTTATCAGGATTCTTTCCATCTGTCGTATAAAAAACAGATGATCCGGTATCTCCCGCTTTAACAGAAACAAGATCATCCTTATCTCGTGAAATAACAGGCTCTGTCAATAATGCCGGGGCCAGATAAGCTTCCACATTATTGATACAAAGCGGACCTTTAGCTTCCAGGAAATTAACTCGTATTTTATCGGCCTGAACAGTTTTGAATCGGACAATACGTTTATAACCAATAGTTGTTGTTTTGTCTACAGGCTCTACTTCTGTCCACTTACCATCATGTTCATATTCTATGGTAAATGATTTTACTCTCTGTCCGAGAGGAATATATTCCTGAATCATTAACCGGTTTACTTCAGAAGCAGGAGTTAATGTAAACGTCAAAGAAGCACGAGTGACATCGTCGTCTGTAGCCCAATAAGTATCCCAGTTTCCATCAGTCACCTTAGCTGGAGAATATTTACGACCACGAGAATTCGTTGCCTGGACATAAGCATTCTGCAATAGATTTGTTTTCAAGTCATTTTTAATTGTCTGATACCATTCAATAGCACGAATAGAATCCATAGGCGCAATTTTTCCATTCAATGCAACCGGAAAGTTCAGAAGGAAATTGGCATTATGTCCGACACTTCGATAATACAGATCAACTAATGCTGACAAAGATTTGACCTGATGGTCTTCACGAGCATGATAGAACCAGCCCGGACGAATTGAAACATCACATTCTCCCGGAAGCCATTTATCACCGTCTTCCATTCCTGATTGATTTTCGGTATAATGCTTCTCTTTTTCAGGAGAATAAAGAGACCAGTTAGTATCACCAGCCCATCCACTTTCATTACCAATCCAACGAATATCAGGAACTGTTCCTCCAAAAATCATAGCCTTTGGATGTTTTTCCTTAATTGCGGCACGAGCTTCTTCATATTTATAATAAGTCTTGGCATCAATCGAACGTTTTTCCTTTGCACCACCATACCATCCATCACCTCCGTTAGCTCCATCAAACCAATATTCAAACAAAGGGCCATAATTACTTATCAGTTCATTCATCTGAGCATGAAATTTATCAACGTACTCAGGGAATCCATAATTATCACTGTTTCGATCCCAGGGGGAAAGATAAAGTCCGAATTTTAAGCCATGTCTGGCACAAGCGTCAGACAATTCACGAACCATATCTCCTTTACCATTTTTCCAAGGAGAATTCTTGATAGAATATTCAGTTGTTGCTGTTGGCCACAGACAAAAACCATCATGGTGCTTTGCTGTCAGAATTACACCTTTCAAACCTGCAGCCTTAATGGTACGAACCCATTGGTCACAATCCAAATCTGTAGGATTAAATGTTGAAGCAGGTGTGTCTCCGAATCCCCATTCCAGATCATTAAAAGTATTCAATCCAAAATGGACAAATGCATAAGTTTCCATTTTCTGCCATTCCACCTGATCCGCCGTCGGCACAGGTAAAATCGCTTCCGGAGCCGGCACATCCTTACAAGAAGTTAACACAAACGTTCCTAATAAAGTACCACTCAATAATAGACCTTGATAAAATTTCATACTCGATTGTATCATTTAGTTAGTTTTCAAAGATAATCTTATAAATCGGGAAAAAGAAACAGACTTTAAATAATATCTCATTTATCAATTATATGTTACCTTTGTATAAATTAATTCATAATACTATGAGCAAGAAATTAATACTTATTGCCCTTTCAGGTCTTACTTTGACTGCAGCTGCAAACGAAGCAAGACTTCTACGCTTCCCTACTACCAATGGAAAGGAGATCGTCTTTTCTTATGGAGGCGATTTATACCAAGTTCCAATTAACGGAGGTGAAGCTCAAAGACTGACTTCACATGTGGGATATGAAATGTTCCCTAAATTTTCTCCCGATGGAAAAACGATTGCATTCACTGGCCAATATGATGGTAATACGGAAGTATTCACCATCCCTGTAAATGGAGGCGAACCTTTACGTGTAACTTATACGGCAACTAACAGCCGTGATGATTTAGGTGACCGAATGGGACCGAACAATATCGTCATGGGATGGAGTAAGGATGGCCAGAATATCGTTTACCGTAACCGTATTGGTGACGGCTTCTCCGGCAAACTTTATACCGTTAATCAGCAAGGTGGATTACCAACCGTCATTCCATTACCTGAAGGAGGTTTCTGTTCTTACTCTCCGGATGGAAAAAAATTGGCATACAACCGAGTAATGCGTGAATTCAGAACATGGAAACATTACAAAGGAGGTATGGCCGATGATGTATGGATTTATGATCCAGCCCGACAGAAAGTCGAAAATGTGACTAACAATGAAGCCCAGGATATCTTCCCGATGTGGATTGGGGATGATATCTATTTCATTTCGGACAGGGATCATATCATGAATCTTTTCGTATACAATACACAAAGCAAAGAGACTAAAAAAGTCACCAATTTTACGGAATATGATATCAAGTTCCCTTCCTGCAATGGTGATATGATTGTATTCGAAAATGGAGGTTATATCTATAAACTGAAGGCTGGTAGTACTCAGGCTGAAAAAGTAAACATATCTCTTACCTCCGACAATATTTATGCCCGTCAGACAGTTAAAGACGGTGCAGATTATATTACAGACGCAAGTCTTTCTCCAAATGGCGAAAGAATAGCGATTACCGCCCGTGGTGAAGTTTTCAATATCGCTTCAGATAAAGGTGTCAGTAAAAACATCACTCACACTCCTGGTGCTCACGAAAGAAATGCTCAATGGTCTCCTGATGGCAAACAGATTGCTTTTATTTCGGATAGAACAGGAGAAACAGAACTTTATCTTCAGGAAGATATTATTGGAAAAGAAGCTGTTCAGCTGACAAAAAACAATGATACTTACATTCGTTCTTTCCGTTGGAGTCCGGATGCCAAAAAGATTGTTTATACAGACCGTCAGAACAGAATCAATCTGGTAGACGTAACAAATAAACAGAAAACTGTATTACTTCAGGATCCTGCCGGAGAACCGAGAAGCGTATCTTTCTCTGCCGACAGCAAATGGCTGACTTATACCCGTACTGCAGAAAACGAGAACTCTATCATTTATGTTTTCAATATCGAACAAAAGAAAGAATATGCTATAACAGACAAATGGTATTCTTCTAATTCACCTGTATTCAGTACAGATGGCAAATATATAATTTTCACTTCTGCAAGAGATTTCCATCCTAGTTACGGACAATTGGAATGGAATCATATCTATAGCAAGATGAATGGTGTTTATCTGGCTTTATTAGATAAGGAAACGCCTTCACCATTCCTGGAAAAAGATGATACCATCAAGATGGAGAATACAGAAAAGAAAGATGTACAAAAGGATGAGAAGAAAGAAGTAAAAGACAATGTCGTCAAGATCGACTTCGAAGGGATCAACGATCGTATCGTAAAACTTCCTGTTTCTCCTTCTTATTACGGTAATTTCTATTCTGATGGTGAAAAAGTATTCTATGCTACCATGAATGGTACAAAAGTATTCAACCTGAAGACTTTGAAAGAAGAAACTGTTTTCAACGGACAAATCGTTGATATCACAGCGAATGGAAAGAAAGCTTTATTCCAGCAAGGTGAAAAGCTGTATGTAACTTCTTTCCCAACAACTAAAGCCAATCTAAGTGAAGCCGTTGATCTTTCGAATATCAAGATCAATATTGACTATACACAAGAATGGGCTCAAATCTTTGATGAAGCGTGGCGTGCATACCGGGATGGCTTCTATCAGCCAAGTATGCATGGTTTCGATTGGAAAGCCATGAAAAAGAAATATGAAGTTCTTCTTCCTTTCGTAAAGACTCGTTTGGATTTGAACTACATCATTGGCGAAATGATTGCTGAACTGACTTGTGGTCACGCTTATGTTAATCCAGGTGAGACTGATCGTCCGGAACGTTTGAACATGGGATTACTTGGTGCTGAAATTTCAAGAGACAAGAGTGGTTTCTTTAAACTGGAAAAGATTCTGGAAGGAGCTAACTGGAACAAGAAACTTCGTTCTCCTCTAAATGAACCGGGTATCAAAGCCAATGTGGGTGATTATATCGTAGCTATCGATGGCGTTCCAACCAAGAACGTCAAGAACATGTTCGAATTACTAGTAGGTAAAGCTAATGTTCCAACAGAACTGACTATCAACAGCAAACCTCAACTGGACGGAGCTCATAAAGTAGTTATTACTCCTCTACAGGAAGAATATTCATTGTACCATTATAACTGGGTTCAAGATAACATCAAGAAAGTAGATAAAGCTTCTAATGGAAAGATTGGTTATATCTATATTCCTGATATGGGACCTGATGGACTGAATGAATTCGCTCGTTATTTCTATCCTCAACTGGATAAAGAAGGACTGATTATCGATGACCGTGCAAATGGTGGTGGTAATGTTTCTCCTATGATACTGGAACGTCTTTCTCGTGAACCTTATCGTTTGACTATGGGTCGTGGAACGAATCGTGTAGGAACGGTTCCTGATGCAGTACAGGTAGGTCCGAAAGTATGTCTGGTAAACAAATACTCTGCATCTGATGGAGATTTATTCCCATGGGGATTCAAAGCCTTGAAATTAGGTAAATTGATCGGTACTCGTACTTGGGGAGGAATTGTTGGTATCAGCGGTTCACTTCCATATATGGATGGTACAGATATCCGTGTTCCATTCTTCACAAGCTTCGATGCTAAGACAGGCGACTGGATTATCGAAAATCATGGTGTTGATCCGGATATTTTAATTGACAATGATCCAATTAAAGAATGGAATGGAGAAGATCAGCAGTTAAACAAGGCTATCGAAGAGGTTATGTCTCAATTAAAAGACCGTAAACCTATTAAAAAAGCACCTGCTCCACGTAACTGGGCTCCTAAGAAATAAGAAATCTGATCAGATTTAATTATACCAAAAACGTCCAATGCTTTTATAAACATTGGACGTTTTTTTATATAACGTCGACAATTTTTTTCCTTACGACACAATATCTTTACGCTATTCACAGCGGCAATAAGTATTAGCACCACAAGTACAACGAGGGAGTAACTGTTCTCTTAATTCATCGCGATAAAAACAATAAAGTTGATGATCCATATCCTGATAAACTTCTAATAGAATTTCCTCCTGCTCCTCTTCATCCAATCCTCTCTTTTTAAAAGGATCATCAAAATCAAAAGACACCAGATGATTTGATCGGATGTTGAGATGTTTCACCTCATCTTCTGCTTCCTTACACAAAGTTATTACATAGTCCCAAGATTGTCCAATGAATGACGACAAGGCAAGAGGTTTATTTGTCACAACTTCATGACCATTATCTTCCATCACCTTACAAACAATATCCGGAACCTGACTACCTTCTGCAATACCTGCAGTTTCTATTCGCATTCCTCTTCCAAAAGAACTTAATAAACCTTGAGCTATTCTGCTTCTACAAGAATCTTCCAGACTTACCAGGAGAATATCCATAAACGATTTTTCTATTTACTTTCTACAACAGTTGTTTTATGCCATTTACCTGCTATTTTATCAACAAGAATAGCTATTGCACCATCACCTGTTACATTACAAGCCGTACCAAAACTGTCCATTGCAATATATAATGCTATCATCAAAGCCTGTAATGTCTCATTAAATCCCAGCATACTCTGTAACAATCCCAATGCTGCCATAATAGCACCGCCTGGAACGCCGGGAGCAGCCACCATTGTAATTCCCAGCATCAAAATAAATCCGGCAAAGTGAGATAGAGTTACCGGTTCTCCAGACATCAACATAATGGCCATAGCACAAGCTACAATTTTCATCGTACTTCCAGCCAAATGAATAGTTGCACAAAGAGGTATAACGAAGACTGCAATATTCTCCCTCACTCCATTTTTTACTGCCTGTGCCAATGTTACCGGAATAGTAGCAGCAGAAGACTGGGTTCCTAAAGCAGTTGCATAAGCCGGGAGCATATTCTGCAACAAACGAAAAGGATTCTTTCCGCTCACAGCTCCTGCCAATGAGAATTGTATTAACAGTAAAGCTACATGCAATATAAAAATGACTATTATCACTTTAAGGAACATCATTACAATATCCATAACCTGCCCACTTACCGTCATATTCAAGAACAGACCAAATATATGTAATGGTAATAAAGGTATAATAACGACTTCTATCAAGTCGATGATAATTTCTTTAAAATCTGTAAAACCTCTCTTCAAGGTAATTCCATCAATATACGACAATCCCAGACCAATCGTGAATGAAAGAAGCAAAGCAGTCATTACATCCATTAAAGGAGGCATTGCTACCTGAAAATACGGAATTAACATAAAATCTCCCGGATTATCTACTTTTGCTAATTCAGCGTTATGAGGTAGTATCTCTGGGAAAACAGCATCACAACTAAAGAAAGTGAAAAATCCAGAAAAGATAGTCGATCCATAAGCGATTAAAGCTGTAACAGCTAATAACTTACCGGCTCCTTTACCCAACTCGCCAATGGCAGGAGTAACTAAACCTAAAATGATTAACGGAATCGCAAAGGAAAGGAAATTTCCAAACAGAGAATTGAAAGTTACAAAGATTCTGGCTATACTATTTGGCAGGAACTGTCCAAAAACAATACCTGCCATAATCGCAATAACGACTTTTCCTAAAAGACTAATCTTGATTTTCTTCATGATGCTTTACTATTTTGAAGCCCAAGATAGCAATAAAAATGCTCATAAGCGGACTAATCAAATTAAAAAAGCTATATGGAAGATAAACCAATGTTGGAACATTAAGGATTGTTGCCTGAGTCATACCACATGTATTCCAAGGAATCAATGCTGAAGTTACAGTCACAGCATCTTCCGTTGTACGACTTAACAAACGACTTTCGTACCCTTTCTTTTTATAAATATCCTTGAACATATTTCCTGTCAGAATAATTGATATATACTGATCAGCTGTACAGATATTCAAAGTTAGACCAGAAAAGACAGTAGAAGCAACAAGTCCGGCACGTTTTTTCATAAAACGTAAGAATACAGAAGTCAATGTCTCTAACATTCCGGTAGCCGTCATGGCACCACCAAAACACATGGCACAAAGAATCAACCAAATCGTATTCATCATCCCAGCCATTCCTCGTGTTGCGACTAATGAATTCAGCATTTCATTACCTGTTTCCAACTGTGTGGCTCCAAATAAAGTCATCGATGTTCCTTTGAACATAGATATTGAATCAATGACTTCAGCTCCCGCTATTTGCCGCAATAAATCCGGTTGAAAAACCAAAGCAAAGACTGACGCAAGAATAGCAGAAACAAACAAGGTTATAATAGACGGAACTCGTTTGGCAATCATGATACCCGTAACAGCAGGAACAATCAACAACCAAAAAGATATATCAAAAGTTTCCTTCAATGATGCAGAAAACAACATGGCTTCATTCGAATTATCATGATCAAAAGTAAAGCCGGCAATTGTAAAAATGATTAATGTGATAATCATTGTCGGAACAGTTGTAAACATCATATAACGAATATGTTCAAAGAGAGGGGTATTCGTTGTAGACGAAGCTAAGACTGTTGTATCAGAAAGCGGAGAAATCTTGTCTCCAAAATAAGAACCAGAAATAATAGCTCCGGCAATCCATCCGGAAGAAAAGCCCAAAGCTTCGCCAATCCCCATTAATGCAACACCGATTGTTGCAATAGTTGTCCAGGAACTACCTGTCATCACAGAAACTACAGCACAGATCAGACAAGTAGAGGCAAGAAAAAATGTCGGACTTAAAACTTGCATTCCATAATAAATCAATGTAGGTACGACTCCACTAATCATCCAACTGCCAGAAAGCATACCAATCAATAAAAGAATCAGCAAAGCGGTAGTAACACCAAGTACATTCGTACAGATTGCTTCCTCTATTTTTTTCCATTTCACATTACAAAATGCCATTGCCAATGCTGAACAACAAGCCGTTGTTACTATTAGTACGACCTGACTGGCACCAGCCAATGCATCACCTCCAAAAATCTGGATTGTAAAGAATAAAAGAATAACTAAAATAAAAATGGGAGTCAGAGATAATCCCAATGAAGGACGTTTTGTTGTATTTTGAATATCCATCCGCCGTTTTTAAATTAAGTAATAAGTATAAATCAGTTCTAATTATTTCGGCTGCAAAATTAATAAAAAAAACTTTCGTCGAAAGCAGGTTGCACTATATCAATCACCTAACACTTCAACGAAAGTTTCAATATATTTGATATTTATCTTTTTTTAAGAAAAATGGATTTACTTTTCTTCTTTTAATATTTCGGTAAGCCGTTTTACTCCTTCAGAAGCTCCACACTGTAATTGTTTAATATCATCACGATATGTTTTTACCGGTTTCGGATCAATCAGATAGATAGGTTGACCTCGACGTACATAATTCAATAATCCGGCTGCAGGATAAACATTCAAGGATGTACCGATAATTACAAAAATATCACATGACTCCACTTCCCGGATGGCGGGATCAATCATAGGAACAGCTTCACCAAACCAAACGATAAAAGGACGAAGCTGGACGCCATGCGGATCTTTATCACCTATATGAATATCCGGATTTTTCGGATCCAGATCGTAAGTAGTATCCAAATCCCTTACAGAACAGGCCTTCATCAATTCTCCATGTAAATGAATCACATGAGTACTTCCTGCACGTTCATGAAGATTATCCACGTTCTGTGTGATTATACGAACATCAAAATCTTTTTCCAACTCGGCCAAACCTACATGTCCGGGATTAGGCTTGGTATTTAATAATTCCTTACGTCTCTGATTATAAAAATCAAGTACTAATTTTGGATCTCGTGCAAAACCTTCCGGAGTTGCGACATCTTCCACTCTATAGTTTTCCCATAAACCATTTGAATCTCTAAAAGTAGATATACCACTCTCAGCACTCATTCCGGCACCCGTCAATATTACAAGTCTTTTTTTCATAATCATCTCCAATTTGTATTCACAAATATAGCACATAAAAGTGACGAAAAGTAATTATTTAATCGCTTTCCGACCAGCGAACAAGCTGTTTTATAAATTTTTCCACAAGAAATAACACTTTTCTGTGATTAAAACATTATTTTTGCGATTTATAAATTATCGAAATAATACAAGAAATGAATAAAGTAAGTTACGCTTTAGGATTAAGCATTGGAAACAACTTCCAAAATACAGGAATTAAAGATTTGCAGATAGAAGATTTCGTTCAGGGATTATCTGATGTTTTAAACGAAAAAGAACCTGCAATCACATACGATGAAGCAAAACAGGTTATTAATGATTTCTTTGTAAAGCTTCAGAAAGAAAAAATGGAAATCAATAAGAAAGCTGGTGAAGAATTCTTGTCAATCAACCGTGGTAAAGCTGGAGTTGTAGAATGTGCTAGTGGCCTTCAGTATGAAATATTGAAACAAGGTAACGGTCCTAAACCTTCAGCAACAGATAAAGTCAGATGTCACTACCAGGGAACTTTAATTAACGGAACTATTTTCGACAGCTCTATTCAGCGTGGTCAGCCAGCAGTTTTCGGTGTTAACCAAGTTATCCCTGGATGGGTTGAAGCTTTGCAGTTAATGCCTGTTGGTTCAAAATGGCGTCTATTTATTCCTTCACAGTTAGCATACGGAGAACATGGTGCAGGCGAAATGATTGAACCAAACAGCACTTTGATTTTCGATGTAGAACTATTAGAAATCGTAAAATAATAAAATTACATACATAATAAAAAATGAAAAAAACAAGTGTTTTGGCTGCAGCTTCTGCTGTAGTATTTGGATTATTCGCAACTTCTTGCGATTCTAAACAAAACGTCAGCTTAAAAAATGGCGTTGATAGTGTAAGTTATGCTATTGGTGTTAGCACTGGTGCTGGTTACAAAGAAAATTTAAAAACTTTACCTGGTGAAGAAGCTAATGTTGATGCTTTAATTGCCGGTTTCGTTCAGGCTATCAAGGGAGATTCTGTTAAAATGAATCCACAGCAGGCTCAGCAATTCATGCAGACTTACTTTATGAGAGCTGCTGCTAAAGAAGCTGCTCAGAACAAAGCTGAAGGTGAAAAATTCTTAGCTGAAAACAAGACTAAGAGTGGTGTCATCACAACAGAAAGCGGTTTGCAGTATCAGGTTGTAACTGAAGGTAAAGGAGAAAAGCCGACTGCTGACAGCAAGGTTAAAGTTCATTACACAGGTACTTTATTAGATGGTACAAAATTCGATAGCTCTGTTGACCGTGGCGAACCTGCTGAATTCGGAGTTAACCAAGTTATCAAAGGTTGGACAGAAGGTTTACAGCTAATGACTGTAGGTTCTAAATATATCTTCTGGATTCCTTCTGATCTGGCATACGGAGAACGTGGTGCAGGTGGCGATATCAAACCAAACAGCACATTGAAATTCGAAGTAGAATTATTGGAAATTGTTAAATAAATAGTATAATTCTATTTTATCCAGCTAAAAGCGGAGAAAAGTATGTTCGAGAGCATATTTTCTCCGCTTTTTCATAATTATTTATACTTTTTTCTTTCATTATGTTCATTTATCAAAATTAATTCCATATTTTTGATACAATAAAAAATCATAAAGATATTAATCATCTCATAACATGGAAAAAATTGACAAGTTAGACCATCAGATTTTGAACATCATTTCAAAAAACGCTCGTATTCCGTTTAAAGATGTAGCAGAAGAATGTGGAGTCTCTCGTGCAGCCATTCATCAACGTGTTCAACGTTTAATCGATATGAATGTGATTGTAGGCTCTGGTTATCACATCAATCCTAAAATATTAGGATATAACACTTGTACTTACATTGGAGTTAAACTTGAAAAAGGTTCTATGTATAAAAATGTAGTTCCTGAACTTGAAAAGATTCCAGAAGTAGTTGAATGCCACTTTACAACAGGTCCATATACTATGCTTGTTAAACTTTATGCTCGTGATAATGAACATTTAATGGAATTATTGAATACATGTATTCAGGAGATACCTGGTGTTACTGCGACAGAAACATTAATCTCATTACGTCAGAATATCAAACGTGAAATTCCTATTTTCAAGGATCTTGCTGAATAATTCAAAATTCACCTGGTAAAACCTTTAAAAAAAAGGTTTATTCAATAATACACGTAAAGTCTCAAAGACACAAAAGCATCTAAATGGATATTTTTATGTCTTTGGGCCTTTTTTATTTATTTTAAAGAGCTTCATTTATTATCATGAAATATTATCTATTGTTATTAGGTATGTTTCTTTCTTTACCGATCTGGAGCGAAGAAAGTATCTATTATCGATTCAGAGTTTATTTAAAAGATAAAAAAGGAGATAACGAATATCAGATTAACAAGCCGGAAGATTTTCTTTCTAATGATGCGATTCAAAGAAGATCCCGTTATCATATTCCTATCAAGGATTCAGATTTACCAATTCCTTTATCCTATAAGAAGGAACTACAGAGCTATGGATTCAAACTAATTACAGAAAGTAAATGGCATTCAACAATAGTTCTTGAAAGTATCGATTCCTTTGCTATAAAACAGATAACTCACCTTTCTTTTGTTGATTCTGTGAAATATATTTGGAAAAGCAAACACTATAAATGGGAAATTCCAGCGGAATGTTCAAAACTGGCTACCGACAAAACTCCGATCAGTAAAGAATATGGATATGCACAGAAACAAATCCAGATGCTTAAAGGAAATAAAATTCATAAAAAGGGATTCAAAGGGAAAGATATGAGAATTGCCGTTATTGATGCCGGATTTATTGGAGTTAATCGAATCAATGCATTCTCTTCAACGTCGATAGCTGGTACACACAACGTCGTTTATCCTGGAGAGAGTGTTTATGCCGGTGATGAACACGGCACAAAAGTTCTCTCCTGTCTGGCAGCCAATATCCCGAATGTAATGATTGGTACTGCTCCGGAAGCAACTTTCTGGTTAATAAAAAGTGAAGATTCGTTTAATGAATTTCCTATCGAAGAAGATTACTGGACTGCAGCAGTAGAATATGCGGATAGTGTAGGTGTTGATATTATCACTTCCTCTTTAGGATATTTTTCATTTGATGATCCAGACCTGAATTATAAACTTGAAGATTTAAATGGAAATAAATCATTCATATCCAAAACAGCCGAATTAGCCTCAGAAAAAGGTATACTGGTATTTTCCAGTGCCGGAAACGAAGGAAATTCCAATTGGAAAAAGATAACTGTCCCGGCAGATGCCAGAGGTATTCTTACTGTTGGAGCCGTTACTGGAAAGAAAGTAAAAAGTTCATTCAGTTCTATTGGTTATTCTGCAGATGGAAGAGTCAAACCGGACGTTTCTGCCATGGGTAGTGATTGCTGTGTTATTAATGAGAAAGGAAAGATCTGTTTTGTAAACGGTACATCTTTCTCAACCCCTATTCTTGCAGGATTAGGAGCTTGTTTATGGCAGGCATTACCTGAACTTTCTGCCAAGGAGATTCGTAACTTAATCAGAGAGAATGCCTCTCAATATAAGTTGCCTGACGAAGAATTAGGTTATGGAATTCCTGATATTTACAAATCATATAAAAAAGGATTGATTTATGTTAGGAACAGACAATGACAAACAAATCTACTCTTTGTCCGAGTTAACAGGAGATGTAAGAGACACGCTGAATAACGCATTTCCCGAGACATATTGGGTTCGTGCTGAAACGAGCGACGTTCGTATCAATGCTTCGTCTGGTCATTGCTATTTGGAATTTGTAGAAAAGAATGCTAAATCCAATCAGCTGATTGCAAAAGCAAGAGGTTCTATCTGGGCAAAGACATTCAGGATGCTGAAACCTTATTTCGAAATGGAAACAGGTCAATCTTTCTGTTCAGGAATAAAAGTATTGGTTAAAGTTTCTATCGAATTTCATGAATTATACGGTTTCAGTCTGAATGTAGTAGATATTGATCCTACATACACTATAGGTGATATGGCCCGCAAAAGGCAGGAGATCATCCGTCAGCTGCAGGAAGATGGTATCTTCTCATTAAACAAGGAATTACCGTTTCCGGAATTTCCAACCCGAATAGCTATCATCACCTCTCCGACTGCCGCCGGATACGAAGATTTCCAGAATCAATTATTACACAACGAAGCAGGATATCCTTTTTATCTAAAGTTGTTTCCAGCCCTGATGCAAGGGGAAAAGACAGAAGAATCGATTATTCAGGCGCTCGACAGAATCGATTCCTGTCGGGATTATTTCGATGTTGTCGTTATCATTCGAGGCGGCGGTGCCACTTCCGACCTGAATAGTTTCGATTCATATCTGTTGGCTGCCAATTGTGCTCAATTCCCTTTACCCATAATAACGGGAATCGGACATGAGCGTGATGATACAATTGTTGATCTGGTTGCTCATACCCGATTAAAAACGCCAACAGCAGTAGCGGCCTTCCTGATTTCATTAATTGATCGGAAAGCCTGTGAATTAGATGATCTGGAACAACGTTTCATTGGGGAAGTAACTTCCTTACTAAAAGAAGAAAAGAACTTTCTACAACAAATAGGCAACCGGTTTCCGGATATGGTAAGAAATAAACTGGAACGGAATCGTTCCTTATTGAATCTGATATCCGGAAAACTACCAGGAATTGTAAAAAATTCAGTAGAAAGACAAGAGGTCTCACTTGACAGAATGCTACAACAAATAAAAACAGCTGTTGATAGCAGGCTGACTAAAGAATCCAGATTTCTAGAATTAAAAGAACAGTTTATAAAAATGGCTTCTCCTGATTATATTCTAAAGAGAGGTTACAGTCTGACTCTTCAAAATGGAAAGATTATTAAATCGGCCCAAGACATCAGTAAAGAGCAAAAACTGACAACCCGATTAATAGATGGAGAAATCATTTCAGAGATAAAACAAATTAAAGAAAACAAATAAAATCAACATATATATGGCAAAGAAAACAGAATCCTATAATGAAGCCATCGAAAAACTTCGTCGTATCGTTACAGATATTGAACGAGGTGATTTGGATGTGGATGTACTATCAGATAATGTAAAAGAAGCCACTCGCCTGATAAAACTCTGTAAAGACAAATTGTACAAAGTAGATGAAGAAGTAAAGAAAGTTTTAGAGGAATTGGAATCATGAAGAAATATGTCATTATTGTTGCGGGAGGAAAAGGTTTGCGTATGGGATCGGATCTGCCCAAACAATTTATCCCTATTGCGGGGAAACCAGTATTAATGCATACAATTGAAAAATTCTGGAATTGGAACAATGAAGCCGATATCATTTTAGTCCTTCCCGAAGAACATCAGCCGTATTGGAAAATGTTATGCAAAGAAATAGGCTGTAAAGTGCCTCATCGTATCGTTACCGGAGGTGAAACTCGTTTTCACTCCGTCCAAAACGGCCTTAATGCTATTAGAGATGAAATCGACGCAATCCAAGGGAAAGCTCTAATAGCCGTTCACGACGGAGTTCGTCCTTTTGTATCGGAAGAGGTTATTGAAAACTGCTTTATAAAAGCAGAATCTTCAGGAGGTGTTATCCCCGTATTGCCAATCATCGATTCAATACGTAAAATAACCAATCAAGAGAAGAGTATTTCTGTTGACCGTTCTTTTTATTACATTGTTCATACCCCACAAGTCTTTAAAGCCGCAGAACTTTTCAAAGCATACGAACAACATTTTATCTCCTCATTTACAGATGATGCTTCGGTATTCGAATCAGCTGGATTTCACGTAGAACTTGTAAAATCCAATCGAGAAAATATTAAAATCACTACTCCATTCGATCTGGCCATTGCAAAAACGTTGTTAGGTGAGTAAAGATCCAAAAGGTAAATAAAATTTGTTATTTAAAACACAAACAGAACTCCTGATAACGGAAACAAATATCTCGTTATCAGGAGTTATATAAAAGATTATTGAATATTTATAAGCTTATGTGTCTGCAGACTAAGTCTCCACTTCGGATTCTTCATCACACAAGCTACAGTCTCTTTAGTATTCATGCACGAACATGGCTGTAGAAAAAAATGTTTGGCAGGTAACAATTCAAATTCGCTCAAATCCTGACCTGTATAAACGATTTTGACCTCATCAATATGCCTGATTGCCAGATCTCCACCTTCTTTCGGTGAACAAGTTACCCAGTCTATTCCTTCAGGTAGTACTCGAGTTCCATTTGTTTCGATACAAATATACTTGCCATGCTGATGTAATAAATGAATCAAGGAATCATCTATCCAGAGAGATGGTTCACCACCAGTCAGAATAATCGTATTAGCTGGATATTGATTGATTTCGTTCAATATTTCTTCATCAGACATCATTATTCCTTCGTCATGCTGAGTGTCACAAAAGGGACATTTCAGATTACAACCGGAAAATCGGATAAACACCGCAGGAACACCTGTATGATAACCTTCACCTTGCAGACTATAGAAGATTTCATTAATCTTTCTCATAGACAGCAGTATTTCCTTCTGATTCCTGAACTTCAACTTTATAACAAGTAGTAATCTGATCACAAATCCAACGGGCCATATTTTCGGCTGTAGGATTAAATGACAGTACTTCATTCAAATTTTTATGATCTAATTGACCATTCACCACGTTCTTTATCTGGGTGAAATCAACGACCATACCATCTGAATTTAATTCTTTAGAACGACAATAGACTGTGACAATCCAATTGTGACCATGAAGATTCTCACATTTACTAGGATAGGAAAGTTTCAACTGATGAGCAGCCGAAATCTCCATTCGTTTGATAACTGTGTACATAGATTTTTTAATAATATTTTGGTTTATATGCATCTAATGTCACCTCGATGCTGATGCAAAAGTACAAAAGATTGGCAAATATTAAAACATTTGCCAATCTTATAATATGTATACCCATTACTTAAATTACATTTTCAGTAAAAGGGAATTGTTTCAAATAACGGGTTAATGTTTTTCTATCTACATTACATTTAGAAGCAATCTTGCTCAGCGAGCACCCACTATTCAACAAATCATTGATAATATGGCGCTTAGAATACAACTTAAATTTCTTAGGATCAGTACTACGACCAGTAGGCCTTCCTAATTTTTTCCCTTCTGATTTAATTCGCGACAGAGCTTCTTTAGTTCTCTGGCTAATTAAATTTCTTTCAATCTCAGCTGATAAACCAAAAGCAAATGCCAGAACTTTACTTTGAATATCTTCACCCAACCGATATTCATCTTTGATGGTCCAGACCCTGCAATCTTTCTCCATGCAGATATTCAGTATTTCCATAATCATAAACAAATTTCTACCCAGACGTGACAATTCAGCACAAATGATTAAATCTCCTTTCTTCACCTTTCGTAGAAGCTTGCCTAATTCTCTCTTACTATATGCTTTTGTTCCACTAATTGTCTCTTCAATCCAACCATCGATCTTCATATTTCTGCTTGAACAGAATTTATCGATCTCGTATCTTTGATTTTCCACTGTTTGCTTCTCAGAACTCACTCGAATATATCCGTAAATCATCTGCTCGTTTTTTTCATTTATTAACTTTTATAAATAGCAGACAGATTAAATATATTAATCATAGTCGAACAAAACAACAATAAATATTTGATTTTATTGTAAAGTACCTTTATTGGAGAATCACATTTTTCAGATAAACGACTTAAAAACTGACAAATACGGAATTGTTATTTTTTTATAAAAAATATTATCATTAATAACTACTCAAAAATCCGGAAAAAACAATTTGAAATCGGTACAGATTTAACAAGTATACCTCATCTACATTTAACTTTATTTTGCAATATTAATCTAATCAATAATATTTTAATAAAGCACATAGGTTTTTATAGATTAATAACGATATGAAATTTGTGGCTCTTCAATAAAATAAAATGACTAAATAATAACAGATAACTGTTCAGCTACAAAATGATATTTTATATGTTAAAACCTTCTCGGTCCTCACGGAGGGAGAAGGTCTCTTTTTTCTTTATACTATTATTAATATTAACTTTATCGCGCTTTCCTCCTCACGGAATACTTTATACAAATTCTTTAAAACTAAATAAACTTGAATTGCGCTAATTTAAATTATGAAACAATCGGGAACCGAAGTTCCCGATTCATAACTCATATAATCATTTTTGATTATTCAATTATTTTACAACAACCTTGAAGCTTTCGCCATCAACTGTTACAACTACTACACCTGCAGGAGCAGCGATTGTTACGTTGTCTGAAGCCAATACCTGATTAGCAACAACTTTACCAAGGATTGTTGAAACAACTACTGATTTACCTTCAGCACCCTTAACTACTACTGCACCATTCTGAGCAGCAACTACTACGTTAGATGTTGAGATTACTTCGTTTTCAGTAGCCATATCATCAGCACTACCCTTTTCGATATTGAAAATTAATGCATTGTCTTCGCCAAGTTTAGCATTTTCAAATGTTGACTTATCATCTGTCAATACCAAACAACCATTCTGAATCTTCAACCAAGCTGCATTTGATGGAGCAACCTGAACACCATCATAGTTATTTGATTCGAACAAGAATGCTCTGTCTTCTTCAACTTCATTTGCTGCAGCTTCTGGATCTACATAGCGGAATGACCAAGTATAGTTATGATGTCTGTCATCTTTGCTCAAAGCTTTCAAATCTACAACATCAGAATATTTCTTAACTTCGTCCAAATCCAAATCTTTAGCAGCAACATTCTGAAGACCATTCTTCAAGAAATACAATTTTTCATCCATCTTCAAAGCCTTAACGAAACCTACGCGAGTATATTTACCATACTGATAAAGTTTGTCAGCATCTTTAGCTTTCAAAGAATCAGCAAAGCTTACCAAGTATTTAGCTACTGTATAACCAGCTTTTGCAGGTTTAGCATGGATACAATGATCAGCATCACAAGGTTTACCATTTATATCCATATGTTTGTGATCTGTAGCGTCACAAGGAACACCAGGAACAGCAGCAACAGTATCAACACCTACATAGATAAAGTACTGAGGTTTAATCTTACCTGCTGTACTTAAGTTCAATACTGCAGTATCAACATTGAATGACAAACCAGCAGCTTTCTTATCAGCAGTCCAGATACCCAAGTAGTTAACGCCTTCGTTTTGGAATGTAGGATTAGCTTCATCCATCAAATATTCATTACCACGATATGTTTCTTTGAACTTCAACAATTTAGCAGCATCTTCGTTACCTTCTACAGCACCATCCAATGCAACAGAATTGAAGCGACGATATAATGGAGCATCGTTAGGAAGAACTGCGAAAGCAGAAGTTCTAGTTTCAGCCATCACCTGATTCTTCAATGTAGCAGCCATATCATTATCACTTGTACCAGCCTTAGTGATGTCCTTAGCAGCTGTCAAGTCAACCAATGCATAGTAAGGACGTTTTGCATCAGCAGTTTCTGGCTGATAGAAATTATTTTCTTTAAAATAGAATTTCTTTGCATCAGCTTTTTCTGATACGTAATACTGATGTTCATCATCCAAAGCAACATTCAGATTACCTTTAGCAGATTTGATATAAGGAACGTATGAGAAACGAATCAACTGTGATACCAAACCTTTGATATCTTCTGTACCATCAGCTTTGTAACCGTAAAGTTCTCCTTCATTTTTAGTTAAATAGAATGCTACTTTGCCTTCTTTAACTGTCAACAATGAACCTTCGCCTAATCCGATAAATTTATCAGATACATAAGGGTTCAAATAATTCAAGTTATAATTCATAACATCCAAATCTTGTTTGTCAATGTTCATATAACCTAAATATTTATTTGAAACGACTTCTTCAGGAACAGCATTGAATACCAAAGAATCAGAACCGAAAGTATTACCTGTTACGAATAAGAAGCCACCATTACTACGTAACTGAACTTTATCATAACGAGTTCCATCAAATTCACGGTTGATAACGTTTACTGGAGAAACAGCAGCGATTTCTTCTGTCTGGCGATTGTTTTTCAATACAACCCACTGATAAGCAGGCATATTCATTACTTCCTGTTCGTCAGCTTTTACAGTTACCCACTGTACAGCAGCCTGACCTTTCAACAAAGAGTTATGGATAGGAACAGCTAAATACTGACCTTTACTATTTTTGATAACATACACATTATTATTAACTGATGTACGGTTTGTTGTTCCTTCGCCTAACATAAAGTTAATATTAGCAGGACCATTTGTTTCTAATACAGACAATTCCACCATTCCAGTCAATTGAGTTGCCGTAACCAATGTTTTTTCACCATTTTTTCCAGTCCATTTACCTTCTTTATTCTGATCGTTATATTCTTTAACAGAAATAGCGATACTATCTTGAGTTGGGTAATAATTAAACTTGAACATGTATGAATTCACATTTTCACGTCCTTTAGCCGCATCTGTAACACAAGTTTTATTAATAACTTTAGTACCTAATTTATCTGTTCCAAAGCCAATCAACTTAACATTATTAGCAGTTCCTGTCAGATATTTCTGATCAACTACAAAATAATCATCAGAATATATCTTATCATCATTTTTACCATCAATTACTTGCAATAAGACGTAACCTTCTTCTTTTATAGGTTTAAGTTTTTTGTCTACATCTGCATATAAATTGAAATCATTTTTCTGTTCATTTCCAAAAACGGCAAGAGAAGCAGAACCGTTCCAAGCACGGAAAGTAGTTGATGTGAAAGGATTCTTCAATGTACTTTTTACATTTTCACCAAGATCACCTTGCTTAGCATCAATAACTTTACTCAAAGCAGCACTTAATTTGAAACTATCACCATTTTCATCAGTACCCAATTTTGTATTCAAATCTTTTGCACTCAAAGCATATGGAGCAGCAGATGCTGGA